>JBEGMF010000017.1:0-29642 GCA_041183205.1 Actinomycetota bacterium | reverse complement strand
GGATATAACGGTCATCACCACGGTGAATGGCGAGGCCCACTCGTTGTCGAAGGTGAACGAATTTCCGATTGCACGCTGCGGGAAAACGCAGTGAAACTTCATCAAATCCGTGACACCGCCGTGCGTATTACCGATGAGGTTGAAGGCGCAGTTGGTTACGGAAATATGCAGCCCATTGCCTATGGAGACTTTCCTCACTTAGGTCTTGATGGCGCTACATCATTTATGTGATTGGTTTAACCAACGACGCCTTGATCACGCAGTTTCGCAATTGCGTCGGCATTCAGCCCTAATTCGCGACTCAATACCTCATCAGTATGTTCACCCAGATACGGCATACGCGTTTCGGGACCATCGGCCATCTTTGACATCTTGATGGGATTGCCGGGCGTTAAAACCGGATCGCCACCATCAAGACGCGGAATTTCCACCAACATATTGCGAGTGGCTACATGCGGATCGTCGATGACTTGTTGCGCGGTGAGGCAAGGGCCAGCCGCAACGCCTGCTTGAGCCAGTAACTGACACGCTTCGACATTGGTTTTATCGGCGGCCCATTCGTTCACGCCTTCACGAATGATGTCGTCAATATGTTTCCGCCAGCCAGCGCGAGTGGAAAGTCGTTCGTCGGTCATCCATTCGGGTTTTCCAATGAGATTGGCCAAACGTTCAAATTCATGTTCGCGGCCAACTTGGATGATGAACCAACCGTTATTGGCTTTAAATCCGTCCAAGATCATGGCGAGGCCTTGACCTGGTTCGGTGCGCAATCCCATCGACCAGAAGTTGGTGACGAGGTCGGTCATTGACACCATCGCATCGAACATGGCGACATCAACGTATTGACCCTGTCCGGTGCGATCACGATGACGTAATGCGGCCAATACGCCAATGGTGGCGAACAGTGCCGTGCCGATATCGCCGAGTGCGCCAACCGGCGACACCATCGGTGGACGTCCGGGTTCGAGTTTGTAGTCGTAAATGCCGCTCATCGCTTCGGCCACCGCGGCATAAGCCGGCCAACCGTCATAGGGGGTTTCGGTGGTGTTACCAAAACCAGAAACCGAGACGTAGACGACGGCCGGATGCACTTTGGCAATGTCGTCATAACCCAGGCCCATGCGACGCAGTGATCCACCTTTGAAATTTTCGGCGATCACATCAAACTTTGGTGCCAAGTCCAGAATCAGTTGACGCCCTTCATCTGATTTCAGATCAACGCAAATCGATTTTTTGTTCAAGTTGTTGCGCAAATAAGTGGCGCCTAAGGAACGACCTTCAGGATCGGGGATTGAAGGTTGCGAACTGCGGCCCAAATCGCCGCTGCCAATACTTTCAACTTTGACAACTTCAGCGCCGAGGCGCGCCAACAACTGTGTGGCATAAGGAAGCGCTTGCATTTGTTCCAGCGCGAGTACTCGAACTCCTTCAAGTGGTCGTCCGAATTGCAGTGCGTCTTCATTACCAATGTCGCCAAGTTTCATAGTTCGACCCTAGCCAATTGGCGTTGTAACTACTGAATGAAACGATAGGAAACAGGCATTTTCTTCGGGCCACTTACCAAAATCGAGGCCGTATGTTCAGGAGTGGTGTTGGATTCGATGTATTCCAAACGAGGCAGTAACTCTTTGAAAAATTCACGTATTTCCAAGCGAGCTAAATGTGCGCCAAGGCAATAGTGGCGACCGAAGCCAAAACCAAGATGCTTGTCGGCATCTTGACGGGTGACATCAAAGGTAAATGGTCTATCGAATACACGTTCATCACGATTGGCTGATGGATACGACATCAATAACCAATCACCGCGCTGAAATGATTGACCGCTCGCAAGCGTGTAATCGGTCTGGCAATTGCGCATGAAATGTTTAACGGGTGAAACCCAGCGCACAATCTCATCGCAAGCGGCGTCAATAAGTTCAGGATTTTGTTGCAGCATCTTTAACTGGTCAGGATTTTGTAAAAGTGCTTCCATGCCGCCGGCAATGGCATTCGAAGTTGTGTCGTGACCAGCGGTGGCAACAATTAAGTAGTAGCCGTAGGTGTCCATATCTTCGAGCGGCTTACCGTTGATATGTCCGTTAGCGATCACAGTTGCTAAGTCGTCGGTGGGGTTGGTGCGCCGCTCAGCATTGAGGCCGGTAAATAATGCGATGACATCCATGATGACGGCCATCATTTGATCGTTTTCGCCAACCCGTTCGAAATCGGGATCGTCGGCTCCAAAAAGTTCTTGAGTGAGGCGCAACATGCGCGGAAATTCCTCTTCGGGAAGGCCCAAAATGTCGAGGATGACGCGCAAAGGAAAATTCATGGCGACATCAACGGCGAAATCGCAGGAATCGCCCTTGGCTTTCATTTCGTCGACGGAACGTTTCGCTTGTAGTTGAACTTGCTCGGTGAGTTTGCGCACCTCGCCAGGCTTAAACCAGTCATTCACTAACGCGCGATGCGCTTTGTGTTCATCGCCATCCATATTGATGAGCGTGTTGACCATCGCCGGTTCTTTGGGGGCATCAAGGGAAATACGCGTGGTTGCCATTGTTGAAGAAGGTTCGTTGGTAAAGACATCTGAGTTCTTTTCCACTTCCATAATTTCCGGCTGTCCCAGCACCGCAAAAAATGGTTCACGACCTTCGTAGGCAAACCGATGTACGGGCCCTTCGCGGCGTAACTCCGCAGCAATGGCGTGCCAGCGCTCATCGTCGGAATAGGCGGCGGCATCGATAAAAATGCGTCCTCGTTCATCACTTGTAGCCACAGGTCCTCCTTAAATCTGCGCCTTTGGGGCTAGTGACGGTCTATCAGTTACGGTAAGGGACATGCGCGGCATCATTTCTTTCGGGGCGTATCTGCCTTATCGACGTTTAGATCGATCACAAATTTCAGCCTTCCTCGGACAGGGGGGAGGCAAAGGCACTCGCACGGTTGCTTCATTCGATGAGGACACCACGACAATGGGCGTTGAGGCATCTCGTTACGCCTTGCGCAAGGCACGCAACTTGTCGTTAGACACGGTGGTTTTCGCCACGGCCTCACCGGCATACGCAGACAAAACCAATGCCACGGCGTTACAAGCCGCGTTGTTGTTGCCGGAAAATGTGGTGGCCTTCGATGCAGGTGCATCGGTTCGCTCGGCCAGCGCCGCACTCACCATTGGCGCCAAAAACAGCGGTAACTCGTTAGTTGTGCTGTCCGATATTCGCACGGGCTTAGCCGGATCCGCCGATGAAGCCATGGGTGGCGATGCTGCGGCCGCCATCATTTTTGGCGAAGGTGACGATGTCATTGCCGAATATCTCGGCGGCGCTTCAGTTGCCAAAGAATTTCTTGATCGTTGGCGTTTGCCGGGTGAAGTGCGTTCCAAAGTGTGGGACGACAAGTTTTCCGAACTCACCTATGGCGATCTTGGTCGGCGAGCATTCAAAAATGCATTGGCCGACTGCGGTCTTTCTCCTGACAACGTTGATGTCGTTGTTGTTGCCGCACCAACGGCACGAATTGGTTCGTCATTAGCGGGCAAATTAGGAGCCAAGAAAGTGGCGGATGATTTATCGGCCACCGTTGGTGCCACTGGTGCTGCGCAGCCCGGTGTGTTGTTAGCCAATGCACTCGAAACCGCAGAACCCAATCAAGTAATCGCTTTAGTTGTTTTGGCCGATGGTGCTGATGTGCATCTTTTCCGCACAACTAAAGCTTTGGCTTCATTTACGCCTGCTCATTCTGTGGAAGCGCAACTTTCTTCTGGTGCCGCCGTTACTTACGGACGCTTTCTTTCTTGGCGCAACATGATCAATATCGAGCCACCGCGCCGACCAGAACCGGCCCGTCCTTCGGGTACCGCTAGCGCTCGCAATGTCGAATGGAAATTCGGTTTTGTTGGAAGTCGTGATGAGCAAACCGGCGATGTTTTCTTGCCACCGGTGCGCGTCTCACGTGATGGCCAACGAACCGATCAAATGGATGAAGTGCCGATGGCTGATGTGGCCGGCACCATTGCAACTTTCACCGTTGACCGCATGGCGTATTCACCGAGTCCGCCCATTATTTTCGCCGTAGTTGATTTCGATGGAGGCGGACGTTTGCCCATCGAATTAACCGATACCGATCTTGAAGAAGTCGCAATTGGCAAGCGAGTGGAAATGACATTCCGTCGTTTGTTTACTGCAGATGGAATTCACAACTACTTCTGGAAGGGGAAGTTGATCCGTGGCTAGTCATGGCATTTGTGATCGTGTGGCCATCGTTGGCATGGGCTGCACCAACTTTGTTGAGAACTGGGGCAAGAGCCTCGACGACTTGATGATTGACGCTTCGAATGAAGCGTTTTCATCAGCCGGTGTAACGGCGAACGACATTGACGCGTACTGGTTTGGAACAGCACAAAGCGGCATGAGCGGCATCACATTGGCGCGCGCTTTGCAATTACAAAATAAGCCGGTCACTCGTGTTGAGAATTACTGCGCCACAGGATCGGAAGCTCTTCGTCAAGCCGCTTACGCTTTGGCCTCCGGCGCTTATGACCTTTGTATGGTCGTTGGTGCGGAGAAAGTAAAAGACACCGGTTTTCAAGGTCTGAACGCATTTCCAATTCCGAACGATGGAACCGCCCGCACGCTTACCGCCGCGGCCATGTTCTCGATGATTGTTCCGGCGTATGGCAATAAGTACGGCGTTGACGAAGAAACAATGCGCGAAGTGCTTTCCCATATCGCCGTGAAGAATCATTACAACGGTGCACGTAATTCGCGTGCACAATTCCGCAAGGAAATCACTCGCGACACAGTTGAAAAGGCTCCGAAAATGGCCGGCACATTGGGTGTCTTCGACTGTGCCGGTGTTGCTGATGGTTCGGCCGCCGCCATTGTTTGTCGTGCTGAAGATGCGCGTAAGTACACCGACAAGCCGATTTATGTGAAAGCCCTTTCGTTTGTCGCCGGTAATGGCTCTGGTCTTACTGATCCGACCTACGACTACACCACCTTCCCGGAAATTGCTGCCTGTGCTGTTGATGCCTATGCGCAAGCCGGAGTGAAAAACGCGCGCCAAGAAGTTGCTATGGCTGAAGTGCATGATTGCTTCACGCCAACCGAATTGGTGTTGATGGAAGATCTGCAATTTTCCGAGCGCGGCACCGCATGGCGCGATGTCCTTGATGGAGTTTTCGATCTCAACGGTGAACTACCCGTTAACCCCGATGGTGGATTGAAATCATTCGGTCACCCCACCGGTGCTAGTGGTTTACGCATGATGTTCGAAGCGTTCTTGCAATTGCGCGGCGAAGTGCCCGAAGAGCGCGCCATTTCAAGTTTGACGGAAAAGCGCAAACTCGCACTCACTCACAACTTGGGTGGTTACCCAGGTGAGATGGTGTCGTTCGTGTCGCTGTTAGGTGCAGAACTTGGCTAGAGGCGTTCAATGATGGTGACGTTGGCTTGACCGCCACCTTCACACATCGTTTGCATGCCATAACGGCCGCCGGTGCGTTCTAATTCGTTGAGCAATGTGCTCATCAAACGCACGCCGGTTGCGCCTAAGGGATGTCCGAGAGCAATGGCGCCGCCGTTGACATTCACCTTGGCTAAATCAGCACCGGTTTCTTTTTGCCAAGCCAAGACAACGCTGGCGAAGGCTTCGTTAATTTCGATGAGATCAATATCGTCGAGCGTCATGCCGGCTTTGGCCAACGCATGCTTCGTGGCCGGAATCGGCGCGGTCAACATATAGATCGGGTCGTCGGCCAACACTGAAAGATGATGGATGCGGGCACGGGGCTTGAGGTTATGTTCCTTCACTGCCTTTTCACTGGCGATCAACATGGCTGCTGATGCATCCGAAATTTGTGATGCGCAGGCCGCGGTGACGCGTCCGCCTTCTACCAAAGTTGGGAGTGAACGAATCTTTTCCCAATTCGGTTCGCGGGGACCTTCATCATGGGAAAGACCATTGAAAGCGAAAATCTCATTTTCGAAACGGCCTTCTTCACGAGCACGAATTGCACGCTCATGACTTTGAACGGCGAACTGTTCCATATCGTCACGAGAGATATCCCACTTTTCGGCGATCATTTCTGCGCCGCGGAACTGACTTACTTCCTGAGTGCCGTAACGATCCACCCAACCTTTTGAACCGCTAAACGGATCGGTGAAACCAAATTGTTCAGCCACAACCATGGCCGAAGAGATCGGAATTTGCGACATGTTTTGCACGCCGCCGGCCACAACCAGATCTTGGGTGCCACTCATGACGCCTTGGGCCGCGAAATGAACCGCTTGTTGTGAACTTCCGCACTGACGATCAACGGTGGTTCCAGGAACATGTAACGGCAACCCAGCCGCCAACCAACAGGTGCGAGCGATATCGCCTGCTTGCGGTCCGATGGTGTCAAGACAGCCGAAGACAACATCCTCAACCGCACCGGGATCAATACCCGTGCGCGTCATGAGTTCGTTTAACGCCGCGGCACCTAAATCGGCGGGGTGAACTTGAGAAAGACCACCGCCACGACGACCAACTGGTGTGCGAACGGTATCGATGATGTATGCCTCAGCCATTGTTTTCTCCGTTAGTAGGAAGGTGAGATGTTACCGAGAAGGTGAGATTACCGGCTCAAGATGGTGCATGAACCGTGACCAAAAAGGCCTTGGTTAATTGCTAAACCAACTTTGGCGCCTTCAACTTGGTGGCCTTCACAGCGACCTTGTAGTTGCCAAGTCAATTCACAAACCTGCGCGATGGCTTGAGCGGGAATGGCTTCACCAAACGACGACAAACCACCCGATGCATTCACCGGAACGCGACCACCGAGTGCAGTGGCGCCGGTACGCACCAGTGATGCACCTTCGCCTTCGGCGCAAAGGCCCAAGTTTTCGTACCAATCCAATTCCAATGCTGTGGAGAGGTCGTAGACCTCAGCGCAAGAAATATCTTCCGGGCCGACACCCGCTTGTTCATAGGCGTTGCGCGCAATTGAATCTTTAAATCCAAATGTTGGCGCGGTTACAACTGCGTTGGAGTCGGTGGCGATATCCGGTAATTCCAGACGAATTTGCGGATAGGTGGGTGTGGTGTTGGCAACGGCGCGAATACGTACCGCGCCTTCCAACGTGCCTAACTTCTTCTTGGCATATTCCGGCGTGCAAATAATGACCGCGGCTGCACCATCGGATGTTGCGCAAATATCGAGCAGACGCAACGGATCGCTCACAATGGGTGAAGAGGCGAAATCGTCAAGCGAAAACTCTTTGCGGAAACGCGCATATGGATTATGCACGCCTGCTTTTGAGTTCTTTACTTTCACCATGGCGAAGTCTTCGGTGGTGTCACCAAAGACATCAATGCGACGACGCGCATTTAAGGCGAAGAACGATGGGTTCGTTGCGCCGAGTAAATGGAAGCGCTGCCAATCGGGATCGTCTTTACGCTCGCCACCAACGGGTGCGAAAAAACCTTTTGGCGTTGTATCGGCACCAATCACCATGGCCACATCAGCAAATCCAGCGAGCAACTGTGCGCGTGCGGATTGCAATGCTTGTGCGCCTGAGGCACAAGCGGCATACGACGATGAAATTTGTGCGCCGGTCCAACCGAGTGCTTGCGAAAAGGTCGAACCCGCCACAAAGCCGGGATAACCATTACGAATGGTGTCGGCACCAGCAACAAATTCGATGTCGCGCCATTTCACATCGGCATCCGCTAACGCGGCGCGTGCTGCGACCAGACCGTATTCAACAAAATTGCGGCCCCATTTACCCCATGGGTGCATACCGGCGCCTAAGACAACGAGATCATTTTCGTTTGCCATTTCAAACTCCCTTTGGGGCTGCGGGCGCCCATGTCCATACCCAATGATCAACACCGTCGTCATCGCGATAGAGAACTTGTAGATCGACTTCAACTTCCATACCGATGGAAAGTTCAGTAACGCTTACGCCTTTTGCGACTTGACCCAAAATAACGAGTCCTTCTTGTTCCAATTCCACCGCGGCCAATGCATACGGCTCGAATGGTTCCGCCGCGATATAGGGGGGCGGCGGCGCGTAATGGTTTTCGGTATAGGACCAAATCTTTCCCCGACGACTAAGGGGCGAAGGAGAAAGTTCCGCACCCTCACAATCGGGATTAGGGCAGGCACCACTGCGGGGAGGGAACACATATGTTCCGCAGTCGTCGCATTTGCAGCCGATCAATTGGTAGGGCTCTTCGGTTGTAAACCAGCCCTCGATAGCAGGCACTCGATTAGTCACACTGGCAGCGTAGTGGCCTCACTTGCGGGCTAGGGAAGGGGCCGCAGGCCGCGGACTCGAAAGGGCGGCAGTCGGCGGGCAGGATCGGATAATCGCTGGCAAACTTGGCCCAGCCGCTCGTGGGGGGCGGGTCAAGGGGGAACAACATGGGCCGTTGGAGCCGAGAGGAAATCCAAGACGCATTCGATAAGTACCAAGCCGCGGCAATCGTGGGTGGCACAACGGGCGATTGGTCAACATGGGCGGATTGCTTCACCGAAGACTGTTTTTATAAAGAGCATCACTACGGCGAGATTGCTGGTCGTCAAGCGGTTCTCGATTGGATCACCAAAGTGATGACAACTGAAGAGCCCGGTAAGTCAATGTCGTATTTCCCGATCGAGTGGTCCATCATCGATGAAGACCGCGGTTGGGTTGTTTGCCAAGTGTGGAATCGCATGGATGATCCCGGTGACGGCACCGTGCATCAGGATTACAACTTCACATTGCTGAAGTACGCCGGTAACGGACGCTTTAGTTATGAAGAAGATATTTATAACCCGATGTCATTCGGAAAAATGATTGCCGGATGGACAAAGGCAAAACGTAAAGCGGAAAACCCCGAGTAAGTCGTTCGTAGTAGCGGGTTGCCAATTAGCGAATTGTCGGTGTGACGCGCACACCCGATTCAAAGAACGCTTGACCTTCGGCTAACGCTTCGGGGCGATTGCCAATTTCTACTAAGTGATTGGCCATCGCAATTGCGTGTTGGCGCGGCATATTGCGGCGCGCCCACAGCGCGCGCATTGTTCCTTGAACCGCGATTTGGGGAAGCGATGCCAGTTTGGTGGCAATTTCAACGGTGTGTTCGAGCAGTTTCTCACCGGGAACAACTTCACTCACCATTCCCCAACCTAAAGCAGTCTGCGCGCTAATGCGTTCGAAATTGCCCATTAGCGACATGCGCACCAATTCGCCCCATGGCATTTGACCGAACATAAACATTGGTTCAAAGCATGCGGCCATGCCATAGGTGGTGTGAGGATCGAAAAATGTTGCATGCTCGGCCGCAATGATGAATTCGCTTTCGCCAAGTGCATAAAACGCGCCACCGCCACACATTCCGTTGACGGCGGTGATCATGGGCTTCCAAAGATCAGCCTGTTTAGGTCCGAGTTTCAACATTGGATCGTCCATCATGAACGGAGAGTTGGGCTGACGATTGTTCATTGCAAAATCGCGATCGATGCCGGTGCAAAATGCTTTTTCACCTGCGCCGGTGAGAACGATGACCTTTACTGAATCGTCATAACGAAGATCGATATAGAGACTCTCAAGTTCGTTGACCAAAGCCTCATCGCATGAGTTGTATTTTTCTGGTCGGTTAAGGGTGATTACGCCGACTCCGTCGTTGACATCAAAAAGAAGCGTTGAATAGGTCATTTCCGCAACCTAGCAATTTCGGACTCGTCTGACGATCCCTAGGGCGAATCGCTAGGGTCTAGTCATGGTTTGCCGCATATCGGCCGTCCCCGGCCCCGCCTGCAAGTTTTGGCCTGCCTTCGCGTTATGGGCTGTGCGATGACCTATCCCGAAAAGCCGTTTAGTGGTGCGTATCCAAACGTTTTGGCGCTCTTTGATGAAGTAGTCGAAAAATGCGGAGACATCGAAGCGTTTGTCTGCGGCGATGAGCGCATGACGTTTGCGCAATGGGCGCAGCGAGCCGACGGCGTCGCCACCTATTTATCGGCACAAGGTGTTCGTGCCGGTGACGTTGTTGGTATCTCGTTACCGTCATCGCTCGATTACGCCATTGCGTATCAAGCCATCATTCGCTGCGGCGCAATTGCTTCTGGAATGAATCCGCGTTTAGGGGTGGGGGAGACAACGCATATTTTGCAAAAGTCAGAGCCCGTCTGCGTGGTCACCGATACAACATCGGGTGCGTTCGCCGATGACGGTCAATTCGCCAACGTGCGACGAATTGGACTTTCCGAGTTGCATGACGCTTTTTATGAAAAACCGTTTACGGCGCGACCGAAAATGGATCTCGACGACATCATGGCTTTGGTCTGGACATCGGGCACGACCGGTAAACCAAAAGGTGCCATGTTCGATCACGGCTGTCTTTATGCAATGAGCAAAGCGGCTGGCCCATTGAGCGCTGTTGGTGATCGTCGTCTTTCGCCTTTACCTTTTGCGCACGTCGGTTACATGACGCGTATTTGGGATGAACTTGCCCATGTCATCACCACCATCGTTTGTCCCACGCCGTGGACGGCGGCAGAAACATTGGCTTTGATTGAAAATGAACGCGTCACGGTTGGTCAAGGTGTGCCGGCACAATGGCAAATGATGTTGGCTCATCCCAATTTGGCGAGCACTGATGTTTCATCGCTTCGTATTGTGAGTTCGGGTGCGGCGCGAATTCCACCGGAAATGGTGGAAGGTATGCGTGATCAATTCCGGTGTCCTGTTGTGGTGCGTTACACCTCAACTGAAGCGTGTGTTTCAACGGGCACTGCGCTTTCCGATTCCGATGAAGTGATTTGCACCACTGTGGGCAAACCGGGTCCCGGAGTTGAAATGGAATTGCGTCTTGATGAAGGACGCGGTCGGCAATGCGAGATCGGCGAAGTGGGAACAGTGTGTTTACGTAGTCGCGCCATGATGCGCGGTTATTGGCGTGAACCGGAACTCACTGCGGCTGCCATTGACGAAAACGGTTGGTTACTCACTGGCGATCTTGGTCATCTCGAAGATGATGGCAATTTGCGGTTAGACGGGCGCAGCACCGAGATGTATATCCGTGGCGGATACAACGTGTATCCGATCGAAATCGAAAATTGTTTAGGTCAACATCCAAATATTGATCGTGTCGCGGTTGTGGGAACGCCGGCACCGGTTTTAGGTGAAATTGGTGTGGCCTTCATTGTGCCGACGGGCGACGAACCAACACTCGAAGAACTCCGAGCGTGGTGCCTAAGAGAGTTGGCGTCATATAAGGCACCCGATGCCCTCGTGATCATTGACGAATTGCCGCTTACGGCCATTTCGAAAATCGACAAACGAGCATTGGCGCCATTGGCGGCTGAGGCCGAAAAGAAATGGGAACGTTGAAATACACATAGGCGCTTGTTGTGCGCCTATCGTTTCACGGTTGAGAGAAAGGGAACCGACGTGGGAATTTGCGACGGAAAAGTAGTCATCATCACCGGTGCGGGACGTGGACTTGGGCGCGAACATGCTTTGGCGTTTGCGGCCGAAGGCGCCAAGGTTGTGGTGAACGATGTCGGCGCGTCGTTACAAGGTGAAGGTTCCGATCTCAGCCCGGCCGAAGAAGTAGTTGAAATCATTCGAGCAAATGGCGGCGAAGCCATTACTAATGCTGATGACATCAGTGATTGGGATGGAGCGGGACGCCTCGTGCAATCAGCAATTTCAACTTTTGGCGGTCTCGACACCGTTGTGACTAATGCGGGAATTGTGCGCGATCGCATGTTTGTCAATATGTCCATTGACGAATGGGACGCGGTTATTCGTGTTCACTTACGGGGCACATTTTGTCCGGTGAAGCATGCCGTTGAATATTGGCGAGCCGAATCAAAGGCGGGTCGTCAACGCGATGCGCGTGTTGTAACAACGTCATCGGGTGCCGGCTTACACGGATCAATTGCGCAAACCAATTACGCATCGGCCAAAGCCGGTATTGCCGCATTCACCATCAACATCGCCGCTGAATTAGGACGCATCGGCGTGATGGCCAATTCGATTGCTCCGTCAGCGCGTAGTCGTATGACTGAAGAAGCATTTCCGGAAATGATGGCGAAACCGGAATCCGGTTTCGATGCCATGGATCCGGCCAATATCAGTCCGCTAGTGGTGTGGTTAGGCAGCCCTTCATGTTCAGTTTCGGGACGCGTTTTCGAATGCGCCGGCGGAGAAATCAGCGTTGCCGATGGTTGGCAGGTAGGGGCCAAGTTCGATAAGGGTGATCGCTGGCGACCCGACGAAATCGGTGCGGTTGTTACCGATCTCATCGCTGCCACTCCTGCACCTTTCCCGGTACACGGAACGTGACCGAAGAAGGTGTGATTGCGACTGATGGTCGTGTTATCGGCGAGCGTGCTGCTCGCACACGAGCGCGTCTATTAGAAGCCACCGCCGAAACGCTGCGTGAACAGGGAGCATTAGAGGTAAAGGTTGCCGATGTTGTGCGCATTGTGGGCACCTCGCCGGCCACGTTTTATCAATATTTTTCTGATGTTGAAGACGCAATCTATGCGTTAGCCGTTGATCTCATTCCAACGGTTTCGCCGTTAACGGATCAACTGGCCGAAACCTGGACCGAAAACGATGCTTTAGAAAAAGCACGTCTATTCGTGAACAATTACATGAATTTTTGGGATCGTTACGGCTCGGTTTTGCGACTTATGTTGTTGCGGGCCGATGAACGTGATGAACGTTTTCGCCAAGTTCGCCGTGAATACAACGCGCCGTTCATGACCACGATGTCAAACAAGGTGACCGACGCAATTGCGGCTCAGCGATTGCCAGCCGAATTAGATGCACAAACCGTGGCCGGTGCGATGTTGGCCGCGCTTGACCGACTTCCGAATTATCGGGAGATGTTTGAAAAGCGCGGTACGACCCGCCAAGCCATGACTGAAACCATGGCGCGGTTATTAGTTACGTCGTTAACCGGTTACCAACCGCGATAACGAACGTCGCGCCGTTCTTTAAATGCCGCCACGCCTTCATTGAAGTCTTGGGTATAGGACGCCATTTCTTGCGCCCAGGCTTCATCTTCGAAGGCGCCTTGGCGTTGTGAATCGAGACTGCGATTAAGTAACCACTTAGAAAGCATTAACGCTTTCGTGGGTGATTCGGCTAAACGGTTTGCCCATTCGGTTGCGGCATTGGCAAGTTCACTAGCGGGAACAACCTTGTTGACTAAGCCAAGTCGACACGCTTCTTCGGCCGGAACATCGTCACCAAAGAAAATAAGTTCCTTCGCCTTTTGCATACCAATAAGGCGCGGCAGCATGTAGGCGCCACCGCCATCAGGTGTGATGCCACGACGCACGAATACTTCGATGAACTTTGCGTTGTCGGCTGCGATTACAAGATCAGAGGCAAATGCAATATGAGCGCCGATGCCGGCAGCGGTGCCGTTCACTGCGGCGATGACTGGCTTTTCGCAATCCATGATGGCGCCAATTAATCGTTGGGCTCCGCGCTTGATATTGCGACCGACATCACCGAGTGCTTTTTCGGGTGCATCAGCCGGGCCGGGATTCACCGGAATTTTGGAAACGCGAAGATCAGCGCCCGTGCAGAAATGTTTTTGTCCAGCCGCCGTGATGATGACGCAGCGAATATTCAGATCATTGCTCGCACCTTCTAAAAGTTCGATTGTGCGATTGCGCTGATCGGGAGTGATGGCATTAGCGGCATCGGGACGGTTCAAGACGAGGCGGGCCACGCCCACTTCATCGATATCCCAAAGCAGGTCGTTTGCGGTGTCGTTTTCAGTTTCGGACATAGCTCGGTTCTACCACGACAAGCGCGAGAAAGGCTCCGTCACGGTTAGGTACACTGCGGTTATGCCGTTGTACGAATTCAAATGTGCGGAATGTGATGAGCGGTTTGAGGTTCGACGCCCAATGTCTGAAGCCTCCGAACCGGTCGATTGTCCCAATGGACATGTGGGCGCCCGTCGCCTGTTGAGCGTTTTTGCCAGCGTGGGAACGGCCACAGCAGCAGCACCGACAAGTGCGCCAGCGCCCTCTGGTGGCGGATGCTGCGGCGGTATGTGCGGCTGTTAACGAAAACGCACTAAATCGTCGCGCTCGTATCGCCATTCACTTTTACCCATCCATAAACGATGACGGGGCCCTTCAAGTGTGGGATCGCCCGATTGATAACCGGCATCACCTTCGTAAAGCGCAAGCGCAAAGGAATCTAAGCCGGCGAATTTCGTAACGAAAAATTCCGGAGAGTTTTGGCGAAAGAAATCGAGTGCCGCTTGTGTCGAAGCAAACGCATTCAAAATTGCCAACGTTATAAACGTGGGCGGAATGAGTTCGATCTCGTCGGCATTGCGACGCGCCATTGCTTCTGAGGGACGCATCCATGCAAGTTCGTGAATCTCGCCCATATCGGCCTGTAAGGCATGCGTTGGCGCCGGAGCAATAAAGAAAAACGTTGAGAAACGACGGGGTGCTTCCATTGGTGGCGTCCAATGTGACATCCAAACCAAATCATCGACGGAAATTTTTGCGCCGGCTTCTTCGGCGGCTTCGCGCACACAAGCGCGACGAGCGACATCAATGAAATTCGGATCGGCCTCATCAAATAATTCGCCGACATAATTTTCGCCGTGGTCATCGACATCAATGCGACCACCGGGAAACACCCAGGCGCCACCGGCGAAATAAATTTTCGAATTTCGTCTCGCTAACAACACTTCGGGACCAGCATCGCCATCACGTAGCAACACAACCGTGGCTGCTGGAACAGCAATTTTGTTGGTGTCTATTTCGCCGGGGTTGGCGTTTGCGTCGTTTGCGTTGGTCATCGTTTTACGTTGCGTCTTTTATGTTGTTATTCCAAGCCGTTTTAACATGGCTTGCGGAACAGTGTTCTCACCTTTGGCGAGCGATGCCGCTCGTTCAGTATTTATTTCGTCGAGATCTCTTAGTGGCCAATCATCCCATGGCCCATCAGGTATGCGGCGGGCATCTCCCTCAGCATCGGAACATGCATATAAGTACGCAGCCAACGCCACTAAATGTCGTTTTGCTCCGATCGGTCCGGCGCTGCCCACTACTACTTTGGCGTCGAGTTCAGTCAGGGTGTCCGCCCAAACTTCTGGATTGCCATCCCATGCATTGGGCGTAGTGGAAAGTGGCGCGAACGTGCCGGCGAAAATCGTGTCGGCATCGGGAACCATCACGATGAGATTTTCCGCTTGTTGTCCGCTCACCGGTACAACCGAAACTTTTTCCGTAAGCCAAGCGGCTGCATCAACAACATGCGAAACGGGACGAGTGGTAAATGACGTGTGATCATCAGTTTGTTGGTACTCATGAGCGAATTGCGGAACTAAACGCTTATAGGCATCAAAAGGCACCGGCTGATCTAAAAGAACATTGGTTTGCGTGCGTCCATATCGAGCCGCCATCCAGAACACCGATGAGCCTCCAACCGATTCGACGTGGCTTGAGGTGTACACGACTCGTCGTACTGGCCGATTGAATTGCTGAAGTTCTTTCAACAACGCCCGTGCCACACTGGGCGAACATGTCGTGTCGACCAAGGTGATGCCGTCGTCTTCAACAATGACCCCCACATTGGGAGTTCCATTACCAATCCACGCCCAGACATTGGGGCTGATGGGTTCAAGGCGGCCAGCATCTTTGGCGGCCGGACCGATATCGGGGGTGGGTGGCATTGGTCCCAGATCGTTCATCGTCGCCAAGCGTAGGGGGCTAGGGTCTCAACGTGGCCCAGAAAAAGCAGAAGAAAAAAAATCGCAAGGAACACCACCATTTGCCCAAGGTGGGAACACCGCAGAATGACGCGTATCGCTTGAAGCGCAGCCGCGAAGATTTAGTGAACTTCGGTCTCACTCATCCCGGTCGCAGCACGCTTACGTGGGTGCTCGGTGTTTTGGCCGTTATTTTTCTTTTGCTCACGCTGATTTCGTTTATCGCCATCACGTGATGCTCGGCGTTTAAAGCAGTAGCCCGCCGTCCACTGGAAGAACAGTTCCAGTGATGTATGCACCTGCTTTTGAACTCAAGAAAATTGCGGTGCCGGCCATATCGGACGGTTCGCCTATCCGCTGCAGCGGAATTGAAGCGCGAATTGAATCGCCAAAGTCGCGCAATGTTGCGGCCATCATTTTCGATTCGAATGGGCCCGGCGCAATGGCGTTAACGGTGATGTGCTCACGCGCCAATCGCTTGGCCAAAACGCGGGTGAGCTGATGCACCGCTGCTTTTGACGCTGAGTATGAATACGTTTCCAACATCGGCACATGAATACCGTCAACCGAACCGATATTGATGACACGAGCGGGATCTTCCGCTGTGCCGGCAGTTATGAGTTCTTGGTGAAGATCACGAGTGAGGTGGAACACACTTTTCACGTTGAGATCCAAGACGCGATCCCACGCGGCATCGTCAAATTCATCAAATGGTGCACCCCAAGTTGCGCCGGCATTGTTCACCAAAATGTTGAGCGAGCCATTGCACCATTCGCGGGTTAATCCCGCTAAGCGCGCGCATTCCTCTGGCTTCGAAAGATCAGCCGGAAACGAAACGCATTCACCAATTTGTGAAAGTTCGGCGGCGACTGAATCGCAAACATCAGCCTTGCGCGAGGAAATTGCAACACGCGCACCGGCGCGAATAAAGCCTTCGGCGATCATGAGGCCAATGCCGCGGCTGCCACCGGTAACAAGTGCGGTTTTTCCTTCAATGGAAAATAAATCGTTCATGGTTTTTGCATGCTTTCAATAAGTAAATGTTGGGAAAGATCCCCGTAAAGAGTGGGGCGCATCCGCCGTTCCACAAATCGCCAATTGCCATCGACGCATTCGAAAGTGTCGGTGTACGAACCAGCGATTATTGGCTGCAACGGCAACACATCGGTTTGCTGAAAAACAGTGAATCGTGAACGACAAACGGCCGAAAGTTGTGAATCGGCAAGTTCAATGAGTGGGTTTGTCGTGACGTGATGTGTGCGGGGAGTTCCGTCTTCATATTTACGCGTTGTTGCTTGATACAACGACGTCACTGCTTGCGCGCCGACCGCTATGGGATTGCCATCAGCATCGGTGATCGCGCCATGCGCAAAAAGTGCACCAATTGCGTCGTAGTCGCCAGCATCGATGGCTTCGGCGTAGGTGTAAAGGAGGTTCTCGATTGCATCTCGGGGATCCATGCACGAAACGCTAGTCGTAATGATGTGGCGACTACGCCCGATCTTTCATGAGCAATTCAATAGTCTCACGATGCAAAAGTTGCTTGTGTTCGCCAAAGACGCTTCGTTCTTTCTCGGCGAATTTTTCCGCCCATGCAATGGAATTGGCGAGTACCTCATCTTCGCCGCAGATTTCATCAGCAATACCGGCGGCTAAAGCATCCGGGCCGGTGAAACGATGACCGGTGTTAAGCGCTCGAATAATTGCGGTGCGTGGGAGGCGGGCGAGGAGTAGTTCTGCCATTGGCCGTCCAACCGGTAGTCCGAGATCGATCTCGGGCATGCACCAAAAGCCGCGATCAGCGCGCATCACAATTCGATCGTGTGCACTGGAGAGCAATGCGCCAGCGCCAAATGCATGTCCATTCACCGCAGCCACGGTCATGCAATCCAATTTCAAAATGCGTCCCCACACTTGAAAAAGGCCGCTAAGGAATTGCCGTGAACTATCGGGGTTGGCCACAAGCCAATCCAGATTCAAACCGTTCGAATAGAACTTTCCTTCGCCGGTGGTGACCAGAGCGAGAGGACCAGGGGTGTTTTCAATCTCGTCGAGCGCATCGTGCCAGCGATTGACGACGTCTAAATCGAATCGATTTTCGCCGTTATTCATGGTGAGAACGGCGACCTTGCCTTGCCATGTGAGTTCGAGCATGTGCGAAAGCATTGCACGTCCTAGCCTTGCGGGTATGGCTGATTACAAACCCCCGTTTCGCGATGTTCGTTATGTGCTCGAGAACTTGGTCGATCTAGATGCAATCTGTTCTCTTCCGGCGTTTTCCCATCTTGATCCGGCCACCATTTTTGGCGTACTCGAAGAAAACGCTCGCTTTGTTGCTGAAGTAATTGCTCCTCTTAATCGAGTGGGCGATATCGAAGGTTCGCAGCATGATCCAGCAACCAATACCGTTCGCACGCCCACTGGTTTTATCGACGCGTACAGCAGTTATGTCGAGGCTGGCTGGGGCGGCGTTCCGTTTCCGGAAAGTTATGACGGCGGTGGCTTCCCGTGGCTCGTTGGCATCGTGATGCAAGAGTTCATTTCGTCGGCCAACATGGCGTTTTCCATGGCGCCGCTTCTCACTCAAGGTGCCATCGATTTATTGATGCATCACGGAAGTGAAGAACAAAAAGAGAAGTACTTAAAGCGCATGGTGACCGGTGAATGGACCGGCACGATGAATCTCACTGAACCGCAAGCCGGTTCTGATGTTGGTGCGGTGCGCACAAAAGCAATTCCGCAAGCCGATGGCAGTTACAAAATCACGGGAACGAAAATTTACATTTCGTTTGGTGAACATGATTTGGCCGACAACATTGTTCATTTAGTTTTGGCCCGTACACCGGATGCGCCGCCGGGAACAAAGGGAATTTCATGTTTCATCGTCCCGAAGTATTTGGTAAACGATGACGGTTCATTAGGTGAACGAAATGACGTCACTTGTGTTTCGATTGAACACAAGATGGGAATTAAGGCGAGCCCCACCTGTGTGATGTCATATGGCGAAAATGGGGGAGCGACCGGCTACCTCATTGGTGAAGAAAACCGCGGCATGCGCTACATGTTCACCATGATGAACAACGCTCGTCTTTCTGTTGGCCTTGAAGGACTTTCTTTGGCGGAACGGGCGTATCAAGACGCGCTGCAATACGCGCAAGAGCGTCGTCAAGGTCGAGCACCGAATGCAACGGGTACCGAAATGAGTTTGATCATTGAGTTGCCCGATGTGCGTCGCATGTTGTTGACCATGCGCTCCATCATTGATGCGTTGCGCGCCATTATTTACGTAAATGCCGCAGCCGTTGATATGGCTGCGCATCATCCCGATGAATCGGTGCGAGAGAAAAATCAGGAATTAGTAGAACTTCTGATCCCCGTCTCTAAAGGTTTCGGCACGGATATGGGTATTGAAGCCACGTCTCTAGCCATTCAGGTTTATGGCGGTATGGGCTATATCGAAGAAAGCGGAGTACCGCAGCATTACCGCGACGCGCGCATCACAACTATTTACGAAGGAACAAACGGCATCCAAGCAATGGATCTCGTCGGACGAAAGTTACCCATGCGTGGTGGCGGTGTGATGAACGATTTCCTTGCTGATATTGATGATGTCGTTACGCGCGCTCGCCAACAGGGCGATGCTTTTGCGCAGATGGCTGATCGCCTAGCGGCCGCAAACCAAACTGTGCGCACCACATCGCAATGGTTGTTGGAAAACGGAATGGCCGATGTGCGCAACGCATTGGCCGGCGCGACACCGTTCTTGCGCATGTTCGGTTTATTGGTTGGTGGTCGTTACCTCGTTGAATCGGCGTTGGCGGCGGCGAAAGCAGGAAACGATTCGTATTTCCAAGCGCGCCAAACCGTGGCCAGTTTCTACTGTGACAATTTGCTATCGGGCGTTCACGGTCTCGATGCGGCAGTTACAGCTGGTTTCGCCGATCTCTACGCCATCGCCGATTCGGAGTTGTAAATGAACAACTTTTTGGCGGCGATCCCGAGTCCTTCATCGGGAAACCTCGGTCCATTTCATATGTATGGATTGATGATTGCGTTAGCGGTATTGGCGGCGGTCGAAGTGAGTCGCAAACGTTGGGCGGCGCGCGGCGGTAATCCCGATGATGTGTATTCGATTGCTATTGCTGCAGTGCCGGCTGGGTTAATTGGTGCTCGGCTGTATCACGTCATTACTGATTGGCGTTCATATGAAGGCCGCTGGGGCGATGCGATCAAACTTTGGGAAGGCGGTTTAGGAATTCCCGGAGGAATCGCCGCCGGTGTTGCCGTTGGTTTATGGATGGCGCATCGGCGCGGCGCACGACTTTCCGTTGCCCTTGATGTCATTGTTCCGACATTGCCGTTGGCCCAAGCAATTGGACGTATTGGTAACTGGTGGAATCAAGAACTTTTCGGCAAGCCAACGTCGCTTCCGTGGGCGGTTGAGATCAGTCCTGAAAATCGTCCTCTCGATTACGTGGCCTCCGCAACCTTTCACCCCACGTTCCTTTACGAAATGCTTTGGAATCTGGCGCTCTTTGCCGTGCTTATCGCATGGGATAAGCGCCGCACTTTACGGCCGGGCAACATGCTTCCCCTTTATGTGGCTGGATATTTCATCGGTCGCCTTTGGATTGAAGCGCTGCGTATCGATACCGCCAGCATGATCGGACCTTTCCGTGTCAACACGTGGATGTCGATTATTGGAATAGTCGGCGCTGTTGTGGTGTTAGCCATCCGTGGATTGAATCGTCGTGACGGAGATCAAGACTCTCTCTATCGAGATGGTCATGTTTTCGAAAGCGCAACCCAATCAACGTCTTCGCAAACGTCAACCGAACAAACATCTACAGAAAGTGACGAGTCATGAACACGCACGGATTAAGCGAATTAACTGGTGGCGAACTGCCGTCAACGGATGGAAAAGCGGTATTAGTTGTCAACGTGGCGTCGAAGTGCGGCCTCACGCCTCAATACGAAGGATTAGAGCGTTTACAAAAGCGTTTTGGCGGCGATGCCTTCACCGTTTTGGGCGTTCCTTGTAACCAATTCATGGGACAAGAACCAGGCTCGCCGACAGAAATTGCCGAATTTTGTTCGGCAACGTACGGAGTGACATTCCCGTTGACGGAAAAGATTGATGTCAACGGTGATGATCGTCATGCTCTTTACGCTGAACTCACTGCCGCCGCCGATAGTGAAGGTAATGCCGGCGATATTCAATGGAATTTCGAAAAGTTCCTCGTAAACAAAAATGGTCAAGTGGTGGCCCGTTTTCGCCCCACAGTTGACCCAGAATCAGACGAAATCGTTGCTGCTATTGAAGGCGTGATTTAGAGAAAGAACCGAACACCGGTAGCATGAGGGGATTGCGGGGACGGCCGTCGGGTCGTCCAGCGGCACCAGTTAGGTGTCGCACCTTTCTGGAAAGCCCCCCTTATGACAACTTTCGCTGATCTGGGCGTTGATTCCGATCTTTGCGCGGCGCTTGCCGAGCGTGGAATTAATGAACCATTCGCCATTCAAAACTTAACGATTGCTGATGCCTTAGCCGGCCGTGATGTTTGCGGTAAGGCCAAAACTGGTTCCGGTAAAACGCTGGCCTTTGGGTTGCCGCTCGTGCAACTGGTGCAGCCGGCTAATGATCGAAAGCCGCGCGCTCTTATTTTGGTGCCCACTCGTGAACTGGCGCTGCAAGTGCGTGATGAATTGTTACCGTTTGGTGCAGTTCGCAATATTCGTGTCGCTGCAATTTATGGTGGCGCAAAGTTTGAAACGCAAGCGGCCGAAGTGGCCGAAGGTATCGAACTCGTTATTGCTACGCCGGGACGTTTAATCGACATGATTGAACGTAACGAGATCTTTCTCGATGAAGTAACGCAAGTTGTCCTCGATGAAGCTGACCGTATGGCCGATATGGGATTCCTTCCGCAGGTGGAATGGCTCCTTCGTCACATTCCTGGCACCTATCAAACGCTTTTGTTCTCGGCCACACTCGATGGAGTAGTGGACACGCTGATTAAGCGCTATCAAACCGATCCCGCGATGCATGAAGTTGTTTCGGAGCAAGTAACGGTTGAACAAATGCAACACCGGTTTTTGCAAGTCCATGAAATGGATAAAGCAAAAGTCGCCGCTACCATCATTCGCAATTCGAATAAGGCGATTGTGTTTGTGCGTACGAAACGTGCTGCCGATCGAGTCGCAGAGCAATTGCAAAAAGAAAAGGTTTCCGCTGCGCCAATTCATGGTGACTTGCGTCAGTCGGCGCGTGAGCGCGCGCTAAGCGACTTCGCCGAAGGAAAACTCTCGGCGTTAGTGGCAACCGATGTCGCTGCTCGTGGTATTCATGTTGATGACGTTGATGTCGTCATTCATTACGACCCGGCCGAAGATCACAAGTCGTATCTCCACCGCTCTGGCCGCACGGCGCGCGCCGGAGCCAATGGAGTGGTTGTCACGCTTGTCTTATGGAATGAAGAACTTGAAGTGCGTCGAATGCAAAAGCGCCTCAAGATTGATCAGCCCATTGTCGAAGTCTTTTCCAATGACTCTCGCTTGGCAGATTTAGCGGCCTGGGATCCATCGGCCGATACCGCCGCGGCTTCCTGAAACCGGAATCTTCGCTTTCTCGCCGCCGACCTTTGACTCGGGCGAGTGCGCCCTGCCAAACTATGAGCCACATCAGGAGTGGTCCGCTAAGCGGACTCGGCAACCTGGGGCGAACACCCAAGGTGCCAACCCATCAAACGATGGGGATGCGGCTTCCGGCAACCGTCGGCAGCAAAAACCAGTTCGAGGAGTTGCATGACCGAAACGAACCGTCGAGCACCACTGAGTGCTGACCCGCTGCCCGCCTCTGGCGCGTGGCGTTCCGGTGATCCCGTTGGGGACCGGAAGTTTGTTGATGTCGCGCCCGGACGATCGTTTTCGTTAGAAGGTGGCGGCCGATTAGTTGGCGCCCAAATCGCATACGAAACATGGGGTCAACTCAATGACGAAAAGACAAACGCAATTTTGGTTTGTCATGCCTTGACCGGTGACAGTCACGCTGCTGGCGACTTAGGTCATGGCCATCCGACACCCGGTTGGTGGGATGAACTTATTGGTCCCAAAAAAGCCATCGATACCGATCGCTATTTCGTTGTTTGTTCGAATGTTTTAGGCGGGTGTCAAGGTTCAACTGGGCCAGCATCGATCGATCCGCAAACACAAAAACCGTATGGCGCGAATTTTCCGGTTGTCACAATTCGCGACATGGTGCGCGCCCAAAACGCTCTGGCTGAATCACTGGGTATTGAGAAATGGCACAGTGTGATCGGTGGGTCGATGGGCGGTATGCAGGTTCTGGAATGGGCCGTGATGTATCCCGATCGTGTTCGTTCCATAATTCCGATCGCAACTTGTGCGGCGGCAAGTGCTTTTCAAATTGCACAATCAGCCGTGCAACGAAGCGCCATCGTTTTTGATCCCAATTGGCGAAACGGGGATTACTACGACGCGCCCGCAGGACAAGGTCCCACCAATGGTTTGGCTGTCGCCCGTGGCGCAGCACAAATTAGTTACCGATCCGATGCGGCTTATACGCGCAAATTTGGTCGAAGCGAACATGATCAGATGGACAACGGTTTCACCCTTTGGCAACGCTTTGGAGTTGAGAATTATCTCGACTATCAAGGCGCAAAATTGGCGCGTCGCTTCGATGCCAATACCTATTTAGTTATTAACCGTGCAATGGATTTGCACGACATTGGACGCGGACGAGGGGGAGTAGCGCGTGCATTGGCGCGCGTGAAGGCTCCGGTTTTGGGCATGACCATTACCTCGGACACGTTGTATCCAACAGTGCAACAAGTTGAGTTGCACGAAGGAATAGTGGCGGCTGGCGGATCGTCGCGATTGAATGTCATTCATTCGGATGAAGGACATGACGCCTTTTTGATCGACTTCGATCAAGTGGCTGCTTACATCACACCTTTCCTGCACGAAATAGAGAATGCCCATGGTTGAAAACGGAAATGAATTCTCCGGACTTGATCCCGAAACGTTGGCGATCCGCACCGGACGCGACGAGAACGGTCGCGCATTAGCGCCAATCGTTTGGGCGTCAACGACCTTCACGAGTGAATCAGTTGAAGAAGCGAAGTCATTAGCAACTGGTATTGCGCCTTCTCAGTTTTATTCGCGCTACGGCAATCCCTCGGTGGCGGCATTTGAACAAGCAATGGCGAAATTAGAAAACGCCGAGGCGGCGCGCGCCTTTTCGTCGGGTATGGGCGCAATCTCAGCGATTGTTCTTGGCTTATGCAGCAAAGGCGACCACATTGTTGCGCCCCGTCAGTTATACGGCGCAACTGCACTGTTATTTCAAAACGTTTGTCCTCGTTTCGGCATTGATGTCACCTATGTGGATGGCACCAATGTTGAGGAATACAAAAACGCCGTTGCGAGTCGTCCCACTTTGATGGTGTACGCCGAAACGCCGGCGAACCCGCGCCTTGATCTGGTTGATTTAGCGGCATTGGGTTCAATTGCAGGACCAATCAAAGTCGTCGATTCAACATTCGCAACTCCATTCGGCCAACAACCATTGTCGTTCGGCATTGACCTTGTTGTGCATTCCGCAACAAAAGGAATTGCCGGCCATAACGACGCGACTATTGGTGTGGTCTGCGGTTCACAGGAACTTATTGATTGGCTTTACTCCTACGCAGTTATTCAAGGCGCAGTGGCCTCTCCCTACGATGCCGTCAATGCATTGCGGGGAATTCGCACTCTGCCAATTCGCGTTGAACGTCAATCGGCAACGGCGGGTGCACTTGCTGAGTATTTGCAAAGCAATGCCAAAGTTGCGTCGGTGCGCTGGCCGGGATCTCCATCGCATCCCCAATATGAATTGGCGCAACAACAAATGTTGCTTCCCGGTGGTCAGTTATGTTTTGACATTGCTGGATCCGAAAAAGACGGTCGCAAATTCGTTGAAAGCGTAAAGATCGCGCAGTTCGCAACTTCGTTAGGCGGACCAGAAACACTGGTAACGCACCCAGCGTCAACAACTCATGTTGGTTTATCGCCTGATGAATTGGCGTCGCTCGGCATTTCGCCGACGACGATTCGCGTCTCCGTTGGGTTAGAACATCCCGACGATCTCATTGCTGATTTCGCGCAAGCGCTCGGGTAGGTCACGATGCCAGAGATGCTGGAGATAGAGATCTACCGGCGTTCTGCTGAAGTCATTGTTGGGCGCGAAATTAAAAAAGTCCGCACGCCGGACAGCAACTACATCAAGGGTGGAGTTCGCCCCGCCAACCTGCGCAAAGCGTTAGAGGGGCGCACGGTGGTATCGACGCGTCGACACGGAAAATTGCTCATTCTCGAAACGTCAGATAATGGTCCTTCATTGGGAATGCGTTTCGGCATGACAGGTGTTTTAGATGTTGATGGTGTGGATGCAATATCCGATATGCAGTATTCATCGTTGCGTCGCAATCCAAAGTGGAATCGTTTCAGTTTGGAATTTGATGAAGGCCAACTTCATATGCGCGATCCCCGTCGATTCGGCAGTGTGGAATTAGATCCCGATGAATCAACGATGGGTCCCGACGCCTCTGTTGTGACGTTTAAGGAATTTCGCCACGCCTTGCAATCTTCGGCGCCAATAAAGGCGAGGCTTATGAATCAGGCGGTTATCGCTGGTTTGGGAAATCTCCTTACTGATGAACTGCTTTGGCGGGCCGGGGTTAACCCATCGGTTCCAAGTCGCTCGCTCGATGACGCGCAATACAAAAATTTGTATAAACAGATGCGCGCCACTTTGCGAATCCTTGGTGCGAGGGGAGGTTCGCATATGGGTGACCTTCACGAATTTCGAAATCGGGATGGCGTTTGTCCGAAAGACGGATCGTTGTTATGTCGCGAAACAGTTGGTGGTCGGACGACGTATTGGTGTCCAACACATCAGCGTTAGCAATAACTGTTTCTTCTAAAGCGCACCTATGCATTGGGCACGACGGACGCGTTTGCATGTCGTAGGTTTATCGAACTTGGTTTAGTGCCAGGGACGACCCAATTGTTGTGCCAAAGAAGAAGGAAAAGTCATGTCAGAACAAGAAGCAAAACGATTCATTGCCGCTGTTGAAGCCGATACAAAGTTGAAGGACAAGCTCGAAGGAATGAGCAAGAACCCTGAGGCCGTTTATAAGGAAGTTATTTCGCTCGGATTCGATTGCACACCCGAAGAAATCAAAGCCGAACTGCTCGAAAATTCCGGCCAATCGTTATCCGATGCTGATTTAGCGAAGGTTGCTGCTGGTTTGACCAACGAACAAAAAGTTGGCTTCGGCATGCTCGGCGGCGTTGCTGCTGTTGCCGTTGTTGCTTGTGCGGCTGCAGCAATTTGATGTTGCGAACACGATGGGGACGCGATTGCGTTCCCATCGTGTGCCAGTTGGCGAATTGAAAAGTTAAGGAAAGATTCCAATGTCAGAAGCAGAAGCAAAACGTTTTATCGAAGCGGTTGACGCAGATCCGAAATTAAAAGAAAAACTCGAATCGATGAGCAATAGTCCCGAGTTGGTTTATAAAGAAGTTGTCACTCGCGGATTCGACTGCACGCCCGAAGAAATCAAGATTCAGTTACTTGAGACCTTGCGTCCAACATTGTCTGAGGAAGAACTCTCAGAAATCGCGGCCGGACTCTCACAAGGTGGAAAAATCGCAGTCGGAGTAGTTGGAAGCGCTGCGGTGCTTGCCGTTGGCGCTGCTGCTGCGGCCGCGATGTAGGTTCGATAGTCCTCTCTTGGCGCGCAAGAGAGGCCGCCGTCTATGGTTGGATGCGTGAAGGGCGCATCAACGGTCGGTCGGAATCTATTGCGCGCCAGTTTCATTTTTTGTCTTTTTGTGGCCTCGCTCATCGGCCTTTCGCTAGTGGGCGACGGATTGGCGATTGCTCAGACCAATCGGCCGTCGTCGACGACCACTTCTTCCACCGTCGCCACCACTACGACGACGACCACTCCTGAAGTCGTCGTCGAGACTGTGGTGAACGCATCATCATCGGGGCCGATTTTTTCAACCGGGCGACGAATTTTTGCCACCGTTACATTGCTCACGTTGTTAGGTATTGGACTCATAGTTTTGACCGTGCTCTATTGGCGCCACACGCGCCCGGCCGGCAAGGGCGATGCGAAAAAACCCGAAACACCGGAAAGCGGTGACGGCCCCAAACCGGAAAAAGCAACGATCGGCCCTATTGATCCCATGTTGGCCGATGCTTTGAAGTCCGAATCGGGCTCGTAGCCGTCTAGCGTAAGGGCATGTCGGAATCACTTGATTTAGAAGCCATGCTGCAGCGTTTCCGTGATCGGGCCCAAGCAGTAAAGAATCGTCCGTTGCCACCAATCGCTGGCGATGAGCGCACGCTGTTTATTGAACAAGCGCAAAACGACTTTATGGATTTCGCCATCATCGGTGATGCGACGGCCAAGTTGGAAGACGGCGTCCTTACTCTCACCGTTGATTTGCGTCCAAAATCATGAGCGATCTTTTCGCCGGACGCGACGAAAAATTTCAACGTGCAATTGCGGCGATCGACGCGGCTAATGCCGATGATCCTTTTACGTGTGTGGTGCGCGGAGAAGTTCGCCCCAAGGAACTTGGCCACGCCGAACTTATGTGTGAATGGGTGAGTCGGCTCGATCCCGAAGCCGATGATTGGCAATTGTTGGCGGCGCGTGCACACCATTTACGCCGCTGGGAATCTCCGCGTTCGGCTGAACCGGAAGGACGCGCCGGCTATTTACGTTGGCGTACTGCCGCGCGTAAGCGCCATGCCGAGTTAGTTGGACAATTGCTACGCGATGTTGGTTACAGCGATGACGATGTGGAGCGCGTGCAGCGAATCGTGAACAAAGAAGGTTTAGGTAAAGGCGATCTGGCCGATATCGATGGGCGTGCACCAGTTGTGCAAACGCATGAAGACGCGCTCTGTTTGGTGTTCCTCGAAACGCAATTCAATGAGACGGCCGAAAAACTGGGCGATGAGAAAACGATTGATGTCCTCGCTCGTACGTTGGTGAAGATGGGGCCGCGCGGGCGCCAGGCGGCGTTGACGTTGTCGTTCGATCCGCCTCGGGCGGCGCTGGTGCAAGCGGCATTGGCCAAAGTGGCCGAATCAACGCCCTAGTTGGGTCTCGCTTTTTCATTTCCGTGCAGGATTGGTAAGGTACGGATCCCTGCGGACGTGGCTCAGTTGGTAGAGCATCACCTTGCCAAGGTGAGGGTCGCGAGTTCGAATCTCGTCGTCCGCTCCATGAGAAAGCCCCCATTAGGGGGCTTTCTTCGTTTTCATAAGTGGAAGTGGTTCGAGCAGCAAGTAGTGAATTGCCGGTGCCGCCTTTGCAAAACTACAAATCTTCTCGAACCTATCCGTCTGTCAACACTGCAGCGCAATACGCGATGGACCCTGCGGAACTTGAACGATGACCGCAGACATATCGTTCGACGGTCGGTTCAGGGATAGCAAGGGAATTGAATCGATCCTCTGCGGTCACAAGGTCATTCGCAAAAACGACAACACTGGCCTTCTTTTTCTCTGGGTTTTCCAATGCCCGTCTCACCTCTGAGGGGGATTGTTGCGCGTCTTTCCACACAATTGATCGATTTGGAGGAACAATGAACATCGCAACAGTGCTGTCAATTGCGGCATTTGCATAGGGGTTTGACACAATCACTAGTGAGGTGTTGCGGACGAAGGAAATGATTTCGGTGAATGCTTGCGTTTCGAGTGAAACTCGGTCGGTGGCGTAATTCAGAGATCTGACGGCAACAGCTTCACCTGCCGGACGATTACGCGCAGGGCCTGGTCCAATCAATTGATATTCGAATTTATAGACCGGCCGCAATGGAATCGTTGATGAAGTTGTCTCTGGAAGAAATAAAAAAAGCGGCAATAATAAAATGATCAGCGAATGCCAAATAGTCTTGGAGCGATCATCAGATGACTCGCTGAGCAGTCGAATCAACAAAATCGCAGCAAGGCCAACCACCAAGAGCGCGGTGAACGTATTGAATACAATTCGGGGAACGTAAAATTGAAAGTCTGATCTTGCGTTTAGGTTCACGACGATGAGAAGCAAGAGAGTTCCCGCTAACAATAAATAGTTAAATCTCGGCGCAATCTTTTTACCGACGGTATGAAGTACGAGACACAGAAAGAAAAGTGCGAACGGCCATAGCCACCCGTAGTAGTGCTGCATCTCTAATTGAAGCCCTTGCGCAACTCGGGGAGAGACTTCCAGCCATGTCAGCGTTGCAACTGCACAGATAAGTGAGACCGAACTAAATCGGAAGGCGGAGCGCTCAAAACGTCGGGAAAAATCGGGGATTGCCATTATGAGAATCGCGAGAGCCGTAAGGACGAATGGAAATGCGAGGTCGGGCTTATATGCAAGCCACGAAATTGTTTTGTCATGTAGATCTCCCATGTCATTCGTTGCATTGACAAGAGAGGAAATTGAATTCCCGACAACACCATTGATTCCAAGCAGTGATCCAAAAATCTCCCAAACGACTGCACTTATGGCGATTCCTAGTCCGACGAATACTCCTCTTTCGAGTGATTGGTGAATGAAATCTTTGAGAGACCGAGCCTTTGGAATAAAGGCAAAGAAAAAAGGGGCAACACACACAACTAATGCAAGTTGATATGTAATAAATAGTGTCAGTAAGCAGAATCCAATTGCCGTCATAAATAGTCGGATAATTGATTTTCTTGATTCAAGATAACTGAAATATGAAACTACGAGCAGCAGAGAAATGAGAAGAATCACAGTTCCCGATACGTACGAGTCGCCGAAATGCATTGCAATCGTTGTTGATCCGATTGTCCCGACGCCTGCAATCACTAATAGATGATTGTCAACCTTTGGTCC
>JBEGMF010000016.1:0-72914 GCA_041183205.1 Actinomycetota bacterium | reverse complement strand
GGTTTGGCGGTCGCAGCGGAATTGGTGCAACGCGGACTAGCACCGTCGCAATGCCTCTTCGTGGGCTCGGCGCGCGGCATGGAGCGAGAGTTAGTTCCGGCTGCCGGTTTTCCGGTTGAGTTGCTGCCGGGGCGCGGCATTCAACGAAAGCTCACCTGGCAAAACGTGGGTGCGATTTGGGGACTTTTGCGCGCCGTTGTCAAAGGAATTGGCATCGTGCACAAAAAGCGTCCGCATGTGGTTGTTGTTCTCGGTGGTTATGCGAGTTTGGCGTGCATCATTGGCGCGGTTTTATGGCGAGTTCCGCTTGTCGTGATGGAACAAAATGCGCGGGCGGGCGCGGCAAGTCGATTAGCGGCGCGTTTTGCCAAACGTTGTTGTGTGCCGTTTGCGCAAACTGATCTGCCTAAGAAAGTTGTGACCGGTAATCCCGTGCGAAAAGAAGTGTTGGCGGTTTCGCGTGAGACTCAGCGTGATGCAGCACGGTCGTTACTGAACATCGAAGGTAATCGTCGATTGATTGCAGTCGTGACGGGATCCTTAGGGGCCCGTAAGGTGAATGAAGCGGTTTTTGCTGCGGTGGAGTTATTGGCGGATCGCCAAGATCTTTCCGTGTATCACGTAGTGGGTTCGCGCGACTGGGATCAATGGTCGCAGAGGCTTCCGGCGCCTGACGGTCTGCAATACCAAGCGGTGCGCTATGAAAACCATATGGAAAACGTGCTGGCCGCTGCTGATTTACTCATTAGTCGTGCCGGTGGTTCGACGGTTGCCGAAGTAGCACAAGTAGGTATCGCCAGTGTTTTAATTCCGCTTCCGAATGCTCCCCGTGATCATCAAACCGCCAATGCGCAAGCGTTGGTTGCCGTTGGTGCGGCACGTTGTTTAGCCGATCAAGATTTAAGCGGCGAGCGCTTAGTAAATGAATTGCGCTCGCTGTTGGAAAAAGACGATCAATTGGAGCAAATGGCGCGGGCGGCGAAAAGTTTGGCTGTTGACGATCCGGCGGCGCGTGTTGCCGACGTCATTGAAGAAGTTGTCGATGAGGTGTCGCGTGGAAAGTCTTGATCTTTCTGCACCGCGTCATTTGCACATCATTGGCGTTGGCGGGCCTGGGATGTCGGCATTAGCTATTGCGTTAGCCGAAATGGGCAATCACGTCTCCGGCGTGGATGTGCGTGAGTCACCGGCGTTAGATGCAGTGCGTAATGCCGGTGTCAAAGTCTTTCTTAGTCACCGTCGCGAAAATCTTGACGGTCCGATTGATGCTGTCATTCGATCAACCGCTATTGCACTTAATCATCCGGAAGTGGAATGGGCGCGCCAGAGCGATATACCGGTGATTGATCGCGGTCCGGTGTTGGCCGGTATGGCCAAAAAAGTCACCACTATTTCGGTAACCGGAACGCACGGGAAAACCACGACCTCAGCAATGTTGGCGGCCATTTTGCGCGTGGCCGGTCGGAATCCTTCGTATGTCATTGGCGGGATCGTCGATGAACTTGGTGGCAACGCTCACTGGGGGAGCGGTGATGTTTTTGTTATGGAATCCGATGAAAGCGATGCCTCGGGTTTTGCCTGCACACCATTTGGTGTGATCGTGACCAACGTTGAACCGGACCATTTGGAATTTCATGGTTCTTTACAAAATCTGGAATCGGCATATTTGCGTTTTGTCGAAAAAGCAACCGGACCACGATTGTTTTGTGCTGATGATGAGTTTCTGGCTGCCAATCTTTCGCACGCCACTGATTCGTACGGATTTGGCAACAAGGCCAGTGTGCAACTTCGTCAGTTCACTCCCAGTGTTGACGGCACATCATTTGAACTTTGGCGCGATGATCAGCAACTTGCCGCCATTTCGTTGTCTATGCCCGGCCGGCATAACGCTTTAAACGCAACGGCTGCATTTTTGATGGCGACCTCGCTCGGCGTATCGCGCGCCGAAGCCGAAAATGCACTTGCTCAATTTGGTGGCGTGCAGCGCCGATTCCAAAAGGTCGCCGAGGTGAACGACATCGTTATCGTTGATGACTTCGCTCACTTATGCCGGGAAATCCAAGTCACGATTCAAGCGGCACAACTCGGTAACTACACGCGCATTCTGACGGTATTCCAACCTCATCGCTATTCGCGAACTGAATCATTGCATGCCGAATTTGCATCGGCATTTGTTGGATCTGATCTGTTAGTCCTCACCGATGTCTATGCCGCCGGTGAAGAACCCCGACCAGGTGTGGACGGCCGACTCATTCTCAACGATGTGAAAGCGGCGCATCCTGAACAAGAAGTTTTGTACCACGCAGATCGTTCAACTCTCGCGGAGGTTGTGAGTGAACTCATTCAACCGGGAGATATCTGCCTCACAATTGGCGCTGGCGATATTTCGGCTTTAGGCCAAGAAATTGCTGACATTCTGGCGGCACGCGCATGAGCAATTCACCACTTTCTCCGACGCAGGCGGCAGAAATCGTTGCTCAGTTACGCGAATGCGCCACAGAAGACGCGCCGTGCGGAGCATTAACGACTTATCGCGTGGGTGGCACGGCGTCGGTTGTAGTGAAAGCCACCACCTTGGACGAACTCCGTCGTGTTGCGGCCGTAATTAGTACCGCTCTAGTTCCCGTTGTCGTCATTGGTCGAGGTTCAAATCTCTTAGTTGCCGATGAGGGATTTGCCGGTGTAGTGGTAATGCTCGATGGCGATTTTGATGAACTCGAATTTTTTGACGACGTCGTTGTTGCCGGTGGTGGCGCATTACTGCCAGTAGTGGCGCGCAAAACTGCCGCTGCCGGGTTACGCGGTTTTGAATGGGCGGTTGGTGTGCCGGGCACAATCGGCGGTGGTGTGCGAATGAATGCCGGCGGTCATGGATCCGATATGGCGGCGTCGGTGCAAAGTGCGCGCATTATCGATCTACGTTCCGGCGATGAAAGCGATTGGTCGTTAGAGAAATTGCAATTAGGTTTTCGTCGATCTGCCGTGAAATCTTTTCAGATTGTGGTTTCCGCCCGATTGCAACTTGCCCATGGCAATAGCACTGAGGCGGAAAATGAAATTGCCGAGATTGTGCGCTGGCGTCGACAACATCAACCCGGTGGGGCAAATGCCGGTTCGGTTTTTCGTAATCCGTTACCCGATTCGTCGGGTCGAATACTCGACGAAGCCGGCGTAAAAGGATTGCGCGTTGGCTCAGCGCAGATTTCGGAAAAGCATGCGAACTTCATTGTCGTCGACGATGGGGGAAGAGCCAATGATGTGGCCGACTTGATGATTGCGGCTCGCAAAATTGTTTTTGAGAAACTCGGTATCGATCTGCATGCAGAAACGCATTTCCTTGGCTTTGCTGCCGAAGTAGCTGAGGCCGCCGGCGCGTTACGGGTCGAAGAGTTATGAGTTCAAAAACTGCTTCGATTAATCCGCGTATTGCCGAGCGCCGTTCAAAAGTGCGTGAAGAACAAATGCGGAAACGACGTCGGTTGTTTCTGGTAATCGTTATTTTGCTTGCTGTGGTGGCGTTCGCTTTTTATGTCACGCGCACACCAATTTTGGATGTTGACACCATTGAAATAAATGGGGCCACGACATTAACCACCGAAGAAATTTATGAGGCGTCACAAATTCGTTATGGCGAACCGTTGCTTTCCGTGAACACGGGCGACGCGGCAGCGAACATTCGAAAGATTCCAGTGATCGACACTGCCACGGTGAAACGGCAGTGGGATGGACATATCGTCATTACGGTTACCGAGCGCACACCAGTTGCACTTGCTCAACACGAGGATCTCCGCATTTTGCGCGTTGATAAAAGTGGTCGCGTTCTTTCGGTGTGGAATTTTGGTGACCCCGCCTTTCCGCTCCTCGGTGGCGTGGAAGTCGGCGAACCCGGCTCGTTTATCGATGGCTCGAAAGGCGCCCTCGAAGTGGCGGCATTAGCCACACCGGGTGTCCGATCCCGACTGGTGTCGATTACCGAAGATGAAAATGGCCAAATAACGGCCAAATTGCATCCGCAAGGAACGGTCATCTTTGGGTCGAGCGCTGATTTACCCGCCAAAATGACCGCATTACGCACGCTTTTGGGCCAAGTGGATCAAACCGATATCGCGACAATCAATGTCTCGACGCCCTCAACCCCTGTCATAACCCGCTTATAGAGCGGGAATACCCCAATTTGGCCTAGTGGTGGGGCTAGCCTTGATTGGCACTGGGGTACTGCACCCTTCTCATCTGTCCAAGGAGCTTTTATGGCCAATCCGCAGAACTATCTCGCGGTAATCAAGGTCGTCGGTGTCGGCGGCGGCGGCGTCAACGCCGTCAATCGCATGATCGACGCCGGACTCAAAGGAGTTGAGTTCATCGCGGTCAATACCGACGCTCAGGCTCTTTTGATGAGTGACGCCGACGTCAAGCTCGACATCGGTCGTGAACTCACTCGAGGTTTAGGCGCTGGTAGCGATCCTGAAATTGGTAAGGCTGCCGCCGAAGCTCATGTTGATGAGATCGAGGAAGTTCTTAAAGGCGCCGACATGGTGTTCATCACTGCCGGTAAAGGCGGTGGAACCGGAACTGGTGCAGCACCCGTTATTGCGCGCATTGCGAAAAGTGTTGGCGCTTTAACAATTGGTGTGGTGACGCGACCGTTCGGTTTTGAAGGTAAGCGTCGTTCCACTCAAGCCGATAACGGCATCAAAACGCTTAAGGAAAATGTTGACACCTTGATCGTTATTCCGAACGATCGATTGCTCACTGTTTCCACCGACAAAACCTCAGTTTTGAACGCCTTCAAGATGGCCGATGAAGTTCTCTTACAAGGTGTGCAGGGCATCACCGACCTGATCACGACGCCGGGTCTTATCAACACCGACTTTGCCGATGTGAAGATGATCATGAGCGATGCCGGTTCGGCCTTAATGGGCGTGGGCTATGGCTCAGGCGACGGACGTGCATTGAATGCCGCCAAAGCCGCTATTTCTTCACCGCTTTTGGAAGCCTCAATCGAAGGTGCTCGGGGAATTTTGCTCACCATTGCGGGTGGCAGCGACCTCGGTCTTTTCGAAGTCAACGAAGCCGCCGAAGTAATTCACGCGGTGGCACACGCCGATGCCAACATCATCTTCGGCACCGTGATCGATGACGAAATGGGCGACGAAGTGCGCGTCACCGTTATCGCCGCCGGATTCGACCGCTGGGATTCAGAATCACGTCCTCGTCGTAGTGGCGATGCACGTCCGATTGCTCGTGATGTCTTCAAGGGCGCCGACGATTCTGGTGATGACGGCGAGTTCGACGTTCCATCCTTCTTGCAGTAGTTCATCGTGACATCGTGGCAATGTGCGCTCGCTGATGGGCGCACATTGCGCGTACGGGCAACAACGCGCGCTGACGGTAATTTCGATTTCACCGATCCAAATGTCGTGACAACACGCGCGGCCATCGTTGCTCGACCATGGATCGCCACCACACAAGTTCATGGCGCGCATGTTGTTGTTATTGATGACGAAGATGTACGCGCGCTGGGTGCCGGTGAAATGTTTTGGGCGGGTGAGGCCGATGCCATCGTGACCGCAAGAAGCGATATTGCAATCTCAGTGCGCAGTGCCGACTGTGCGACCGCGATTGTGGTGGCGGACAACGGTTTGTTTGCCGCTGTCCATTGCGGTTGGAAAGGTGTTGTCGCCAATGTTTTTGCTGCGACAGCGCAATCTCTGCGGCAGCGGGGCGCGCAGTCATTACAGGCCTATGTAGCGGCCACGATTGGTCCGGAATGTTACGAATTTGATGAAGCGCAAGTATTGGCAATTTCCAAGCAACTACATGTCGATGTGAGTGGCCAGACGGCGTGGAAAACACCGGCGTTGGACATGCCAAAAGCGGTGGCCGCCAGTTGTGCTCAAGCCGGTATCGACATCGTTGCCCGCGTTGATCAATGCACTGGGTGCCATGATGCGCTGTACTGGTCGCATCGGCGGCGCCAAGAAGACCAGCGTCAAGGAATAGTGGCGTGGATCGAATGAAAACAACGACACCAGAAATCGTGGCGCAAAACATTGAACAGGTGCGTACTCGTATCGCCAACGTTGCTCATTCTCAAGACGTAAAAATCGTGGCGGTAACGAAAGGTTTTGATGTCACTGCGCCACGCGCCGCGCTGGCGCAAGGTTTATTTCGTTGTGGTGAAAATTACGCGCAGGAACTCATAGAGAAACATGCGCAACTCACCGATGACGAACGCCAACAAATTGAATGGCATTTCTTGGGACGCTTGCAGTCCAATAAAATTCGTCAACTCGTTGAAATTGTTTCGGTCTGGCAATCGATCGATCGGCTTTCTCTCATTCAAGAACTTGAGCGTCGGTCGCCGGGCGCCAAAGTCATGATCCAGGTGAATATTTCCAACGAGCCCCAAAAAGGGGGAGTGGCACCGTCGGAGGCTTTGGCATTGGTCGATGCCGCTCGGTCACATCAGTTAGTCGTTTGCGGACTCATGGGTGTGGGAGCGTTCGGTGACGACAACGTCACCCAAGCGGGATTCGCCCAATTGGCTGAGTTGGCATTGAGTGCTGAAGTTCCTGAAATCTCAATGGGAATGACCGATGATCTGGAACTTGCTATTGCGGCTGGCTCCACCATGGTCCGGATCGGTACCGCCATTTTTGGATCAAGGACCTAGGGCGTAGGTCCCCGCTGATTCCGTTTTAGTTCGGCGTTGAACTAGCCTTGGCCCCATGGCAAGCATTTGGCGAAAGACCATGGTGTATCTCGGTCTTGGTCCCGACGACGAATATGACGATTATGCCGCTGGTCCCGATGATCGGCCGGCGCCCCCAATGGAAGGTGCACGTCCCGCACCTCCTCGGATGAGCCCACCGCCTCGTCCTCGGGTTGATACTCGTACCGAAAGCCCCGTTCTTTCGCAGCCACCCGTATCAGGCGGCGAGGCATCATCGGTACGCACAATCCCTGCGGACGATGCCGCCAAGCCTCGTGTACGTGCCGTTCCCCGTAAACCTTCGGTACGTCCGCAGATCGTGACACCAACTCGTTTTAATGAAGCGCAAGATGTGGCTGACAACTTCAAAGCCGGCCGCGCGGTTGCAATGGATCTCATTGATGCTGATCGTGAACTTGCACGACGCTTAATCGATTTCTCCAGCGGACTTTGCTACGGCTTAGGCGGCCAAATGGAGAAAATCGGAAGCACCGTGTATTTGCTCACACCAACGGGCGTGACCGTTCCGCAAGACGAACGTGATCGTCTTGCTAATCCAACTGACACGCTCCGATAATTCGTGGCTCTCATAAGTCTTCTTCTCGAACTTTTTGTGCTGTGCCTTTTGGCCAGCATCGTTTTGAGTTGGTTCCCGCCGTCGCGGCCGGGCCCATTAGCCACTATTCGAAATGCTCTTTTTCGCATTACTGAGCCTGTTTTGGCCCCCGTTCGTCGAGTGATACCGCCATTGCGTTTAGGCGGCTTAGCACTTGATTTATCCCCACTTATCGTGCTTATTGCGATCCAAATTCTGCAGAGTTTCTTAGTCAGAATTTGAATTGGCACAAGGGCCGATTTGGGGCGATACCATCGGCCACTATGGAATCTTCCGGAAACCCGCATCTGTTAACTGACGTTCGCTTCTCCGTAAGTCGGAAAGGCTACGACCCCGATGAAGTAGATAACTTCCTCGAGCGGGTGAGTGCGGCAGTGGCGCAATTGCAGGACAAGTTGCGTCAAGCAACGGCAGCCGCGGAAGCCGCTGAGGGTCGCGCCGCCGAGGCCGTGCGCAACGAAGCGCGTTTACAACAACGCGTAAGTGAACTTGAAGGTGGAGCAGCCCCGATCGTGCGCGCTGTTGATCCGGAAAGTGAAGCGCAACAAGCATCCACCGTTTTAGTTATGGCGCAACGCACTGCCGATTCAACCGTCAATGATGCGCGGGCAAAGGCTGCACAATTAGTGGCTGAAGCCGAACAAGAAGCCACTCGTATTTTGGGCACCGCCCAAGCACGCGCTGATGAGGCCGTTTTAGAACTGGAACGCAATCGTCGTGAACTCGCAACCGAGAACGAAGCATTGAAAGAATTCTTGGCTGACGAACGGCAAAAGTTGCAATCAAACTTGGCTCGCATCAAAGCCGTCTTGGATGACCCGGCAATGTTGCGTCTTGGCAATGCACCGGTCGACACCGCCGCTGTCCTGGAAGCGCCGGCTGCGGCCCCCGTTGCACCCGCTGAGCCTCCGAAACCGCCCGTAAGCGTCTCTACGCCGGTTCCGGCGGCACCACCAGCCCCACCGGTTGAAGAGTTTGTTCCCGTCCTTGCCGAATCGGACTGGCCGGAGAGTTCAACGTTGTTCGAAAGCGATGAAGACGCTGGTGGTCCTCCCACCCGTGCGTTGTTATTCGGCGAAGACGATGACGAATTTCTTTCCGCTAACGACGACGACTCAGACGAGGCAATGCGTCGGTTCTTCGACAACGATTTCGATAACGACGACCGGTTTAACCGCTAACTCGTTCGAGTCCAACAAGAAGCGTTGCCCCATCGAGATCGAGTTCTCGATCTCCGGCAGCGCGCTGAATATCGGTCGCTAACGTTTCGGCTGCGATGACATCGGCGTAGTTATCAAGCATTTGGCTAAAGCGCGACGCGAATGCATCGCTGCTTTCGCTGATCTCGAGACGTAAAACGATGCGATCGGAAATCGCTAAGCCTGCCGCTTTTCGCGCGTCGTTGATGGCGCGAATGAGTTCACGGGCAAGACCTTCGGTGCGAAGTTCTTCGGTGAGATCAAGATCAAGGGCTACTGCCCAGCCTTCATCTTCAACTAAGGCCAAATCAGCGTGATTTTGCGCTCGTAATTCGACGTCGTCGGCATCAAGACGTTCGCCCGCGATTTCAATGAAACCGTTGGCTGCTAGTTGTGCCTGTAAGGCCGAGCCATCAGCGGCGGCCAACGCGGCCTTCACTTCATTCACTTTCGGACCTAACTTCGGACCGAGCGTGCGGAAATTGGGGAGTACCTGCCAACCCATAAGTCCTGAAAGCGAATCAAGACGTTCGAGTTTTTTGACATTTAATTCGGTCATGATCTCTTGTTCGATATCGGCATCGAGATCAAGGCCGGTATGTAACACCAGTGCACGCGCTAACGGTTGACGGACTTTTACTTTGGCATCGGTACGCGCTGAACGACCCAGAGTGACCAGGCGACGAGCGGCGTCCATTTGTGCGGCTAACTCTGGTCGATGGCGACCTTGGTCGGCGGGCCAGTCGGAACAATGCACGGAAAGTTCGCCCGTCAATGTGGTGTAAATCTCATCGGAGAGAAACGGACAAAACGGTGCCAGTAATTGCGTTGTGGTGACTAAACATTCGTACAACGTGGCATGTGCACTGGCATCGGACGATTTCCAAAAACGAGGACGACTGCGACGCACATACCAATTGGAAAGATCATCGATGAATTGACCAAGTCGGTTGGCGCCACTTAACGCATCAAAGTTTTCTAAAGCCGAAGTGACATTGGCGATCGTGTCGTCAAGTTCGGAAAGAATCCAACGATCCAAGACATGCGTAGGTGCTTGCCGTGGTGTCGTTTTCGGATCCCAGCCGTCGAGGTCGGCATAGGTAGTGAAAAATGAATACACATTCCACAGCGTCAAAAGAGATTGACGAGTGGCTTCACGAATTCCGTCAACAAACACCCGACGCGGTGTCCACGGTTGTCCGGACGAGAAGAAGTACCAACGCAATGCATCGGCACCCAACGAATCGAAAATATCGAAAGGGGCAATGACATTGCCGCGTGACTTCGACATCTTTTGGCCATTTTCGTCAACGATCAAGGCCAAACAAACGACATTGCGATAAGGCGTGGCATCGAATACGAGCGAATTCACCGCCAGCAGGGAATAGAACCAGCCGCGCGTTTGGTCGATGGCTTCGCAAATGAAATCAGCCGGGAATGCACCCGGGAATTTGTCCGCCGACTCGAAGGGGAAATGGTGCTGGGCGGAAGGCATCGATCCGGAGTCGAACCACGCATCTAAAACGGGAGTGACGCGCGTTGCGACCGCACCGCAATTAGAAACGGGACAAGTGAAGGTGATGTCGTCAACATAAGGACGATGAAGGTCGAGATCGCTTAGTTCGCGGCCGGCCAATGCGGAAAGTTCGGCGACTGATCCCACGCAATGCTCATGACCACTCGTGCAACGCCAAATGGGCAGCGGAGTTCCCCAGTAGCGATCGCGAGAGAGGGCCCAGTCGATATTGCCTTCCAACCATTTGCCGAATCGGCCGTGTTTGATGAATTCGGGATGCCAGTTAATGGTTTCGTTTTCGCGCAGTAAGAGATCACGCTTTTCCGATGTGCGCACGAACCACGACGTTTTGGCCCAATAAATAAGCGGTGTGCTGCAGCGCCAACAATGCGGATACGAGTGTTCATACGCTTGCTCTTTCACGAGCAAGTTTCGGTTAGCCAAGTCGGCAATGATTTCCGCATCGGCGTCTTTTACAAATTTGCCGGTAAAGCGCGGAACTGTTTCGTTAAAGGCGGCGTCACCATTGACAGGATTAAGCACGGGTAAACCTTCGGCGCGACCAACTTGGGCGTCTTCTTCGCCAAATGCCGGAGCTAAATGCACAATGCCTGAACCGTCATCGGTGGTGACAAAGTCGGCCGATACAACTTTCCAAGCATCAGAATTGTCAGTCGGAAGATCGTCAAATGGACGCGTATAACGAAGTCCAACGAGATCGCGTCCGGTAAATCGCGCCACGATTTCAGCGTCTTCCTCGGCGCGGGCTGCGGCCATGATGAGATCACGACCATCACTTTTTACTTGTACGTATTCAATGTCGGCGCCAACGGCGGCAGCGACATTGGAGATCAGCGTCCAAGGAGTTGTAGTCCACACCAAGATGTCGGCGTCGCGATCAACCAATGGGAAACGGACATACACCGACTGATCAACGACATCGCGATAAACATCCGGTTGGCCGAGTTCATGACTGGAAAGTGCAGTACCGCAGCGACCGCAATAGGGCGAAACGCGGTGCCCTTCGTAAAGTAAGCCTGAATCCCAAAGTTGTTTGATCAACCACCAAACCGATTCGATATACGAATTGTCAAGCGTCCAATACGCGCTTTCAGTATCGATCCAAACACCGGAACGTTCCGTTAGAGCCGTCCAATCGCCAACATATCGCTGTACTGATTCGCGACACCGTTGATTGAATTCCGCGATTCCGAAATTTTCGATTTCTTGTTTGGTGGAAAGACCCAATTCTTTTTCGACTTCAAGTTCAACAGGAAGTCCGTGACAATCCCATCCACCTTTGCGGGGGACATTGCGGCCGCGCATTGTTTGGAAGCGCGGATAAATGTCTTTGAAGACACGGGCCCAAACGTGATGGAGGCCGGGACGGCCATTGGCTGTTGGAGGGCCCTCATAGAAAATCCATGGTTCGCCATTGGCACGGAGCCGACGAACTTCATTAATGACGTCATGGTCCCGCCAAGCGGCTAGGCGCCGAGTTTCTAGTGATGGGAGATTGAGTTCTGGCTCAACAGGACCGAATGGCATAGGGGCTAAAGCGTAGGCGGTGGGACAGACGACCCGTGCAGTCCGCAAAGGGGCTACTCTGCCGGACCACCACTTTTACCTGAGGGAGTCCGCGTGGCCACGAAGAAGTCAGCCGGCAAGAAGCCTGCCGCAAAGAAGACAGCCAAGAAAGCGCCGGCGAAGAAGGCCCCTGCAAAGAAGGCTCCGGCCAAGAAAGCCCCAGCAAAGAAAGCACCGGCGAAGAAGGCGCCCGCTAAGAAAGCACCCGCAAAGAAAGCGCCGGCCAAAAAGGCACCCGCTAAGAAAGTGGTGAAGAAAGCGCCGGCCAAGAAAGTCGTGAAGAAGGCGCCGGCCAAAAAAGTTCCGGCAAAGAAGGCGCCGGCCAAAAAAGCTCCGGTAAAGAAGGCTCCGGCGAAGAAGGTCGCGGAAAAGAAAGCTCCGGAAAAGAAAGCCCCGGAAAAGAAAGCACCGGAAAAGAAGGTCGCCGAAAAAACTGCGCCGGAGAAAAAAGTTGAAGAGGCGCCGACCGGTCGCATCACCAAGATGCCGCCGCGTCCAACGCCGAAACCAAAACCGGAACCAAAACCGCAAAAGCCAATTAAGTATCCGTTTGATGCCAAGTTCTTAGACGCGCAACGCGCATTGTTGTTAGAAGAACGCGCTCGACTTGTTCGGGATGTTGAAGTTCTTACTGCTGAAGCCAATCAACTGGCCGAATTACGCGAGCCAGGCGATGTGCAGTTCGACGAGGAATCCGGCGAAGGCGACACATTGGCCGTAGAGCGTGAACGTGATCTTGCGCTGTCAGCTCAATTCCGTGAGCAGGTTGAAGAAATCGATCGTGCTCTAGAAAAAATTGGCAAGGGTACGTACGGAATGTGTGAAATTTCCGGCCAACCGATTCCGCGTGAACGCTTAAAGGCAATTCCGTGGGCTCGTGAACGCGTCGAATACAAAGTTGGAAATTTCCGTCGCTAAGTTCTCTTTAGTGCGAGGCTGAGGGCGTGAAAGTGCACACGCATCGTTTGTTGTTCGCCGTAACGGCATTGGTGTGGATCGCCCTTGATCAACTCACTAAAGCGTGGGCATTGTCGCTTGATGGTCGCGTCATCAACGTCGTGTGGACATTGCGCATTAACCAAACAGAAAACTTCGGCGCGTCATTTAGTTTGGGCGCCGGTTGGGGCGCTTGGATTGGTGTTGCAGCGCTATTAGTCGTTGGCTTCCTTGTTTGGAAAGGCACCACCTTGCGCTCTCGTCTTGGCGCGATTGCGTTAGGACTCATCGTGGGTGGCGCGCTTGGAAATGTTTTCGACCGGATGTTTCGTGGTGAAACCGGGTTTATGTCTGGCGGAGTAGTTGATTTCATTGATTTCCAATGGTGGCCCATTTTCAACTTTGCCGATATCGGGATCGTCGTGGGATCAATTCTGTTCGTCTTTGTTGTTATGCGTGGAGACGACGAAGTGAATGAGGACTCCTCGGCTGGTGGCGATGAATTAGTTGCGAAAGAAGCCGATCATGGCGATGCGTGAAATGGTGCCGGCACCTCTGGCCGGTGAACGAGTCGATCGGGTAGTGGCCATGATGACGGGTGCAAGCCGGGCCAAAGTCAACGAATGGCTTGAAGACGAACTTATTTTTTGCAACGAAAAAGTCGTGACAACACGTTCGGTGAAAGTGAACGAAGGGGACGAGATCTTCATCAATGTTGATCTCGATGCTCCACCGGAAGCATTAACTCCGGCACCCGACGTCGACGTTGACTTTCTTTACGTTGACGACGATATTTTCGTCATCGACAAAGCAGCTGGTGTTGTTGTTCATCCCGGAGCCGGAAACGAAAAGAACACGCTGGTGCAAGCGGTCTTGGCCCGATACCCAGAAATCGCTGAAATCGGAGATCCGTTACGACCTGGCGTTGTCCATCGATTAGATAAGGACACTTCCGGACTTATGTTGATGGCGCGTTCGCCGGAAGCGTTTGATGTCCTCTCCGACATGATGGCCGAACACGAAATTGAACGTCGTTATACGACGTTGGTTTGGGGTATTCCAAGCGCAACGAATGGATTGATTGATGCACCGATCGGTCGATCAATTCGGGAACCAACAAAAATGGTCGTGAGCGCACAAGGCAAACCGGCACGTACGCGCTATCGCGTCATCGAAACTTTTACCGAGCCAGCCGAAGCCGCCTTAGTGGAATGCGAATTGGAAACCGGCCGCACACATCAGATTCGTGTACATATGGCCGCTATTGGGCATCCCGTAGTTGGCGATGAGCGTTATCGCGGAAAGCGTGCCGTGGTGGAAACACCGAGAATGGTGTTGCATTCATCGGAATTAGTGCTTCGTCATCCGTGCACTGATGAAGAACTTTCGTTTTCTTCACCGTTACCCGAAGATCTACGTGCCGTGGTGGAAAAATTCAACGGTGAATAGTCGCTGGTGAAGATCGACGGCCGATTTTTTTACTGCGAAACCCACGGCGGTGTCACCGTCGGTGCCGTTCCGAGTTCTGATGGCCACTTCGCTGAACCACGCGCTATAGCAACAACATCGGCCAGCGTCACCGCTTCGAGGTAACGACGCATATGTTCCCCAACGTCATCCCAGACAGCGAGCAGAACGCATTGGCCTTCATGGTCACATGCGCCATCAGTATGCGGTTGTCCAAAATCGCCGGCCACAATCGGTCCATCAACGGCGGAAACAATTTCGGAAAGTCGAATTTCTTCCGGCGGTCGAGCCAATACATAGCCGCCACCAACGCCGCGCTTTGATCGAACTAAACCAGCGCCTTTAAGGGCCAAGAGGATTTGTTCAAGATAAGGCTGGGGGAGTCCGGTGCGATCCGCGATATCGCGCACTGACGTCGGGCCACCGTCATCGGCATGAAGAGCCAATGACAAAAGCGCTCGGCTCGCATAATCGCCTCGAGTGGAAACCTTCACACCCCGCATCGTAGGGGACGACAGCGGTTGAGAGTGTGGTGGGCGATACGGTGAAGTCATGTCTGCCGCGCCTGTACCGGTTTTGCCCGCCTATGGCGATTCCTGTGTGACCTCGTTGGTGCCAGCACTTTGTGACCCCGGCGCATACTGGCCCCAATGGCTGCCGTCTGATGTTGCACAGGCCTCTCAAGTTGTTCTTTTTGTCGTGGACGGGTTGGGCTGGAATCAACTTGCCGAGCGATCACATTTAATGCCGACGTTATGGTCATTTGCCGGCGAAAAAATCACCACTGTTGCACCGTCAACAACCGCGACAGCGTTGACCTCTATTGCCACTGGTCTTGCGCCCGGTGAACACGGCGTAACGGGCTATCGCATGTCGATTGGCGGCAAAGTGCTCAACACTTTGCGTTGGACAATCGATGGACGTGATGCGCGTGAAAGTGTGCGACCGGACTCGGTGCAAAGTCATGAACCATTCGGTGGACAGCGACCTCCGGTAATAACTCGAGCCGAATTTCGCACTACTGGATTTACGCGTGCACATTTAGATCAAACGCGTTTCGTGGGTTGGCGTGTTCCGTCCACCATCGTGACCGAAATCGATGCGCTCCTGAAAGCGAAGGAACCGTTCATCTACGCCTATTACGACGGCATCGACAAAGTGGCTCACGAATATGGTCTTGGCGCGCATTACGAAGATGAATTGCGCTTTGTTGATCAACTCATTGCAGCCATCGCCGAGAAATTGCCCGCCGATTGCGTGATGTTGATTACGTCTGATCACGGACAAGTTGATGTCGGTGACAACGTCATTGTCCTAGAGCCAGAAGTTCGCGCCCATGTTGCTTATCAATCCGGTGAAGGACGCTTTCGTTGGTTGCATGCGCGTGGCGGTCGCAGTCGCGCTCTTTTTGATGATGCTCAGCGCTATAGCGATGTGGCTTGGGTGCGCACGCGTGAACAAATCATTGACGAAGGCTGGTTCGGCACCACCGTTTCCGATGCGGCAGCGTCATCGTTAGGTGACGTTGCTTTGGTCGCACATGCGACGGTGAGTTTTGAAGATCCGGCTGATACGGGATTGTTCTCGTTGGTGGCTCGACATGGATCACTTACACCCGACGAAATGTATGTGCCGCTCAAAATATGCCAGTCCTGAATGCGTGAATTGGCAGTAACGAGTTTCCCGACGCTTTTGACGTTGAAATGTTTAGGATGTTGATCGGCATACCCGCCTGATGACGAAGAATTGTTTGTAAGCGAAAACTATGAGCGAAAACCTTGAACGACCAGAACTGATTTTTCCGGATGGCACATCTTCAACTGAGGAAGAGCCGGAAACTGAATTTGTTTCCGAACCAGCCAAAGTCATGCGCGTTGGTTCGATGATCAAGCAACTTTTAGATGAAGTGCGCCAAACCGAATTAGACGAACCCTCTCGTCAACGCTTGCGCGCCATCTACGACACATCTATTGCCGAATTAGGTTCGGCACTATCGGCTGATTTACGCGAAGAACTGCAGCGTCTGGCGTTTCCGTTTGCTTCCGATGGCACACCAACCGAAATCGAACTGCGCGTGGCCCAAGCACAACTTGTCGGCTGGCTCGAAGGTCTCTTTCATGGAATTCAGGCCACGTTGTTTGCTCAGCAAATGGCGGCCCGTCAACAGTTGGAAAATATGCGCGGCCAACTTCCGCCAGGCGCCGGTCGCCCCGGGGGTCAAAGCCCCGAGGATCGACCGGGCACCTACTTATAAGCGGCTAATCCCGCGAGATAACAACGGCTCGGGCTTTTGTGAGTTGATAACCCGAGGCCAAAAACAGAATTCCTAAGAGCAACAAAATGATGCCGGCGATAACGGCGGCGAAATTTTTGATGTCATCGGGGCCGGCCCAGAAAAAGACGACACCGATCAACACGGAGATGATCGATTGCAAAAGCAATCCGCCTCGTCCCATGTCTTTCGGCACCATGAAACTCACAATGAATCCCAACAAGCCGGTGATCAAGAAATCGAGACCGATTAGCCACACGATCAGGCTGGTCGACTTTTCTGGGACAAATACCAGCGCGATACCAACACCAAGGTTGATAAGTCCGCGCAGAAGCAAAAGCCCCCAATAGGAACCGCGTCGATGCGTTGTGATGGCTTCGGCAGATTGACCGAAACCAACGACGATCAAGAGGATGCCAATGATGCGGGCCACGACCACAGTGGAGCGTTCAGGCCACACCAAAAGTGCGATGCCGGCGGCCAGACTTACAAATCCGATCGCATAAGCGGTGATACGGGACCCTCGGAGAAGGTCCATGGTGGAACGATCATCGGCTGTCATTACGACCTCCCGTTTGTCGATGAGCACCCCAAGGCTATTGCTGCCCTTGCGCTCGATACGGGATCTCACCAAAGAGGGGCAGATACCACTATTTTCAATAGACGACCTGAGGAGTAGCGGGTGCCAGAGTCATTTACCCATCTGCATTTGCATACCGAATTTTCGATGCTCGATGGAGCGGCTCGAGTCGCGGACGTAGTGAAAGCGGCCGCGGCCGACGGTCAACCGGCGGTTGGAATTACCGACCACGGAAATATGTATGGGGTCTTAGATTTTTATAAAGCGGCGCGCGCCGAAGGCGTAAAACCGATCATCGGTTCTGAGTTGTACCAGGCGTATGAATCGCGTACCGAACGTCCGACTCGTCGCGGACGAATTGATGATTCCGGTGGTGAAGCGGAAGGTGGTCGCAAGGCGTACTACCACCTCACGGCGTTAGCGGAAGATGCCACGGGATATAAAAACCTCATTCAACTTTCTTCACGGGCCTTCCTTGAGGGCTATTACATGAAGCCCAAAGTTGATTGGGATCTTTTAGCGCAACATTCGAGTGGTCTTATCGTGACCAGCGGATGTTTAGGTGGCCAAGTTTTGCAATCACTTTTGCAGGGCGATGAAAAAGGTGCTCTAGAGAAAGCCGCTCGTCTGCAAGACATTTTTGGGCGTGACAATTTCTTCATCGAGATTCAAGATCACGGCATTCCCGAACAAGGGAAGACAAATCCGCAACTTTTAGAAATTGCACGCAAGATTTCTGCACCGTTAGTGGCCACTAATGACAGTCATTATGTGCATCAGCATGATGCGGTATCTCATGACGCGTTGTTGTGTGTGCAGACCGGCTCGCTTATGAGTGACCCTGATCGTTTTAAATTTCACGGCGATCAGCATTACTTAAAGACGGCAGCGGAAATGCGTTGGCTGTTCAATGAAATTCCCGAAGCCTGCGATAACACGTTGTGGATCGCTGAACGTTGCAACGTGGAAATTGAATTCGGTAACCCGCAGTTGCCGAACTTCCCGCTTCCTAAAGGTTTTGAAACCGATACCGATTATTTGCGTCACCTCACGATGGAGGGCGCTAAGAAACGTTGGGGCGACAAAGTTCCCGATCACATTGTTGATCGGTTGATGTACGAGTTGCAGGTCATCTCCGATATGGGATTCAGCTCGTATTTCTTAATTGTGTGGGATTTGATCAAACACGCTCGCGATAACGACATTCGTGTCGGGCCGGGTCGTGGTTCGGCGGCCGGCTGTGCTGTGGCGTACACCCTTTGGATCACCGATTTAGATCCAATCAAATATGACTTGCTTTTTGAACGGTTTTTGAATCCATCGCGTATTTCAATGCCCGATATCGATATGGATTTCGACTCTCGCTACCGAGACGAAATGATTCGCTATGCCGCCGAAAAATACGGTCGTGATCACGTTGCTCAAATCGTGACGTTCTCAACCATTAAGGCGCGCGCTGCGGTTCGTGATGCGGCCCGTGTGCTTGGTTACCCCTATGCCGTTGGCGACAAAGTGGCCAAAGCGATGCCTCCGTTGGTGATGGGCCGCGACACACCGCTGTATGCATGTCTTGAAGAGCATCCGAAATTTGTTGATGGCTTCAAGATGGCGTCGGATTTGCGCGAGATGTACAACTCTGATCCCGATGCCAAACATGTCATCGATGTCGCCAAAGGTCTTGAAGGTCTGCGTCGCCAAGATGGTATTCACGCCGCAGCCGTGGTGATTACTAAAGAGCCGCTTACGGAGTACTTGCCGATTCAGCGCAAACCGGAAGCGGGGAGCGATCCTGAACTCGCGCCGGTAGTGACGCAGTACGAAATGCATGGCGTAGAGGAACTTGGTCTTTTGAAGATGGACTTCCTCGGTTTACGCAACCTTGACGTCATTACCGACACCATTTCGATGTTGGCGGAGACTCGCGGCATTCACGTCGATATTGATGCCATTCCGCTGGATGACGAAAAAACGCTGGCCATGTTGCGTAACGGCGATTCGATCGGCGTCTTCCAACTTGAAGGTGGTCCGATGCGCGCGCTTATGCGTTCACTGGCGCCTACATCCTTCGAAGATATTGCGGCGTTGGTGGCGCTTTATCGACCTGGGCCGATGGCGGCCAACATGCATAACGACTACGCCGATCGTAAAAACGGCCGTAAGTCCATCGACTATTTGCATGATGACTTGTCGGAACTTTTGGGTGACACCTACGGATTAATGATTTACCAAGAATCCGTTATGCGGGTGGCCCAAAAATTTGCCGGTTATTCACTGGCCGATGCTGACAACCTGCGAAAGGCCTGCGGCAAAAAAGTTCGCGAACTCATTCAAAAAGAACGAGAGAAATTTGTTGATGGTTGCGAACGGGAAGGGTACGGGCGAGAAATTGGCTCGGCCCTTTTCGATGTGATCGAACCATTTGCGGATTACGCCTTTAACAAGAGCCATAGTTACGGGTACGGCCTCATCGCTTACCAAACGGCGTACCTCAAGGCGCATTATCCGGTTGAGTATCTCGCCGCTCTTCTCACCAGCGTGAAGGGAACGCTCGACAAAGCCGCGGTGTATCTCAATGAATGCCGTGTGCAAAAAATCGACGTCTTGGTTCCGGATGTGAACGTTTCGTCATCTGATTTCATTGCTGTTGAGCGTGAAGGTGCCGAGCCCGCGATCGCATTTGGTTTGTCGGCCGTGCGCAATGTTGGTGAAGGATTAGTTGCGCTTATCTTGCAAGAGCGCGAAGCCAACGGTCCGTTCATCGACTTTTTTGATTTTTGTGATCGTGTTGATGTCACTGTGCTTAACAAGCGCACTATTGAATCGTTAATCAAAGCCGGTGGTTTCGATTCGATGGGGTATAGCCGTAAAGGTTTGTTGGGTTATGCCGACCGCATCATTGATGACACCGTGGCGCGTCGTCGTAAAGAAGCCGAAGGCCAATTCGATTTGTTCTCGGCCGTAGCCACCGACGAAAACGAAACCACTCAACGTTTCGATATTCCGGAAGAAGATTTTGATAAGCGGCAACGATTGGCCTTCGAAAAAGAAATGCTCGGCCTTTATGTTTCTGATCACCCGTTGATGGGCGCAGAAGCATCGTTGCGTCGTCGCACTGAACTCACCATTTCCGAATTAGAAACCGTGGAAGAAGGTTCCATTCGGATTGTGGGTGGGCTAGTTACGTCGTTACAAAAGAAGTGGACTCGCCGTGGCGATCTCATGGGCGTTTTCGTTCTCGAAGATCTACAAGCCACGGTTGAAGTCATGGTGTTTGCTCGCACGATGCAGCAATACGGTCATCTCCTTAACGACGATGCCGTGGTGATCGTGAAAGGTCGCGTTGATAACCGCGATGACACGCCCAAGTTGATGGCGATGGAAATCGAACTGTTCGAACCGGTGATTGGCGGCAATCCGCCCGTGCGTATCAATCTGGCTCCGGCGGCCTTAAGTGATGAATTGCTCCAGGCGCTGAAGGGCATCCTGCGGCAGCATGAAGGCGATTCACCTGTCTTTTTGCATATCGGCGATAAGCAGGTTTTGCGTCTTCCCGATGAGTTCAATGTGTCCGCAACCGGCGGATTACTGGCTGAACTGCGGGAATTGCTCGGCGCCGATGCCATTGCTGCCTAGGCGAAATCGCCGAGTTGCGTTTTGTCTCTAAACGGGGTGGACTATGTGTCCCGAATTTGTCTGTTTGAGGGGCGTAACAATGGCAATCAAAGTCGTGACAAAAGATTGCACTCAGCTGAGTGATGCTGAGTTAGCCGAAATGGCGGATCTGTGTCAGGACGGACCCAGTTTGTTTGAAGTAGGGGTCCTTTCTAAACAAGCCGAAGCCTGGGTGTTGGTTTCACTGGCGCGCGAGGGCAATGGCCTCAAGGGCTTCTCGTTTTGCACCCTCGAGCGCATTGGTGGCACACCGAGCGTGTTGATCGGTCTGGCATCGATTAAGCGCACCTCGAAGCGATCAACTGTTTTGAAGGCGATCTTGAACGATCAGTTCAAGCGCGCCGTTATGGCGTTCCCCGATGAAGATGTTTTGATCGGCACTCGTTTTGCCACGGCCAGTGGCTTTGATGCGTTCCGCAATCTTGATGACATCAATCCGCGTCCCGAACACAAAGCGACGGGCGAAGAGCGCGCATGGGGTCGTCGTTTGGCCAAGCGTTTCGGAATCGATTCCAGTTCGTATGACGATAAGGCGTTCACCGCCACCGGCGATGGGGCGTTCCCTCTCTGTCTCGATTACGAATCGTTAGAGCAAGAAAAGATCGATCCCGCAGTAGTTGGTCTCTTCAAGGGCTTGAACGTGAAGCGTGGCGATTCCATCGTGGCTTTTGGTTGGGCCATGGCTGAGGATCTCGCCAAGATCAAATAGCAAATGCAAATCTACGGCTGTGCAAAGTAACGGCTATGCAATTTGTTGATGTTGTTGGCGCGCGCCGCATGGTGCGTTCGTTTTCAACGCGTCCAGTTGATCCCGAAATTGTCGATCGTATTGTCGCCTTAGCCGCGCGTGCGCCGGCCGCCGGCAACACACAAGCACTTGATGTTGTTGTGTTGGAAGGCGAGCAAACCAATCGATATTGGTCGACCACCTTGAGTGAAGAACGTCGCGCCGCGTTCCCTTGGCCTGGTTTGTTGCGCGCTCCGGTGTTGTTGATTCCGCTAGTTCAACCAGCCGAATATGTTCGCCGTTACAGCGAACCCGATAAAGCCTCGACTGGTTTAGGTGAAGGCGAAGAGCAGTGGCCCATTCCGTATTGGTATGTCGATGGCGCCTTTGCCGCCATGGTGATGTTGCTGGCCACTGTTGATGTCGGCTTAGGTGCTTGTTTTTTTGGCCAGTTTGAACATGAAGACGCGCTGCGTCATGAATTTGGTTGGCCGTCGGATCGACGTGCGCTGGGAACGATTGCCTTGGGCTGGCCTGATGAAGAACAGCGGTTATCGAAATCGGCGCAACGAAAGCGAAAGCCAATGGAGCAGTTATTGCACCGTGGCGGATGGTGAAATCTGCTGTAACTGGTCGCGTAATTGATCGGCGTCGGTAGCCGGTAGACCGCAGACAGAATTTCGACAGACATAGGCCTTACCGTCGGCGCCGCTTTCATGGCGGCCTTCCCAAAGTGCAATCGGCAAAGGCTCGCCGTAAGAAAGGACACCGGCGGGCACCCACGCTTTTTGGGCGAGAGACACCATGTCGGGTCGATCACCGCTGATGACAATCTCCACTGAGCCCAATATGGACATCTCCGCCGCTAACAGAAAGTGTCCGAAACCGAGCGGCACGCGGGCGGCGCTTTCGGTGAATTTGCTTACCAAGACATTGGCGTGGTGGGCGTAGTTTTCGTTTTCTGTAAGTAACGACAAACGTAAAAGTCCCACGGCCGCCAAAGAGTTGGAACACGCAGTGGCGTTATCCATGAATTCTTTTGGTCGGGCAATTAACTGATCGACATCGTTTCCACTGGTGAAGAAACCGAAGTCGTCAGTGTCGGCAAAGAGACGAATCAAATCGTCGGCGCATTGGGTGGCTTCGTTGAGCCAGCGATGATCGCCAGTGGCTTCATAAAGTCGAACAAAGGCATCAACAAGCGCGGCGTAATCAGCACTGAACGCTTCGATACGCGCTGTTCCTTGCCAACTGCGCATCCAACGTCCATTCACGCGCAAGTTTTCGCAGAGGAAATTTCCGTTCTTGATGGCCGCATCCAACCACTCCGTGTTTCCGGTGGCGGCCGCCGCTTCGGTGAGCGTTGCCAGCATTAAAGCGTTCCACTCGGTCAGAACTTTGTCGTCTAGCGATGGTCGAATGCGTTTTTCCCGCGCCGCCCAAAGAGCCTGTCGTCCGCGCTCAACTGCATCTGGTCGTAATAACGAATCGCGGACTGGTCGTTCCAGGATGGTGTTTCCTTCCCAGTTTCCGTTTTCCGTTACGCCGTACCAATCCAAAACGGCCTGTGCGTCATCACCACAAATCGACCGAATTTCTTCGGCGGTCCAAACATAAAACTTTCCTTCAACTCCTTCGGAGTCGGCGTCTTCAGCGGAATAGAAACCGCCAGCGCTATGAGTTAAATCACGCAAAACATAGTGAATCGTTTCGCTAAGAGTTTGTAAGTAGCGCTCTTCGCCGGTGAGTTGCCAAGCATGCAAATAAACCCGCGCTAAAAGAGCTTGGTCGTACAACATTTTTTCGAAATGGGGGACCAGCCATTTGGAGTCGGTGGAATAACGCGCGAAGCCGCCACCGAGATGATCGTAAATTCCGCCTGCGGCCATTGCGTCTAAACAAAGCATTGCATCGGCGAGAACATTTTCGTCACCAGTGCGCTGAGCATGTCGCAGTAAAACATCGATGGCAAACGTTTGCGGAAACTTCGGTGCTCGCCCAAAACCGCCATCTTTTTTGTCGATTTGCGAACGCAAAGTTGAAACCGCGTTTTGCAAAAATTCTTCCCGCGGTGATGCTGGTTCTTGGGGAAGTTGAATTCCTTTATCAATGGCTTCGGTAATGGCCGCTGCTTGTTCTTCTAATTCGGGTCGACGGGTATGCCAGAGTTCGTTAATGCGTTGGCACAGTTCGGGAAAACCCATGCGTCCGCCGGCTGAGGTTTTTGGAAAATACGTACCCGCAAAAAATGGTCGTCCATCGGGAAGACAAAAAACAGTCATGGGCCAACCGCCATTGCCGTTCATGGCCAAGACAGCATCCATGTAGACCGCATCAACATCGGGGCGTTCTTCGCGATCAACTTTGACGTTTACAAATAAATCGTTCATCAGTTGACCGATGGCTGGATCCTCAAAGGATTCATGAGCCATCACATGGCACCAATGACAAGCGGAATATCCGACGGAAATGAGAATGGGCACATCTCGAGCCGCAGCCTCTTGTAGGGCTTCGTTACCCCAAGGCCACCAGTCGACGGGATTGTCCGCATGTTGGCGTAAATAGGGACTGGTTTCGTTTTCGAGTCGATTCGGCACGGAGGCAACGGTATCGGGAATACGATCAATTCATGGTTCCTGCACTGAAAATGAATGACGGTAAAAGTATTCCGCAACTTGGTTTTGGCGTTTTCCAAGTACCAGCAGAAGACACCGAACGAATCGTGGCCGAAGCATTCTCAGTTGGCTATCGACATATCGATACGGCATGGGGATATTTCAACGAAGAGGGTGTGGGCGCGGCTATTAAAAACTCTGGGCTCGCTCGCGATGACATTTTCGTCACCACCAAAGTTTGGAATTCATTTCAGGGACGCAAAACCACCATCGAATCGTTCGAGAAGTCTCTCGAAACTCTCGGTCTCGATGAACTCGACTTATTGCTTATTCATTGGCCGGCACCTGGTCTAGGAAAGTTTGTTGAGACGTGGGAAACGTTTGTTGAGTTGCAACAAAGCGGACGCTTACGTTCGATTGGTGTTTCTAATTTCCAACCCGATCACATTCGTCAGATCGTCGAGGCAACGGGCGTCCTGCCGGCGCTCAATCAGGTTGAACTGCATCCGTTTTTCCAACAAAAACAATTGCGTGCCTTTCATGAGTTGCATGGCATTTTGACTGAAGCGTGGAGCCCGATCGCGCGCGGTCGCGTTGATGAAGATCCCGTAATTGTTTCTTTGGCCAATGTTTATGGCCGCACACCAGCGCAAATTACGTTGCGATGGCTGGTGCAACTGGGAATCGTTGTTATTCCGAAATCGGTAACACCGAGTCGAATCGAATCAAATTTTCAAATCTTCGATTTCGCCTTGAGTGAAGACGATATGGAAACGATGAATTCACTCGACCGCGCTGATGGTCGGATGGGTCCCAATCCCGACGAATTCAATTTGGCCGGTTAATTCATTGACCTTTGAAGTTCGGCTTTCGTTTTTCGGAAAAGGCGCGCATTCCTTCTTTGGCATCCGCCGAGCGCATCACCGGAATTACATGAGAAATTTCAATTGGTTGCGCCTCTGCTTCGGGTAACCAACCGGTTTCAATGACTGAAGCTTTCGAGGCGGCAACGGCCAAAGGTCCGTTATCGCAAATGATGTTGGCAATCTCTCGTGCCTTTTCCATGCCGGTTCCTTTTGGAACAACATGGCTAACTAATCCCCAACGCAGCGCTTCTTCCGCATCAAGAATGCGACCAGTAAGCAACATGTCCATCGCTACGGCATAGGGAATTTGACGCTTTAATCGCATTGTGGAACCGGCGCCGGCAATAAGTCCACGTTTCACTTCCGGCACACCGAACGTTGCATGTTCTTCGGCGATGCGAATATCAGTTGACTGCAACATCTCACAGCCGCCGCCCATGCACTGACCATTTACAACGGCGATGATCGGCTTCTTGCACCAGTAGGTAAGCAGTAGTCCACGACCGGTGATTCCAGGATCATCGGCTAAACGCTGCGCAATGCGACGCGATTCTTCTGTTTCTTCACCCGACATCCATCCGTCGGAAAGGTCGCCACCGGCGCAATAGGCGATGTCGCCGGCACCGGTGAGAATGACACAACGAATTGAATCATCGCTATCGGCTAATTCCCATGCTTCAGCAAAACGCACCAGCATGTCGGGGACTAATGCATTGCGACGCTCAGGTCGATTCATGGTGAGAAGTAAAAGTGGTCCGTCGCGTTCAACGAGCAATGTTGGTTGGTCTGACATAGTTCCCCCTTGCCGATTCCTAGCAAAAACACGTTACGGCAAAACGCCGCGTGACTTCGTTATAACTGACGGCGCAAAACTTTGCCGAGAGGAGAAGTGGGAAGTTCGGTGCGCAGTTCTATTGCTTTAGGCGCGCAAAATGCGGGAAATACTTCTTTAATGCTGGCGCGCAATTCTTCAAGTGTTGGTGGATTGGACGCGTTGGCGGGTACGACAACGGCAGTTACTTTTTGACCCCATTCAGGGTCATCGCGTCCGATGATCGCAATTTGTTGAACCGAGGGCAACATGCTGAGTCGCGCTTCGAGAGGCGCCGGCCAAACATTTTCGCCACCGGTAATGATCATGTCGCCGCGTCGGCCATGTACGTTGAGCACACCATTGGTGAGTGCGCCGGTATCACCAGTGGCGAACCATCCATCTTGGGAGAAAACATCAGGATTGTCGCGGTATCCGCGGAAGAGCATTGGTCCGCGTACAAAAATTTCATCGTCAACAATTTTTATTTCGGCGTCGCGTACTACGTCATCGTCTAAGACGATGGCGCTTCCGGTTTCCGTCATGCCATAACTTGCCCGACAATTTTTCGGAAGATCACCAGGTGCCGAGCCACCAACAATTATTTGGCGAAAGAGTTCGGGATGAATGCGGCGCAAAGTGGTTGGTACCAGCGACGTCAATGTTGCACCGTTACGAGCACTTTGTTCAACCAGTTCTTTATCGAACTTTTCCAAAACCGTTAAAGCCGTGCCCGCAACGAACGAGCGCACAATGATGGCAAAGCCGGCGATATGTCCAACAGGTAAGCAACATAACCAGTGGTCATTGGCCGAGACATCTAGTGCCTCATTAATGGCGTCGGCCGAAGCGAGCAGAGATTCGTGCGTATGGATAACGGCCTTTGGGATTCCAGTGCTTCCCGAAGTGGTGAGGACGACAGCATCGCCTTCTTCGCAGCCCTCGCCGTCGAGCGAATGGCGCATATGAGCGCTATCAACCAATTGCGTGGGGCGTGCAGCCGCCAAAAGTGATTCGACGGCGGCGCGGGGGAGATCGGGGTCGAGCGGTAACACCGCATGGCCGGCATCCCATTGCCTCTGCAGTTCGTCAACAAAGGCTTGGCCGCGTAATTGCACTGCGACAAGTTCAGGCACGCTATGAGGCTACGCCTCGAATTCGTCATCAAGGCATTTTCGAAGCACACTTAGGACATGAACGCATGGATCCTTGGGGCTCGCCTTCGCACAATCCCTGCTTCCATCGTTCCGGTTGTCGTGGGAACGGCGGCGGCCGCGGGGATGAACGGCGCTGATATGAATGCCGATGACAGTCTCGTTAAAGGAATCATCCTCTGGCGATTTTTGGCGGCGCTCGTTGTTTCGATTGCTTTACAAGTGGGCGTGAATTACGCCAACGATTATTCCGATGGAGTGCGCGGCACTGATGACGATCGCACCGGGCCAACACGATTAGTGGCCTCGGGATTGAAATCAGCCAAACAAGTTAAGGCGGCTGCATTTCTTTCATTCGGAGTAGCGGCAGTTGCTGGTCTTGCTTTAGCAGCGGCCACCACTTGGTGGTTACTTCTTGTCGGCGTGGCAGCCATTGCGGCGGCATGGTTTTATACCGGTGGCCCGCGTCCCTACGGTTATGCCGGTTTAGGCGAAGTCTTTGTTTTCGTTTTCTTCGGGGTAGTGGCTACGACGGGAAGCGGATTCGTGCAAACCGAACGCCTTACTCCGCTTTTGTTCTTTGTTTCATTACCAATTGGTTTATTCGCAGTTGCACTTTTGATCGTAAACAACTTGCGCGACATTCCCACTGATCGTGTTGCTGGCAAGAACACCTTGGCGGTGCGTATGGGTGATAAGCGCACGCGAATTTTTTATGTCATCACCATGACGCTGCCATTTGTCATGGTGCCATTTATTGCCGGCCTTTCGGAACGACCGCTTGCGGCTTTAGCGCTACTCGTGGTGGTTCTCGCTCGTTACCCCGTGCAAAAAGTTTTGGAAGGCGCCAGTGGCTCGGGCCTTATTCCGTTACTGGGCTCAACGGGGCGAATCCAATTGTTATTCGGCGCGTTGCTTTCTGTTGGTCTTTGGATCGGCGGCTAACAACTTAAAGACCGCAACGCGCTTGCCAGTCGGTTATAGCGATTGCCGTTTTCTCTGGCTGTTCGAGTTGCACGCTATGACCGGCGCCCGCAATGACGGCCACGCTGGCGTTATCGCCAATGACCTCGGCCATCTCATGAGCGAGTCGCGTAAATTTTTCGTCTTCCGCGCCGCTCAGTAACAACACGGGCATCGAAAGTTGCGGAAGTTGATCCCAAAGTGGTTGTTGTGTTCCGGTACCGCATAATTCAAGACTGCGAGCAAGACCTTCAGAAGTATTGATCTCGCGTTGGTCACGATGATTGTTTTTCAAATGAGCAAAGAGCGGTTGCGCTAACCATTCGTCGAGAAATGCACTGACACCTTGTTGGCGTAACTGTGCCGCTAATTGTTCATCATGCTGACGCCGTTCACTGCGTTCATTTTCGCTACGTAATCCTGCGGTGGCACCAATGGCCACCAAACCTTGCACTTTGGCTGGTGCGAGCAATGCCAAATGAAGAGCAACGCGTCCGCCCATCGAATACCCGCAGACAATCGACTCATTCATCTGCGCAGCCACCATTTGCGCGCTGGTTTGTAAATCGACGAAAACGTCAGAGGATCCGCCATGACCGGGCAGATCAAAGAGGCGAACATGAGCCTCGGTGCTAAGAAGTTCGTCAAAGGGAGTCCAGCAACGGGAATTTTGCGTGAATCCGTGAAGCAGCGTGAACTCGGAGCGCTGGCCGGAAGGGCCGATATCAATGAAGGCAAGGTGCTGAGCCACAAAGTAAGCGTACGGCGAATTGGCTCGTAGGCTGCAGATGTGGATTCCTCGATCGCCACTGCCAATGCCACTGCCTGCGCAGCGTTTGTTGATGAATTGGCCCGTGGCGGTATCACCGATGTGGTGATTTGTCCCGGCTCTCGTTCCACTCCTTTAGCCGTTGCTTTTGCTCGTCACGGTGGGATACGCACACATATTCATCTTGATGAACGTTCGGGTTCGTTTATGGCGCTGGGTTTAGCGAAAGCCTCAGGTCGTCATGTTCCTGTGGTGACAACTTCGGGCACGGCAGCGGCGGAACTGCATGCGGCGGTGGTGGAAGCATCGCTCGATGGCGTTCCCTATTTAGCTCTAACGGCCGATCGTCCGCCACGTTTACGTGGTGTCGGCGCACCGCAAACAATTGATCAACTTCGTCTTTATGGCAGCGCGGTCGATATTTTTGCCGATGCACCTCTTCCGCATGAAGCGCCAGCGCAAGCATTTCGTCAATTAGCAGTGCAAGCCCTTTCGTTTACCGTTGCCCATCTCAACTTTCCTTTTGATGAACCGTTGCTCGGCACGCCTGCTCCCGATGCCGATGAACTTCTTTCCGACAATGAGTTGCAAGCAGTTGCCAACAATGGATCGGCGCGCACGGTTGAGTTTTTCTCTTTACCGCCCGTCGAACGTGGCGTGATCATTGCCGGTGGTCCAATTGACGATCCCGACGCCGTTTTGCGCTTGGCGGAACAATGGCAATGGCCAGTGTTAGCCGATCCGCGCAGTGGCTGTCGTCTACCGCACCCCAATGTCATTGCTCATGCTGACGGACTTTTACGTGATGTTGCCCCTCGAGTTGACCTCGTTGTGCGATTCGGATCATTGCCCGCATCCAAAGTTGTAAATCAGTGGTTAGGCGCGCAAACCGTTCCGCATTTCCATATTGCACCCCATGATCGAAAAGAAGATCCCTATGGCGTTGTCACTGAACGAGTGATGGCATCGGCTTCTGCGTTTTGCGCCGGAGTTAGTGAGCCGGCGTCGCCGCGGCCAACAACGTGGATGCAGACCTGGCGTAAATCTGATGATGCATTTGCTCTGGCAATAAGTGAATCATTGGCGCAGTACGACTATCCCACCGAACCAGCAGTGGCCCGTTCCATCGTTAATTCGATGCCCGAAAATTCTGTTTTAGTGGTGTCATCGTCGATGCCTATTCGCGATGTTGAGTGGTACACCGAGAGGCGAGATGGTCTCAAAGTGTTAGCGAACCGCGGTGCCAACGGCATTGATGGAGTGGTATCGACTGCAGTGGGTGCGGCGTTAAGTGGTGCACCAACGGCGTTATTCATTGGCGATATTGCGTTTTTACACGACACGAATGGATTGATCGGTCTAACGAAACGCAATGTCAATCTTTGTTTAGTTGTTCTTGATAACGACGGAGGCGGAATCTTTTCGTTTTTGCCTCAAGCATCGGCGCTTGGCGAAGACGAATTTGAACTTCTTTTTGGGACCCCCCATAACGCGCATTTACCGACATTGGCCCATGCTCATGACATTGCGGTATTACAAGCCGAAGATGCCGAGGCGGTTGGTATTGCGGTGAAGGGTGCGTTGGCCACCGGCGGAGTCCATATGGTGTATGTGCGCACGAATCGTCGCGACAATGTCGATGTGCATGGACAACTCAATGCAGTTGGTTTGGCCGCAGCGCGCAAACTTGGTTGGCCGGCGTAACAATAAAAACTACGGGCGTACTAATGCGCCCAGCATCGCTTGGAGTTTGGCGCGTGTTTCGGCCAATTCAATTTCGCCAATGGAGTCGATGACCACGCCGACACCGGCATAAATACGAGTGGTATCGCCATTAATTTGCGCCGACCGAATACCAACAGCCCACGTGCCATTGCCACGGTTATCTACCCAACCAACAGGTCCGGCATATCGACCGCGATCAAGTTGCTCAACTTCGTTGATGATTTGCAACGCTTGACCACGCGGGCTTCCGCCTACTGCCGGAGTGGGATGAAGCGCGTCCACTAATTCGATCACCGAAGCCGGAGGCGCTGAAAGTCGTCCTTCAAGGCGAGTGGAGAGATGTTGCACATTGGCAACGGCCACGATTGACGGCTCATCCTCTTCATCAAGATACGAACACCAGGGCAAAAGTGTTTCGTGCACCATGTCGATGGTATGTCGATGTTCATCGCGGGTATTGGTGGAAGCGAGTAACGCCGCCGCTAAACGCGCATCGGTTTCAGCATCGCCACTACGCGGCGCCGTGCCGGCCATCGGATGAGCGCGCACAATTTCACCTTCGCGTTGAACGAGCATTTCTGGTGTTGCCCCTACAAACCCGTCGAAAGAAAACAAATAACTGGCTGGAAATGTGCGACGTAATTGCGAAAGCAGCGCCGAAGGATCGACTGGGCGATCGGTCTTGACATCAATACCGCGGGCCAATACAACTTTGCGCGCTTCGCCGTTGGCAATGCGAGCGGCCACTTGATCAACCGTGTCGCACCAATCTTCAGGAGCGCGCAATGGAGTAATCGAAAACGAACTGGGGGAGCGATCAGAACCTTGTAACGCTGCGTCACGGGCAAAACCCGCTTTGGCATCTTCTTGACGAGCAAGTAAACGATCGATTTCCTTTTGCGTGGCTAATTGATCTTCGGGTCCGCAACGAGTTACCCATGTGGTGCCATCGCTATGTCGACCGATGATGATACGGGGGAGAAGTAATTCGCAATCGAGTTGTGCAACAAACGGGAAGGCGCCAAAGGCCACGGCACCCGTTCCCGGTAAATCAACTTCATCAATATCTTCATAGGAAGAAAGCGCTGCGTGAATTTGGTGAGCGGCACTGTCGTCGCTTGACCGCCGCACGACAATGCGATCTGCTAAACCAAAGCCAACGACACCGACGTTTTGGGAACAAAATGCCAAGTCATCGGCACGACAAAGTGCCAAAAGGTCGATATCAGTATCGAGGGCAACGGTATGGGCGACGAGTTTCACGACGATTTCGTAGCGGTTATCAATTGAGCGATGCCAAAGGAAAGGAGATTTCGTTCCACCCAATCGAAACCAGCATTTTCAATTTTGGCGATCATCTGGCTCGGTTCAGGTAAGTACGCCACTGATTTCGGTAAGTACTGATACGCCGACGCATCGGAAAGTAAACCGCCAACTTTTGGAACAACTTTCCCAAAATAAATTGAATGTCCCGTGCGCAAGATTGGATTTGGTGGTTCGGCAACTTCGAGTAAAGCAATACGACCACCGGGACGAACGACGCGGGCGAGTTCGTTAAAGAAACCATCGAGTTCAACAAAGTTTCGTAACGCGAATCCGCAGGTAACGCCGTCTAACGAATTGTCAGCCAACGGAAGTCGTAATGCATCGGCTTCGACCAATGGGGCAGTCGTGCGCGCCGAAGCCAACATTCCGAACGAAAGATCAAAACCAATCGGCGAGAGTTTGTATTTCTGTAACTCTCGGCAGAAGTCACCGGTTCCGCACGCTAAGTCGGCGACGAGTGATCCGGGCACGAGACGTAAATCGCGTACGGTGCGCTTGCGCCAGCCAACATCCATGCGGAATGTCATGATGCGATTCACTAAGTCGTAACGGGGCGCGATGGCATCGAACATCGATCGCACGGCGCGCACTTTGTCGTCCCCTTGGGGAAGATTTTCCGGATCGATTTCTAACGATGATTCGGGCACGGGTTCAGCCTACGGGGCAGGCGTAGAAAGTGACCACATCAAGCGAATGTTGGCGGGCTAGTTGCCTTCGGCCACGCTGCGCGCCCAGCGGTAATCCGCTTTTCCGGCTGGAGAGCGCACAATGGTGTCGGTGAAGATGATTTCCTTCGGCAACTTGTAACGAGCAATGTGTTGACCGGCTTCAGAAAGAAGTTCATCGGCCGTTGCGGTTTGTCCATCACGTAAACGCACAATGGCAACAACTTCATTACCCCACCGTTCCGATGGTCGACCGGCCACGATGACGTCATAAACAGCTGGATGATGAGCAATGGCTGCTTCAACTTCTTCAGCGAAGATTTTTTCGCCACCTGAATTAATAGTGACCGAATCACGGCCGAAAAGTTCGAGCACGTTATCGGCCCGTAATCGCGCGCGATCGCCGGGGACAGAAAAACGTTCGCCGTTAATGGTGGGGAAGGTGCGTGCCGTCTTTTCGGCGTCGCCGAGGTAACCCAACGGCACACGTCCGCGCTGTGCCAGCCAACCGGGTTCTTCATGGCCCGCTTCTAAGACGCGATCGAAGTCTTCGCTCACAATTGCCATACCGGTACCCGGATTAAACGTGCCTGTTGTAACGGGCGCACCTGCGCCAATTACTTGACTGGCTTGTTGTCCGGTTTCCGATGAACCTAAGCCGTCCATAATCGCAACCGATGGAAGCGCTTCCAAGATGGCCGCTTTAACTGGAGCCGAGAGCGCGGCGCCACCGCTAATAAGCAACATCAACGATGAAAGGTCGTACTTTCCGGTTTTGATTTCGTCGAGTAGCGGGCGACCGAATGCATCGCCCACAATCAACATGAGATTGACGCCTTCTTTTTGAATGGTGTTGCACGCATCAACCGGATCGAAACTTTTTGTTTGTTCGGGAAGAACGATCGTGTTGCCATTGCCTAATGCGTTAATAGCCATCCAATGCGCGGCGCCATGCATAAACGGCGCGGCGGGAAATACTTTCATTCCGCCGGCCGCGGCGTTTTCACAAATTTCCGCCAAGTCGGCGTATTCGATACCGGTGGAAATTTTTCGGCCACCCAATGCGCCTGGATAGATATCACCTTGGCGCCATAAAACACCTTTCGGCATTCCCGTGGTGCCTCCGGTGTACAGGATGTACAAATCGTCGGGGCTGGGTGTCGGTAATTCGACTTCCGGGGCGTTACTGGTTGCATCTTCATACCAGCGAGCACCATCTAATAAGGCGTTGCTTGAATCATCGGGAACCTGTAACAAAACGCGCAAGTTCGGGAGTTCGGAACGAACTTCATCCAGTAATGGCGCGAACGCCGAGTGATACACGATGGCGGTGGCTTTCGAATCGTTGAGCAAATAACGAAGTTCGTCAGCGACATAGCGATAGTTGACATTGAATGGCGCAATGCGCGCTCCGTATGCGCCCATCATGGCTTCGATGTATTCAATGCAGTTGTGCATGTAGATGGCGAGATGATCTTGGCCCGATTCATGACCTTGTAGCGCCGATCGTTCGCTATGGGCACCTAATCCTTCGGAGACGAAATATGCCGACAATCGATCGCAACGATCCATGAATTGTCGGTAGGTGTAACGACGGTTGGCATCGACGATGGCCTCGCGGTCACCAATCGTGTCGGCCACTGCGTGTACGACCTGAGAAAGATTGAAATCCATGGAACGGCTCCGTTAGGTGCGGGGTCGAAATGTAGGTGGGGGTACGACGTTGGTCTCCGCATCGTAGGACGCTCGCAGTTGCCCGCAAGCGGCGTCGATATCGGTTCCTCGATTGGCCCTCACGGTGGCATTAACGCCGAAAGATTTCAACATCTGGACAAATTCTTCGACGCGTTTCGGGCTTGAGCCGGTGGTGGGCCAACCAGGGGTGCGATTTAAGGGGATGAGATTGACATGGGCACGTAACGGCAAGGCGAATGCCGCCAGTTCCTCAGCGTCTTGGGGGCGGTCATTGGTGTTTTCGATTAAGGCCCATTCGAAACTCAGACGGCGATTCTTGCGCGATGTATAGGTCTGACAAGCGGCGAATAAATCGTCGAGAGGATAACGGCGATTAATTGGTACGAGTTCGTTACGTAACTCATCATTTGCGGCATGTAATGAGATAGCCAGATTGACCGGAAGTTCCTCTTCGCTTAAGCGCACAATTCCCGGAATGATGCCAACGGTGGAAAGGGTGAGATGGCGAGCGGAGATTCCGATATCACCGTGAATTTTGCGAACGGCTTGCATGGTGCGGTCGTAATTGGCAAACGGTTCGCCCATGCCCATAAAAACGATGTTGGAAACGCGGCGTCCAATGTTTTTGGCGTGACGGGCTGCGGAAACAACTTGTTCGACAATCTCACCGCTCGACAAATTGCGTGTGAATCCTGCTTGGCCGGTGGCGCAAAAACCGCATGCCATCGCGCAACCCGCTTGTGTGCTGACACAAACGGTGCATCGCTCCTCGTACACCATTAATACGGTTTCAATTAATGCTTGGTCGGGTAGTTGCCACAGCCATTTCACTGTGTCACCAGTTGCACTTCGGCTTTGTGTCATTTCGGTGAGGGAGGCGGGAAACTGTTTCGCTAATTGTGCGCGAAGCGCTTTCGGCAGCGTGGTGATCTCTTCTAAAGGTGAAAAGTCGCGATAGAGGCCTTGCCAAATTTGTTCTTGTCGATACGCGGGCTGGTCGCCAAGAAGTTCGTTCAATTCATGACGATCGAGGTCGAAAAGGGAATCATCAGCCATGTTGTGTGGCCTTCGGTTTCTCGGTGCTGGGGGGACCGAACCAAATATGTGCATCCACTTCGACGAAACCTAAGGAGAAATACAACTGACGCGCCGATTCGTTGTCGTGTTCAACATGCAACATTCCGACATCAATTTTTTGCGCCGCAATATGTTCAAGGCCAGCCAGCGTTAATTGACGACCTAAACCTTGACCATGAAACTGGGGGTCAACGGCAATGACAAAAATTTCGCCCATTTTCGGATCGTTTTCCGTCGCCGGATGAACTTTTGTCCAACAAAAGCCGACCAAAACTGATTCACCATTTTGTTGTTGCTCCGCCAGCAGAAAACCGTTGGCATCGAACCACGGTTCACTCATAACGGACTGCAACTTTTCATTTGTCCAATTCGATTGATCGGGATGCCAAGCAAACGCTCGATTGTTGACGGCGAGAAACGTTTGTTCATCACGGCCAACCTGAAACGCGCGGGTCGTGAAGTTGGCCGACGATTTCTCCCCACAGGGCAGTTGAATACGTAACTGATCAATCCGGCGTAATGGAACCAAACCGGCTTCGGATGCCTCGTTCCAGTCCGACTCGCGGGCGGGATCGACTTCAAGCCATTCAAGTTGTCCATCTGATGAACGACGTTCGTTCCGCACGGCCGGACCTTAGTGCGCCAAGACCGATAGGGTCAGGGTGTGGGCAAACCGCGATCACCAAAAGGACGGGCCGTAGAAACCTTGGCCCGCTTGCGCGTTGAGTACCCCGATGCCAAATGCGAACTCGATCATCGAAATGCGTTCGAACTTCTGGCCGCCACAATTCTTTCGGCGCAATGCACTGATGAGCGCGTCAATATGGTGACGCCAGCGTTATTCGCTCGCTATCCATCGCCGTTTGAGTTGGCCGTCGCTGAGCAGTCGGAAGTGGAGGAACTCATTCACTCCACTGGTTTCTACAAAAACAAAGCCAAATCGTTAATCGGGATGGCACAAATGTTGGTGGAGAAATTCGGTGGGGAAGTTCCCCATGAAATGGCCGATCTCGTCCAAGTTCCGGGTGTGGGTCGGAAAACCGCCAATGTCGTGCGCAGCGTGGCGTTGGGGCTGCCGGGATTGCCAGTGGATACGCATGTCGGCCGGCTTTCAATCCGACTGGGTCTCACAGAGTTAACTGATCCCGTCAAAGTCGAATATGCGTTAAACGACATGATTCCGCCCGACGATCGCGGCTTGTTCTCACTGCTCTTGATCCTGCACGGCCGACGAGTTTGCACCGCAAGGCGAACTTTCTGCGCTGATTGCGTGCTGAACGATTTTTGTCCCGCTCGTAAGTTGTAATTCATCTTGTAGGACAATTCCTACTTTTAATTTCCGCTATTCACAGTTCAACTGGAAATTTTTGCAAACTTTTACACCTCAACATTCAAAAATTCCCAATTTTTGGGCGTTTTTTGCATACTCTCAGCAGGTTGGTGGTTGTTTTCTTTCTGTAGTCCCGCGCTAGGGTGAACCAGTCGGGTACCGCCACCTGACACGGCGACAACCACCTGGGATCCGCCGCCCAGTGTCGCCTGTTGGCGCCCTCCATTTGGGGGGCGCCAACGCATTTCTGCCCCGAGAACATCTGCGCCAAACTGACGCCGTGGACCTTTCTGAACTCTCGAGCGCGACAACAACATTGGACGACTTAATTGAACGGGTTAGTCGTGTGGCCAACGAGGTCCTAGAAGCGGGCGATGAAGGTTTTGCAGCCGAACTTTATGAAGTTGAACGTTCCTTGCGCATGGCTCATCGTCGTTTACAAGCGACGATGCGTCGTCGTAAATAAGCGGATTTGGCGGAAATACCAATAAACATGCCGGTAGCGAAGGTTGCGACAGGTAGCGTTTTACCCGTGTTGAACCGGATTGATCTGCGTGGGCGGCAAGGAGAAGCGTTACTGGCTGATTTGCCGCGCCCAAATCCGGCGGGCGACGCGCCTCTAGCGGCGGTGCGCGACATCATTGCGGCGGTCCGATCCGATGGCGATGCAGCCCTACAGAAATTCACCGCTCAGTTTGACGGTGTTGACGCACCGATTCGGACCGTCGATGCCAGAGAATTAAAAGCAGCCTTAGAAAATTGTGATCCGACTTTGCGTAACGCGCTCGAAGAAGCCGCGCAGGCAATCGTCGCCTTTCATAACGAGCAAGTTCAATCAGAGCATGTCATTAATCGCAAAGGCATTGTTGTACGTGGTCGACAACAAGCAGTTGATCGCGCTGGTTGTTATGTTCCCGGCGGTCGCGGTTCGTATCCATCGTCGGTATTGATGACAGTTATTCCGGCGCGCGTTGCCGGTGTCAACGAAATTGTTTTATGCGTTCCGCCCGATCGTGAAAGCGGAAAAATCGCTGACATCACATTGGCCGCTGCTGCCATTGCCGGTGTTGATGAGGTGTATGCCGTTGGCGGCGCGCAAGCAATTGCGGCCATGGCATATGGAACCGAAACCATTCGCCCCGTCGATGTCATTGCCGGCCCCGGCAATGCCTATGTTGCGATGGCGAAGCGGGAAGTCGCCGGTCAAGTTGGCGTGCCCATGGCGTTTGCTGGTCCTTCGGAAATTGTGGTGGTGGCCGACAGTTCTGCGCCCGTCGATTTCGTTGCTATTGATCTAATGGTGCAAGCCGAGCACGGCCCTGACGGTCTGGCGTGGTTGGTAACAACTGATGCCGCTGTTGCCGATGCAGTCGACGCGGCCTTGGCCAAATTGGTAAGCGTTGCACCGCGACAAAAAGAGATTTCATCCACGTTTGCCAGCGGCGGTTTTTGCGCCTTAGTTGATTCGCAACAAGATGTCATTGACGTCGTGAATTTCATTGCCGCGGAACATGTTGAATTGATGTGCGCCGATGCCGAACAGTTGGCCAATGCAATTCGTCATGCGGGGGCGGTATTTATCGGTCCGCTTTCACCCGCATCAATTGGTGATTATGTGGCCGGGCCAAGTCATGTGCTTCCGACATTCGGGTCGGCAAGATTTGGCAGCGCGCTCACCGTTTCTGATTTTGCCAAGACCGTTCACATTGTTGAAGTTACCGATACTGGTTTTGCATGGGCTGCGCCGTTAGTGGCTGCAATTGCTGATGCTGAAGGCTTTGCCACCCATGCCGAATCAGTTCGATTACGGCAACGAGAATTGGGCGATACATGATTTCGCCCCGAGACGACATTGCCTTAATGAGTGGCTATCACTCACCACAATTAAATGTTCGAGTGCGGCTGAATACCAACGAAGCTCCGGATGCACCGCCGGCCGAATGGTCCTCCGCGTTAGTTGACGCGCTCGGCGATATTCAATGGAATCGCTATCCCGATCGGGCTGCGCTTTCCTTACGCACTGCAATCGGAAAATTGCATGGCGTGGGTCCCGAACAAATCTTTGTGGCCAACGGTTCCAACGAAGTTTTACAAACGCTGCTCTTAACGTATGGGGGACCAGGACGCACAGCCGCGGTATGGGAACCAACGTATGCATTGCATTCGCATATCGCGCGCGTGGTTGGCACCAATGTGGCCGAAGGAGAGAGGGCCGCGGATTTTTCATCTGATCCAGGGGAGATTCAGCGCGTCATTGCTGCGGCAAAACCATCGGTGTCATTTCTTTGCTCGCCCAATAATCCCACTGGTGTCGTTGACTCGATGGAGACCATCGAAGAAACGCTGCGTTTAGTGGAGAACATCAATGGTTTGTTAGTAGTCGATGAAGCGTACGGTCAGTTTGCGCCGCGTTCGGCACTTTCATTGCTCGATGAAAATCGTCCGTTGGTAGTAAGCCGAACGTTTTCAAAAACATGGTCGATGGCCGCCGCCCGTTTGGGGTATCTGGTGGGTCCGGTGCAAATTGTGAGCGAACTTGAAAAAGTCGTCCTGCCGTATCACCTCGACGCTTTTAAGTTGCGCGCCGGAGAATTGGCACTCGGCTATCTCGATGAGATGAACGCCCGCGTTGAGCGCTTAGTTTCGGAACGTGAGCGAGTGGCAAAAGTGATGGAGGCCTTGTCAGTGGAGCAGTGGCCGTCGGGAGCGAATTTCATACTTTTCCGCCCGCTCAAACTCTCGGGCGACGCCGTCTGGCAAGGATTAGTGGACCGATCAATATTGGTGCGTAATTGTTCGTCGTGGCCGCGCTTGAATGGTTGCTTACGAGTAACTATCGGTAGCCCCGATGAGAACGACGCATTTTTGGCCGCATTAGAGGAGATTACGCAATGAGCGCACAGCGCGAAACGAATGATCGACGGTCCGCCACCATTGCGCGCGCCACATCGGAAACGTCAATTTCTATTTCTCTCGACCTTGATGGCAATGGTCGTCACGAAGCGTCAACCGGTTTGCCGTTTTTCGATCACATGCTTTCGCAACTCGGTCGTCATGGCGGATTCGACTTAGTCGTCGAAGCAAAAGGTGATTTGCATATTGATGCCCATCACACCGTGGAAGATGTCGGTATCGCCTTAGGCGAAGTTTTCGCGGCCGCCGTTGGCGATAAAGCCGGTATCCGTCGGTTTGGTTCAGCGCGAGTCCCGCTCGACGAAGCATTAATTGATGTTGCTCTCGATTTATCGGGTCGTCCGTTTTTGTTTTACGACGTCGAGTTTCCGGGACAAAAAATCCTGAGCGATCCACCTTTTGATCCGCAATTGATCGAAGAGTTTTGGCGCGCTTTTGCTACATCGGCCGCGTTGACATTGCATATTTCGCTGGTACGCGGCGTGAACACGCACCACATTGTCGAAGCAACCTTTAAAAGCGTGGCACGGGCGTTGCGTGACGCAGTTCGTATTGAAGGAAGCGGGATTCCCTCAACAAAGGGCGTGCTGTGACGGAGCGACCACTTGTGGCGGTCCTCGACTACGGCATTGGCAATCTGCGATCGGCACAAAAAGCATTAGAGCGATGCGGTGCCGATGCGCGCCTTACTGCCGATCGTGGACTTATTGCTGATGCCCAAGCCGTGGTTTTGCCCGGGGTGGGTGCGTTCGGTGCGTGTATGGATGCGTTGCATGCCGCCGGCCTTTATGAGATCGCGCAAGACGCCGCCAGAGATGATCGGCCCTTTCTGGGTATTTGTGTCGGTATGCAGATGTTGTTCGAAGGGTCGGACGAATCTCCCGGGAGCCGCGGCCTCGGTGTACTTGCCGGCCAACTTCATCTGCTTCCCGACACGGTGAAGCGTCCCCAAATGCAATGGAATGTGGTCGATGTGCGCCCAGGGGCAACGATGTTCAATGGAATCGACGAACCGATTTGGATGTACTTCGTGCACTCGTATGCGGCGGAAAGTGATGCTGAAGGCGTCATTGCCACTTGCCAGTACGGCCGCGATGTGGCGGCGGCGGTCGAAACGCCGACTTTATGGGCAACACAATTCCATCCAGAGAAATCCGGTCGAGTTGGTCTAGAACTACTCCAGAACTTTGTGGCCGTTTCACAAAGTTGAATGTAAGCGCAGGAGTTTTTGTGGAACTGTTCCCGGCAATTGATCTTTTAGACGGTCGAGCCGTTCGCCTTTATCAAGGCGATTACGACAAAGAAACCGTTTACAACGATGATCCGGTTGCTCAAGCTCAACTCTTCGCGCAACAGGGAGCGCGTTGGATTCATGTTGTTGATCTCGATGCGGCTCGTCATGGCACGCCAAAGAATCGCGATGTCATCGCCAAAATTGCCGACGCCGTCGACGTGCCCGTACAAACAGGTGGCGGCATTAGAAGTATCGAGTCAGCGGAAATTCTTTTTGATGCCGGTGTGCGTCGGATTGTTTTAGGAACCGCCGCACTTGAACAACCAGAGTTAGTGGCCCAACTTGCCAGTCGCTTTTCTGTGGCCGTTGGCTTAGACGCGCGCGGTCGTGATGTGGCGGTGCGTGGTTGGGAACAAGGGTCGGGTCGTGATCTCCTTGACGTTGCCCGCGAGTTTTCCGATGTCGGCGTAGAAGCGTTAGTTGTCACCGAAATTGGACGCGATGGAACATTGTCAGGACCGGATCTCGATGGTTTAGGTGATGTACTCGCCGCCACTGAATTGCCGGTGATCGCGTCAGGTGGCGTTGGCAGTCTCGATGATTTACGGGCGCTTGCGAATTTACGTTCGGGCGATCGGCTCTTAACCGGTGTAATCGTGGGACGGGCGCTTTATGAAGGCGCTTTCACGTTGTCAGATGCGTTAAACGTTGTTCGTAGCGATTAATAGTTCGCAGCAATGACGTTGTTCTCATTGCGCAGTTCTAATTTTTTATCCGGTGTTATCTGAGCGGACCTACACTCGCGTTATGGATGCATCGGCGTGGGACAAGCGGTATGACACTTCGGAATTGGTTTGGACATCTACACCCAATCGGTTTTTAGTGGAGCAATTCGCTGATTTACCCGCCGGTTCGGTTCTTGATTTGGCTTGTGGTGAAGGGCGTAACGCAATTTGGTTAGCCGAAAACGGATGGCAAATTACCGGTATTGATTTCTCGCCTAAGGGAATTGAAAAAGCAAAACAACTAGCGGCATCCCGCAAAGTTGAAGGTCAGTGGATCGTGGCCGATGCCACCACTTGGACACCTGATCAAACATACGACGCAGTTATTGTTTTCTACTTACAACTTCCGCAGCCCGAAATTGCCAAGGCGATGAAAGTTGCGTTGTCGGCTTTAGCGAACGGCGGAACTTTGTTACTTGTTGCCCACGACTTACGTAATTTGGCCGAGGGGTACGGCGGTCCGCAGGATGAATCAGTACTTATGACAGCCGAACAAATCATCGATTATGTAACGGCGGCGGAAATCAATTCCGATTTTGAGATCGTCATTGAACAGGCTGGTGTGGTCGAGCGACCGGTCGAAACCGACGACGGAACTCACATTGCGCTCGACACGCTGGTGCGATTGCGCAGGGTGGCCTAATGCGCACGGCGCGCATAATTCCTTGTCTTGATGTCACCGACGGTCGCGTGGTGAAAGGCGTCAACTTCGTTGGATTGCGCGATGCTGGCGATCCCGTTGAATTAGCGGCGCGCTATGACGCTGAAGGTGCCGACGAACTGGTGTTTTTGGATATCACCGCAACGTCGGATGAGCGCGAAACGATGGTTGACATGGTGCGACGCACCGCTGAGCAAGTTTTCATTCCCTTCACAATCGGTGGCGGTATTCGTACCGTTGATGATGCGCGCACAATGTTGCGTGCGGGCGCAGACAAAGTTTCCGTCAACAGCGCGGCGGTAGCTCGTCCCGAATTAATTAGTGAAATCGCCGAAGTGTTTGGCAACCAATGTGTGGTTTGTGCCATTGATGCGCGTGCGACGGAAAATGGTTGGGAGGTGTATGTGGCCGGTGGCCGCACGCCGACGGGTATTGATGCGGTGGCCTGGGCGCAAAAAGCAGAGTCGCTTGGGGCCGGTGAAATTCTGTTGACGTCTATGGATCGTGATGGAACTCGCGACGGTTTTGATCTGCCGCTCACCAAAGCCATCTCCGACGCCGTTTCGATTCCCGTAATTGCATCGGGGGGAGTCGGCAATCTTGATCACCTTGTCGACGGAATAGTTGCCGGCGGTGCCGATGCCGTTTTGGCTGCGTCCATCTTTCACTTTGGCGAATACACCATCGCGCAAGCAAAAAATCATCTTTTAGACGCTGGTGTTGATGTGCGTCCGCCGGTTGCTCCCTAACTGTTAGTCGGCAAGAAAACTCACGATGAACTGATCGATCAATTCGGCGGCTTTATTGGTGCGTCCGACAAAAAAGTGATCAGCGCCGGCTACATCTGTCACCGTGGTGTTTCTCCAGTTGGCAGTTGCTTCTCGTGCACTTTGTGGATCGCGAAATTCATCATGCTCGGGCACGATTAAATGCTTAGGGCGTGGATCGCTGCCGGCGGCAGCACCAAGTTCTTCGGCGGGCACAATCCGCAATGTCGGAGCACATGGAATCCATAACGAAATATGTTCATTAGTTACCGCTAATGACGTATCGCCACCGAACGACCAACCAGAAAGCGCAAGACATTTCGTTGGAAATTTTTCATAAGCGAAGTTAACGGCAGCCTCAATATCGTTGCGCTCGGCGATGCCGTTATCGTGCACGCCTTGCGATTTTCCGACACCACGAAAATTGAAGCGCAATGTCGCATACCCCATTATTGGCAGTGTGCGAAATAATTCGCTGGTCAACAGCGAAGTCATCGTTCCGCCATGTGCCGGATGGGGATGACACAGCACAATCACTGCTCGTGGATCGGCGGGAACCGCAAGTTGCGCCTCAAGCGTTAGGCCGTCGGAGGTGAGAAGTGCAACTGATTGGGGAGCGCTTTCGTCGTTCACAGCGAAAGACGCTACCGTCATAGCGTGACTTCTTCGCCCCCAGAGACTTCTCAATCCAATGACATCGGATTTGCTCGCGGCAAATTACCGATCCAAATGCTTAACGATCGCATCTTGGTCCACTTCACTGGGCCCGAAGGTGATCGCCGATCAACCGGCGGCATTCTCATTCCGGCGACTGCGCATATGGGTAAACGATTGGTATGGGCCGAGGTAATGGCCGTTGGCCCCAACGTGCGCGCTATGGAACCGGGCGATCAAGTGTTGTTTAGTCCCGAGGACCGATACGAGGTTGAAGTTCAGGGCCAGGATTACATCATTCTGCGTGAACGCGATGTGCATGCCGTTGCGGCTGAACGCCTCGATGAGGGCAGTACCGGTCTCTATCTCTAACTCATTTCGGCGCGCAATGGCCCTGCCACTAGCGTGAAGAACATGAGTTCACCGGCGCCACAATTCGAATCCATTCCGATTCAGGTAAGTGACGAACAACTATCGGCCGTGAAATATGACGCCAATGGTTTGGTTCCCGCCATCGTGCAGGAAGTTCATACCGGAAAAATTCTGATGATGGCGTGGATGAATGAAGAATCGTTGAAGCAAACGTTCGCTACCGGTCGCACTTGGTTCTGGAGTCGTTCACGTCAAGAGTATTGGTGCAAAGGTGAAACATCCGGAGATCGTCAATACATTCGCGAAGCGTTTTACGATTGCGATGGCGACACGTTGTTATTCCTCGTTGAACAAGAAGGTAAAGGTGCATGTCATACCGGCGAGTACTCCTGCTTCTTCACGAAATTTGGTGACGCGTGATCTCTCCTGATCGCGAGGAGTTTCACCGTTTAGCGGGTACCTATCGAGTGATTCCGGTTTGGCGAGAATTGCTTGCCGACTTCATCACGCCGGTGGCGGCTTTTGCTCGCCTCTGTGGTGATGAAACGCCGGGCTTTCTTTTTGAATCCGTTGAACATGGTGAGCGGTGGTCGCGCTGGTCATTTGTGGGCCGAAACCCCATCGCCACATTGACTTTGCAAAATGGAATCATCAATGTTGAAGGTTCAGCGCCTGAAGGCATGCCGACCGACAAGGGAATGTTGTCGGCCATTGATTATCTACTTTCCGAATATTCATCAGTCGAAAACGATGCTCTGCCACCTTTGCATAGTGGGGTAGTGGGTTACCTCGGCTACGACGTTGTGCGCGAAGTTGAACATCTTCCGTCGGTACCGACCGATGTCAACGCTTACCCCGATGCTGTTATGTCGATCATTGGCGAAGTGGCGGCGTTCGACCATTTCCGTCAGCGAGTTTGTTTGATCGTGAATGCAATCGTTCCGGCCAACGCCAACGCCGAACAGATTGATGCTCTTTACGATGAAACGTTGTCGAAATTGGCACAACTGGCGTCCGACGGCGCTGCGGCCATTGACGAACCTATGGTCACTCCTCCGGAACCAAATCCGGAATTGCCGCAAGTGCAACGCTCATTCTCGTTAGATCAATGGAATGCGGCTGTTGACGTGGCGAAGGAACACATTTTGGATGGCGATATTTTCCAAGTGGTTCTTTCACAGCGTTTTTCTTTCCCGCTAGAGGCAGATCCTTTCGATTTCTATCGTGTGCTGCGGCAAGTGAATCCAAGTCCGTATATGTATTTCGTTCGTACTCCTTCAGTGACGTTGGCCGGCTCTTCGCCCGAGCCGATGGTGAAGTTGATTGACGGTCGCGTGATTTCTCGTCCGATCGCAGGCACGCGTCGACGGGGCGCAACGGACGAAGATGATCGTCGTTTGGGCGCGGAACTACGTGAGCATCCAAAAGAAATCGCCGAACATGTGATGTTGATCGACTTGGCCCGTAACGATGTTGGTCGCGTGGTCACGTTTGGCACCGAACGAGTCGATGAGATGATGGTGTTAGAGAAGTACAGCCACGTGATGCATCTCACTTCGCAAGTTTCGGGTGAATTGGCGGCGGGCAAAACTCCAATTGATGTTTTGCGAGCGACATTGCCAGCGGGAACTGTTTCAGGTGCTCCCAAAGTGCGTGCCATGGAAATCATCGATGATTTAGAGCCGGTAAAACGCGGTCCCTACGCGGGTGTAGTCGGCTATCTCGATTTCTCCGGAACGATCGATACCGCCATTGCTATTCGCACCTTGGTGGTGGGGCCCGATGGCAACGCTCATATCCAGGCGGGTGCTGGCATTGTGGCCGACAGCGTGGCCGAACACGAAGATCTTGAATGTCGCAACAAAGCGGCGGCGCTACTGACGGCCGTGGCCGGCGCAAGGCGAATGACACAACAACGCCGTCAGGGTTAAAACGTCGCACTTGGACGGTGCAAGTTTGTGATTGTCCTGCGACACTAAGGGAGATGAGTTACCTCACTTTGCCTGACCGTGGCGTCCTCTATGTCGCAGAAGTTGAACGGGTGCGCGTCAGCGGCCCCGATGCGGGCAAGTTTTTGCAAGGTCAACTCAGCCAAGACGTTATGACGATGCCGTCGTCGGTCATGCCGAGTTTTGTTTTGGCGCCGACCGGCAAAGTAGTGGCATGGGTGCAATTACAACGCACCGATGATTCCGATTTTTCGCTCTTTGTTGAATCTGGCTTCGGCGAAATAGTCAAAGCCCGTTTAGCCCGATTTTTGTTGCGCACGAAGGCAGAGATTTTCGATCCCGAAGTCGTTACCAAAGTTTCATTTCGTTCCGACGGATCGATTGCCCACGCTGGCATTGATTTCGGTGAAGCCGCCATCGTGGCCAATGCCGTCGGCCCCGGTGTTCATGGTTTCGACGTTTATTACCCGATGACGAAATCAAATTGTCAGCCAATGATTGACAGTTTGCGCACTCAACTTGGAGTCGACGAAATCTCAGCGGAACTTTTTGAGCGTTATCGCATTGCCCATGGCATTCCCGCTAATGGAAAAGAACTCACCGAAGAAACTATTCCGGGCGAAGTTGGCGCTTGGGTTATTGAATCGTCAGTGAGTTTTACGAAAGGTTGCTATACCGGCCAAGAACTAGTGGCCCGCATTGATTCACGCGGAAACAACGTTCCTCATCCCATTCGTTTGGCGGAAGTAACGGGCGACAACATCGATATTGCAACCGGCACCGACGTGCAGCGTGATGGTGCGTCCGTTGGTGCCGTAACAAGTTGGACACCGGCCCATGGTGACCTTCCCGCGTTAGCTCTTTTGCGTGTGGGTCGTGCCGTCAATGAAGGCGATGAACTGGCAATCGGATCAGCGAAAGCAGTTGTGGTGGGAGTACCGCAATGAGTGGAGACTTGTATGACCGCCTCGGTGTTTCGCCTACGGCGAGTCAAGATGAAATTCGTCGGGCATGGTTAGCACTGGCCCGCGATCATCATCCCGATTTTCACGCTGGCGATGCACAAACTCGTCAACGCAATGAACGAGAAATGCAATCGATCAACGAAGCGTGGTCGGTGCTGGGTGATCCAGCCAAGCGCAAGGCATATGACGAGCGCTATGGAGCGGACGGCAAAGTGTCGACACCGCCACCTGCCGATTATCGCTTCGTACCGTTCGATGATGAGGATGACGAGATCGATCCACGATTGCTTGAAGATGCGCCGGTTGAAGGAACTGAAGTCCATCGAAGTGTGCAGATGTTGCCCATTGTTTTATTGGTCGGCGGGTTTTTGGGAATTGCGGGTGGGTTCGCTTTGGCGACGCCGTTCTTATTGGCGGTGGGCGTGGCCGGGGTAGTGATGGCCGGCGGCGCGTTCGTGGCTGCTCCGGCAGTGGCGATTTATCGCAGCATTCAAGCGGAACGGCGAAACTGACGCGGCCGTTGCTTTGGCCTAGTGTCAGGGCATGTCACAAACTTCTTTATTCGTAAAACTCACTCTTCAACCTTCGAAGCGCGATGAAGTTTTTGCCGCTTTAGAAGAAATGCTTCCTACCGTGGAACAAGAAGAAGGCACTCTTGTCTATTCCTTCCATCGCGATGCTGGCGATGAAAACGTCATTTGGATTTTTGAGTTGTATTCCGATGGCGATGCGTTACAAGCACACAGCAGTTCACCGGCTTTAGGTGAATTGTTCGGAAAGATCGGTCCTCATTTCGCCGATGCTCCGTTAATGGTGATGGCCACACCGGGCGCGCGCGGCAAGGGCCTTCCGAAAAATTCGTGACAACCTATTTGGATCGCATAGTTGCCGCTCATAGAGCAGCGGCCGCCAACGATCAGCGTTCATTCGACGAACTCTTTGCTCAGGCGCAGACGCAACCCGACACGCGCGGCTTTCGACGCGCTCTGCGAACGGTGGCTGAAGCCGGAGAAATCGCGGTCATCGCCGAAATTAAACGACGCTCGCCATCAAAAGGTGATCTCGCAATTGATTGCGATGCGGCCGAAGTGGCGCGTCGTTATGAACTTGGTGGCGCAGCGTGTTTATCGGTCCTAACCGATGAAGATTTTTTCGCCGGCTCGGCCATTGATTTACAAACGGCGCGCAATGCATGCTCACTTCCGGTTTTGCGAAAAGATTTCACTGTTGATGCTCGCGATATTTGCGATGCCCGATTGATGGGTGCCGACTGCGTTTTGTTAATTGCGGCGGCACTTTCTGATCAAGAACTACGCGAATTTTCCACTATCGCTCAGCAACTCAACTTGGATGTTTTGGTTGAGATTCATGATGAGGCCGAACTCGAACGCGCATTGGCCATCGACGCCGACATGATTGGCGTGAATCAGCGTGACTTAGTGACGTTTCAAGTAGACACGGCGCGTGCTGTTCGTATGGCCTCAGTGATGCCCAGCGGGGTGGTGCGGGTGGCCGAATCCGGCATTACCGGAGCCGCCGATGCCAAGGTGTTAGCGGAGGCGGGCTATCACGCTGTCTTAGTGGGCGAACATCTCGTCACGAGCGAGAACAGTTCGGAATTAGTTTCGGCCCTGCGCCGAGCCCGCTCGTCATAGGATGAGCGCGTAGTCGGGCATCAGCAAAATATGTAAGAAAAGGAGTGCCCATGAGCAGCAGTAACCGCACTTATTTAACCGAAACGGAAATGCCTTCCGCATGGTTCAACATTTTGCCTCGCTTGGCAACGCCGATGGATCCGCCGTTGCATCCGGGCACTCGCGAACCGGTGACACCTGATGATCTTGCACCGTTGTTCCCGATGGAACTCATCATGCAAGAAATGTCGCCTGAACCGTGGATTGATATTCCGGGTGAAGTCATGGACATCTTGCGTTTATGGCGTCCCACTCCGTTGGTGCGCGCTCGTCGCTTAGAACAACTTTTAGGAACACCCGCTCGTATTTATTACAAGGATGAATCTGTTTCACCGGCGGGTTCGCATAAGCCGAACACGGCTGTGCCCCAAGCGTTCTACAACAAAAAAGAAGGAATTAATCGTCTCACCACTGAAACCGGTGCCGGTCAGTGGGGAACAGCGTTGTCCTTTGCCACTGCGCAGTTCGATATGGAATGCATGGTGTACATGGTTCGTGCATCATTCGAACAAAAGCCGTATCGCAAAATCATGATGCAAGTTTGGGGTGGCGATGTTGTGCCTTCACCCGTTGATGATCCGAGCAGTCCCGGTTCGTTAGGAACAGCCATTTCTGATGCAGTGCGCGACGCAGTAAGTCGTGATGATTCTCACTACGCGTTGGGTTCAGTGTTGAATCACGTCTTGTTGCATCAAACTGTTATCGGTTTAGAAGCGCGTGAACAATTACAAAAGGCAGGCGAAGAACTTCCCGATGTTGTTATTGCCCCATGTGGTGGCGGTTCCAACTTGGGTGGTATCGCATTCCCGTTTGTTCCCGATGAAAGCGTGCGCCTCGTGGCGGTAGAACCGGAATCATGTCCGACGCTCACTGCCGGTCGTTTTGAATACGACTTCGGTGATGTTGCGGGAATGACTCCGCTTATGCCGATGTACACGCTTGGTCATGACTTCATGCCTCCTTCGATTCATGCTGGTGGATTGCGCTATCACGGCGATTCACCGATCGTGTCGAAGTTGGTCAAAGAAGGTCGTATGGAAGCAGTGGCATTGCCGCAGTCGAAGATCTTCGAAGCAGCCATTCAATTCGCTAATTCCGAAGGCAAGGTGCCCGCACCAGAAGCGGCCCATGGCATTCGTGTCGCCATCGACGAAGCATTGGCCTGCAAAGAATCCGGTGAAGACAAGGTGATTTTGTTCAACTTCTGTGGACATGGACACCTTGATTTGGCCGCCTATGACGATTACCTGAACGGTCGTTTGATCGACGGCTAAATCGTCGCAAGGAAAAACGAATATTCATTTCGTAGAACATCGGATGCGGCGATAGCGTCGCATCCGATGTTTACGTTTGGATCCGAGTTCATAAAGATTTGTGGCGTCACAAATTACGACGACGCGCTCTGTGCTTATGAAGCGGGCGCCGATGCGATCGGATTCATACTCACGCAATCGCCGCGACAAATAGCGCCCGCAGCCGCGGCCAAAATTATTGAACAACTTCCGGACGATGTTCTTTGTGTCGGGGTCGTGCGCAACGAAACGGCGGCGGAAATTCAGCAACTGATCACCGCAGCCAAAGTTGGCGCCGTACAACTGCACGGCAAACCCGATGCCAATTTGGCTCAACAATGTCGAACATTCACCGAAGTTGTCATTGCTGCCTTCACCTTGGACGAGGCTAAGGAAACGTCAATCACGGCATTTCCTTGCGATGCGTTTTTGCTCGATTCTCCGGCTCCGGGAACGGGAACAGCCTTCGCATGGGAAGAGGCCACCGGTATCGCACAACAAGTTCGCACCATTGTGGCGGGCGGTCTCACGCCGCAAAACGTTGCCGAAGCGGTTGGAATACTGCGTCCTTTCGGTGTTGATGTTGCCAGCGGTGTCGAACAATCGCCGGGAGTGAAAGATCACGCCGCCGTGAAATTGTTTTGCCAAGTAGCCCGAACTGCGCTGCAGGAATTCTCATAATCGCCAAATGGGGCCTAGCGTGTAGTTATGACATTGTCCGATCCCACCCCCGAAGGCCGCTTTGGCGAATTTGGCGGACGTTTCGTTCCCGAAACGTTGGTGCCTGCTTGCCAAGAATTAGAAATCGCCTTTCGTGAAGCGTGGTCGGATGTTGAATTCCGTCGCGAACTCGATTCCTTATTAAGTGAATACGCCGGTCGTCCTTCGCCGGTGACGGAATGTCATCGTCTTTCTGAAGAACTTGGCTATCGGGTTTTGCTGAAACGAGAAGATCTCAATCACACCGGTAGTCACAAGATCAACAATGTTCTTGGACAAGCGTTATTAGCGAAGCGAATGGGTAAAACCCGTCTCGTGGCCGAAACGGGCGCCGGTCAACATGGTGTGGCCACGGCAACGGCCGCCGCGCTAATGGGTATGGAATGCATGGTGTACATGGGCGAGGTCGATATGGAACGCCAAGCGCTCAATGTGTTCCGTATGCGATTGCTCGGCGCCGAAGTTGTGCCGGCTGTTTCGGGTAGTCGCACATTAAAAGATGCCGTAAACGAAGCAATGCGCGATTGGGTCGCCACGGTTGAAAACACTCATTACTGCTTAGGTTCGGTCATGGGCCCGCATCCGTATCCGTGGATGGTGCGTCAGTTTCATACGGTGATCGGAAAAGAAGCGCGTGAGCAATGCGAGAAACTTCTTAATGGTGCGGTTCCTGATGTCATCACTGCGTGTGTCGGCGGCGGATCAAATGCCATTGGCATTTTCAGCGGCTTTGCCGATACGGATGCTGAACTGGTGGGCGTTGAACCAGCCGGTGGCGCCGCAGTAGGACGTGGCATCCCCGGTGTGGTGCACGGTATGAAGTCCTATCTCATGCAAGACGAATTTGGACAGGTACAAGAGGCGCACTCGATTTCCGCCGGTTTGGATTATCCAGGAGTGGGCCCCGAACATTCCTATCTTTCATCGATCGGCCGTGCCCGTTACGAACAGGTCACCGATGAAGAAGTCATTGAGGCGTTCCAGTTGCTTAGTCGCACGGAGGGAATTATTCCGGCGCTCGAACCGGCCCATGCTTTGGCGTGGATGAGTCGCGATCGTGCCAAATTGGCCGGTAAAACCGTTCTTTTGAATATGTCTGGCCGAGGCGACAAAGACGTCGGCCAGATGATGGAAATATTGGGTTGATGAACGCCGCGCAAAACTCAACATCATCAATGAGCGCACCACCTTCGGAATGGGGCGTACTGGAATCGGCGTTGCGCGCGAAGCGTGAAGCGGGACGCAAACTTCTCGTGCCTTACATCACCGGCGGGTATGACCATCAGTGGACTGAAGTCGTGCGCGCTGCCGCCGATGCCGGCGCTGATGCCATCGAAATTGGTATTCCATTTTCCGATCCGGTGATGGACGGTCCCATCATTCAACAGGCAAGCGAAGAAGCATTACGACGGGGTGCAACACCCGTTTCGATTTTGGATCAGTTGCGTGGTGTCGATGCGGGCGTGCCGTTGGCAGTGATGACGTATTACAACATTGCATTCCGCGCCGGTCATGAACGTTTTGCTGCCATGTTGGCCGATGCCGAAATCTCCGCCGCTATCTTGCCCGACCTTCCTTTAGAGGAAGTGGGGGAATGGGCGGTGAGCGCCGATGCCCATGGTGTTGAAACTGTGATGTTGGCTGCACCGACCGCACCCGATGAACGACTTCCGCGTATTGCGGCGCGCGCAAGGGGATTTGTTTACGCCGTCGGATTGCTCGGAGTTACCGGAGAACGCGATGCGCTGGCGGCATCAGCGCGCATCATTGCGCAACGCACAAAAGCGATCACCGATAAACCAGTGTTAGTGGGTGTCGGCGTTTCGAATGCAGCCCAAGCCGTTGAAGTCTGTGAAGTGGCCGACGGAGTTGTTATCGGTTCGGCATTAATGCGCCGTATCTTGGATGGCGAAGGTCCGCAAGGGGCGTCTGACTTTTTACGTCAGGTTCGAACGGAACTCGATCGTGTCTACTCCTGATTCTGAAGCCGGTTCATCACGACGACCGATTCCTTTTGAAGAACCGTTATTCAATCGGGTCGACGGCGAAGCCTTTTTTGTCGAATTAGTCGATCGTTTCTACGCCCTCACCATGGCCGATCCGGTTTTGGCCCCGCTGTATCCATCCGATGACATTGAAGGAGCCAAAGAACGCTTGCGTTTGTTCCTCATTCAGTTCTGGGGCGGCCCGCAGACATATTCGGAGACTCGTGGTCATCCTCGTTTACGTATGCGGCATGTGCCTTATGTCATTGGTGACGCCGAACAAGCGGCCTGGTTGGCCAATATGACAAAGGCCGTGAACGAATTGGCGGAAAGCGGCAAAGTGAGCCCCGAGGACGCGGCCGCCATGATCGGCTACTTCGATCATTCCTCGAAATTCATGCGAAACGCCGATTCCTGAACGGGTTTTTCCCCTCTCAACCTTAGGATGAGGGTATGTCATTCGATGTTTTTCCTCGCTGTGGATAGTGCTCTGACCAGCAGGAATAAGCGGCGATGAATAAAAATTCGGAAAATTCCGAAAATATCCACCCACGGGGCTGAAAATGCGGCGATGCTCTTAGCCAATCGGGTTGTTCTACCCGAGTTCGACGGATTCTGGGGCTTTCCCAGAATCCAATCAGGTCCGGCTCTGACCGGTCCAACAGGAGGAAGCCATGACCAAGAGCGAACTCATCGCTGAGATTTCGAACCGCACCGGCCAAGCCAAGTCCGATGTTGAAAAGACTCTCAAGTCTTTTGAAGACATTGCGCACGAGATCGTGGCCAAGGGATCCGAGAAGCTGACCCTTCCGGGCTTCATTAGCTTCGAACAAACGCACCGCAAGGCGCGTACCGCACGGAACCCGCAAACGGGCGAGACCATTCAAGTTCCGGCCACCAAGGCCGCCAAGGTCACCGCAGGTGCAAAGCTCAAGGCATCAGCCAAAGGCGCCTAATCGGCACACTTGCAGCGAAAAATCAGTTTGGAGTCACAAGGGGTGCGCAAGCACCCCTTGTTCTTTTTGGGAGCGATGGCGACCCAATGTTGTTGGGTGCGCAAGCACCCCTTGTTCTTTTTCGAGGGTAGAACGGCCCGTTGTTTTCTCGTTCGCATGTTGTAGGTTCGGAGCATGTCTCAACAATTAACCCCCGGTATGCCCGCACCCGCCTTCACATTGCTCGATCAAGACGGTGAGCCAATTTCGTTAGCCAAACAACAGGGCAACAAGGTTCTTGTGTACTTCTATCCCAAAGCCGACACGCCCGGTTGCACAAAACAAAGTTGCGGTCTGCGCGATATCGCCGACGATATTGGCGACACCATCATCATTGGCATCAGTCCCGATCTTCCGGCGAAGTTGGCCAAGTTCGATCAAAAATACGACCTTGGTTTCACTTTGTTATCTGATGCCGATCACAGCGTTTCCGAAGCGTACGGAGTGTGGGCCGAAAAAAGTATGTACGGTCGCAAATACATGGGCATTGTCCGTTCGGCATTTTTAATTGATGAAAACGGAAACATCGAAGAGGCCTGGTACAAAATCAGTCCCGATGCGACGCCCACTAATTTATTGAAGGCACTCGGCCGATGAGTTTGCCGGCGCCCATCGATGTCATTGCGCATCGCGATCCTTTTCTTTTCCTCACTGAAGTCACGCAGTTAGTCGTGGGCGAGAGTGCAAAAGGTTTTTGGCAACTCACTGGTGATGAATGGTTCTTCTCGGGGCATTTTCCGGGGCGTCCAACATTGCCTGGTGTTTTGCAATGCGAAGCGATTGCGCAATTGGGTGCTTATGCGGTGTTGAGTGATCCTGAAACAAAAGGGAAGTTGCCCCTTTTCGGCGGTATTGATTCGGCACGTTTCCGGCGCCAAGTTGTGCCCGGTGATCGTCTCGAACTTGAAGTAGAACTCGGCCGCCGTTCCTCGCGTGCCGGTAAAGGCTCGGGCCGAGCCCTCGTCAACGGCGAAATCGCCACCGAACTAGATCTCATGTTCGTGTTTGTTGACGCTGATGCTGTGCAGTGATCTCGTCGGTTGAAACTCCTTTCGGTCCGCTCGTTGTTGGCCTCGGTTCACAAGGAGTTTTCGCGTTGGCGTTTCGTCCCGATGAAGTTGTCGATCTCGACGAAAGTGATTCGGCGGCGGCAATTCGCCAACAACAATCATTGCAACGAAAAGTGCAAAAAGAACTTGATCGGTACTTCGCCGGCAAGTTGCAAACGTTTTCTCTGCCACTCGACCGCCGTTCACGTCGTGGCTTTCGTGGGGAAGTTTTGCAGTGTTTAGAAAAAGTTGAGTACGGCAAAACCGTGAGCTACGGACAACTTGCCGCTAAAGCAAAACGACCGCGCGCCGCACGCGCTGTCGGTTCGACCATGGCAACCAATCCGTTAGCCATTCTCGTTCCTTGTCATCGCGTGTTGCCGGCCAATGGATCGTTAGGCCAATACGGCGGCGGGGTAGAACGCAAGGCTTTTCTTTTACGTCTTGAAGGAATTGAAATAGCCGAGCACGCTTAAGCGTTAGCCAGTTTCGATTGTTCTTTTTGAATGTGAACGTTAACGATTTATGCCGGCGCTGGGCCGATAACCACACAGCCGTTATGTCCGCCGAATCCGAAACTATTGGAAAGAATTGGACCCGGGGTGAAAGCGCGTGGTTCACCGATTACTAAATCGATTGGGGCCATTTCCGGATCGGGATTGGTGAATCCCGCCGTGGGAGGAATGGCTTGTTTTTGCAAACATAAAACGGCGCCAACCGCTTCGATAGCACCCGCGGCACCAAGAGAGTGTCCGGTGACGCCTTTAAACGATGTAACGGGTAACGCCGACGGACCGAAAATTTCAGCGATGGCGGCGGCTTCTGCCGCATCGTTGAGCGGTGTTGATGTTCCGTGCGCATTTACGTGGGCAATATCGCTTGGCTCTAGGCCCGCATCTTCGATGGCCAGTCGCATACATGAGATGGCACCGACACCGCCCGGTGATGGGGCAGTGATGTGATGCGCATCAGCGTTCGAAGCGGCACCCATAATCTCGGCCAAAATTGTGGCGCCACGGGCACGAGCTGATTCGAGTTCTTCCAAAATCAAAATGCCCGAACCTTCGGCGAGAACAAATCCATCACGATCGCGATCAAACGGTCGCGAAAGATTTTCGGCCGACATCGCCGTCATGTTGGTGAAACCGGCAATGCCGGTTGGTGTCATGGCGGCTTCACTGGATCCGGTGACGACGACATCGCAGCGACCGGAGGTAATCAAGCGATAGGCATTACCGATTGACTGCGTGCCAGCGGCGCAAGCGGTGCAGGTGTTTTCGCACGGGCCTTGGTAGCCGTATTTCATGGAGATGGCGGCGGCGGCGGCATTCGCCATAAGCATCGGCACCAAAAACGGCGTCACACGGCGAGGACCCTTATGGTCGTGAACCAATACTTGATCTTCCAAGGTGGTGAGGCCGCCAATGCCGGTGCCCACCCATACGCCTTTGCGCGGTGGTTCGACATTATTGATATCGCCGGCCATCGCCATAGCCTCGGCGGCGGCCGCTAACGCGAATTGCGAGAATCGGTCGGTACGACGCGCCTCTTTGGGATTGTCGAAGTACTTCTCTGGTTCGAAGTCGGTGATATGGCGCAAACCTTCGGGTGCCGGACCGCAAAGGCCATTCCAGAACGCGTCAACGCCAATGCCGCAAGGGCTGACGACACCAATTCCTGTTACTACAACTCGCCGTTTTGTCATCAGATACTTGTCGTTACTTCTTCGACATGATGAGTTCGTAGGCTTGACCCACAGTGGCGATGTTTTCTAATTCTGATTCGTCAACGCTGACATCGAATGCTTCTTCGAGTTCCATGACGAGTTCAACAAGATCCAAACTGTCAGCATCAAGATCGTCACCGAACTTGGCTTCCATGGTGACCTGATCAGGTGACACCGAGAGAATCTTTACGGTGCATTCCTTGAACTTCTCAAAGTCGCTCATATTTCTCCTTGTCTGAGTCACGACCAAACTAGTCGCAAACGACGACAAATTGGAGCCTCTTAGCCGCCCATTCCGAGGCCGCCGTCAACGGGCAGAACGGCACCGGTAATGAACCCCGCCGCATCTGAGGCGAGGAATGTAACGGCCGCGGCAACTTCGCTCGGTTCAGCTAAACGACCGAGGGGCACCGCATCGGTAATGGCGTTACGCATGTCGTCATCAACAGCGGCGAACATTTCAGTGGCAACGGGGCCAGGCGCAACAACATTGACTGTGACATTGCGTGAGGCGAATTCCTTGGCGAATGTACGCGCCATGCCCACTAATCCGGCTTTGGATGCGGCGTAGTTTGCTTGGCCGGGTTGACCAATGGTTCCCACGATTGAACCGATGAAAATAATGCGACCAAAGCGGGCCCTCATCATTTTAGTAACGGCGCGTTTTGCCACGCGGAATCCACCGATGAGATTGGCGTTAAGCACCGAAAGGAAATCTTCATCGGTGAGACGGATAGCCAACTTGTCGGCGGTCATGCCGGCATTGGAAACAAGAATCTCAACTTCGCCAAGTTCTTCTTCGATCTTGCGAAATGCTGCTTCAACTTGATCGTTGTCGGTGACATCGCATTGCACACACAAAAAACCTTCGGCCGCGCTTGGCGGATCGGACCGATAAGTAATGGCGACTTTATGGCCGGCATCACGCAGCATTTGCGCGCAGGCCAAACCAATACCGCGATTTCCGCCCGTAACTAATACGACTCGACTCATGCTTCCTACTTTTTCTGTGACGATACCGATGGCCATTCGATGATGGCGCTAGCCCAACTCATGCCGGCGCCGAAACCAACGAGTAGCAATCGATCGCCGGCTTTCACACGATTGTTATCAATGGCATCGACAAGCGCTAGAGGAATGGAGGCCGATGAGGTATTTCCCGTTCGATCGAGAACGACCGCAACTCGATCCATCTCAATGCCAAGACGCGAAATAGCGGCATCGATGATGCGAATGTTGGCCTGATGTGGAACGACTAAGTCAATATCGTCAACGGTGAGGTTGGCGTCTTTTATTGAAGTCGTAGCCGAATCGACCATGACCGTAACCGCACGACGGAAAACCTCTTTACCGTTCATTTGGATATAACCGCCGATAGCACAATCCAATAATTCACGGGCAGTGCCATCTGAACCTAAATCGAAGGAAAGTAAGCAACCTGGATCATTGGTGGCTTCCAACACCATTGCGCCAGCACCATTACCGAAAAGAATGGCGGTATTGCGATCGTTTTGATCGGTGAGTTTGTCGAGTGTTTCGGCGCCGATTAACAAAATTCGTTGTAAGCCCATTGACAACATTCCATGGGCAGCGATGAGTCCATAAACAAAACCAGAACAAGCGGCATTGAGATCAGCCGCGCCGCCAGCGATATTCAGTTCTTGTTGAATTTGCGATGCCGTCGAAGGAATTTGGTAATCGGGAGTAGTAGTGGCCAACAAGATGTAATCGATTTGTTGTCCGCTTACGCCCGCCATTTCCAGAGCACGTTGACCGGCTTCAATGGCCAATTGCGCAGTGGTGCTGCCATGGCGACGCTCTTTAATGCCCGTTCGTTCTGTGATCCACTCATCGGTGGTATCGAGTCGCGCTTCGTAATGAGCATTCGTTACGACTTTGTCGGGCATGGCAGTGCCCCAACCGGTAATGGTGAGGCCGCGTTGGGCAATATTTTTTGTCATTAGTTTGTGCGCAGCCACGCAATGGGCTGACTGGTCGTCACACGTTCGCCTTCAACGGCCAACATTCCAATAAGGGTGCCCGAAAAAGGTGAACGCACTTCGACATCGCCAACGCGTCCAAGAATCGTGCCTGGTGAAAGATCAATACCGGCCTCGGCTTGATCGCTCGGAGTAAAAATGCCGGCCGCCGGACTAACCACCATTCGTTCGGTAGCAAAAAGATGTTCGCCTTCATGCACAACGACCGGCGGTTTTTCGGCAATAGCAGTGAGAAGTTTGTCGAGATCGGCTGGGGTAGAAACCGAAAGCGTGTTGCAATCAGAGACCGTGCGTTTTGCCATGCCGGTGAGAACGCTGCCCGGACCTAATTCAATGAATGTTTTGGCGCCTGCGTTTTGCAGATTTAAAAGAGTTTGTCGCCAGCGCACCGGACTACAAAGTTGCGCATTTAAGAGATCCGTCCATTCATCGCCGTTATGACTGCGCGCATCAACATTGGCGTACACGCCAATATCGGCCGGACGCATTTCGGTTTTGTTGATGGCATCGCGCAAACGATCGCGAGCCGGCGCCATAAAAGGAGTATGGAAGGCGCCGCTGACGGCCATTGACATGACTTTCTTGGCGCCAAGTTCTTTGGCGATTAGTGATGCTTGGGCTACCGCATCAGGATCTCCGGCGATGACAACCTGTCCGGGAGCGTTGTAATTGGCAACCCACACATCACCTTCGACGCGGGCGCACGCAACTTCAACATCGTCATCATCGAGACCTAACACCGCAGCCATTGTTCCGGTGCGGGCTGTTGTTGCTTCCAACATGGCGGCACCGCGTTCGGCAACAAGTCGAAGACCGTCTTCAAACGCCAATGTTCCTGATGCCACTAATGCCGTGTATTCACCTAATGAATGACCGGCTGCAGCGGCAGGTTCGACACCGAGACGTTCCACCGCATCGAGCACCACCAAACTGGTGAGGAACGTTGAAAGTTGCGCGTTGTCGGTGCGGGTGAGTTCGTCGTCGGGCGTCGACAACAAAAGCGGCTCAATATCGCGACCTAAAACGGATGAGGCTTCCGCAATCAGTTCCCATGATGGATGCTCGCGCCACACTTCTCCCATTCCGGATTTTTGTGAACCCTGACCTGGAAAAGTGAAGACGATCATCGAGCTATCGGTTCTTTCGTCGAGCGGAAACGGGAAAGGGAATAGCGCCCATGCGATATATCCCCCTTAAACGATTGCACGAACGGACGATCCATGGGTGAACCCTTGGAATTCCGTTGAGAGTGCGGCGGGAGGGATTCGAACCCTCAAGCCCCGAAGGGCAGCGGGGTTTGAGCCCGCCCTGTATGCCAGTTCCAGCACCGCCGCAGAGGTGCGCCTGACACGCTACCGCGTGAGCGCAACCAGAAAGAAACGACCGGCGGAGAGGTGATAATTCGAATAAATGCCGGTGGCGTCGGTCCTACACTTCGCTCATGATGCGCCGAATTGAAAAACGCCTTCGGAGCGTCACCGCCCAATTGCGAGATCTCCGTCATGAATTGTCGGTCGTAGATGAACAATTGGCACAGTTGGCTGATGAAGCCGATGATGCGCGGCTGCGTTCATTGGTATCGGAAACCCCATTGGCCGACCATGAACACCGCGAAGCGGCGCGTCATGCCGATGCAATGGCACGGCATCGCAGTGAAATTTTGTCGGAAATAACACGTCTCGAAGTGGTAGCGGACGAACTTTTGGATCGCTTAAATGACAACCGCTAGTAACCGGATACGCTGCGCGCAATGACCGTTCGTGTAGTTCTCGCCGAAGACGAAGCCATCATCCGCCTTGATCTCAAAGAAACGCTCGAAGAAGAGGGATACGAGGTGGTCGGGGAAACGGGTCGTGGAGACGCCGTTGTTGACCTCGTGCGCGAACTGAAACCTGATATCGCCATCCTTGATATCAAAATGCCGGGACGCGACGGATTATCCGTGGCCGCCGATCTCACCAACGAAAAACTTTGCGCCACACTCATTCTCACTGCGTTTTCCCAACGTGATTTCATTGAGCAGGCGCGGGATGCCGGTGCGTTGGCCTATCTCGTAAAACCCTTCCAACGTACGGAATTAGTTCCGGCGATTGAATTGGCCATTGCTCGATTTGGCGAACTGAAAGCGTTGGCCGAGCAAGCAGCCACGCTTGAAGAGCAACTTGAATCGCGCAAACTGGTGGATCGCGCCAAAGGTGTCCTTATGGACAAACACGCTATGTCCGAAAGCGAATCGTTTTCGTATATTCGTTCTACGGCAATGAGTTCGCGCAGCACGATGAAGGCAGTGGCCGAACTAGTTCTGTCAGGCGAGTTACCCAAAAGCGAAGGTGGAGCAACGTCATGAGCAAACTGATGTTGATCGACGGCAATTCACTTACCTATCGCGCGTTTTTTGCACTGCCGACAGATATGGCCACGGCTTCGGGTCAAGTGACGAATGCCGTCTATGGCTTTACGTCGATGTTGGTCAACTTATTGCGTGATCACCAACCCGATCATCTCGCGGTCGTGTTTGACCGCCCCGAACCAACCTTTCGCCACGAGGCGCTCGATTCGTATAAGGCCAATCGTGAGGCCTCTCCAGATTTATTGCGTCAACAAATGGGCATCGTGCGCGAACTGGTTGAAACGCTCCGTATTCCGGCGTTAGATCTGGCCGGATATGAAGGCGACGACATCATTGCCACCTTGGCGCGTCAGGCTGAAGAGCGCGGTGACGATGTCATCATCGTGACGGGCGATCGCGACAGTTACCAGTTAGTGCGTGATCCGCATGTGAAAGTTCTCTACAACAAGCGCGGTGTTTCCGATTACGCCCTTTACGACGAGGCGGGAATTAAAGAGCGAACCGGTGTCGCGCCGAGCGATTATGTGCAGTACGCCGCGTTGCGCGGTGATACCAGCGACAATTTGCCCGGTGTCCCCGGAGTGGGTGAAAAAACGGCGGCCAAACTCATTAATCAATACGGCGGAATTGACGGCATCTATCAAAACCTCGATGACCTCACACCCAAACTCCGGCAGAACTTGGCTGAAAACGAAGAGTTCGCCCGTCGCAACATCGATTTAATGACATTGCGAACTGATGCACCGGTGACCGCTCACGTTGATGAACTTGAAGTGGGCAACTTTGATGTCACCGAAGTTCGTCGCCTTTTCGATTTTCTCGAATTCCGCAATCTGATCGATCGGGTACTTGATGTTTTCGGAGTTGAAGGCGGAGACACCGCCGAGAGCACCAACGAAAACGTCATTTCAGCCGAACTTTCGGATTGTTCAACGCCTACCAACGCTGCTGGTGTTGTGAATGCTTTGGCCGATGGTGATGAACCGCTTGCTATTGCCGCCGCCTTTTCGCCAATTGATCCGCAACAAATTGAAGGTTTGGCGTTGGTGACTGATGCCGAAACGGCCGATGTGGCTTGGATCGATGCAACGGCTTTAAAAGACACCAAAGTGCAAAAAGCGTTCAACAAACTTTTTTCTACCCGTCCGATCGTTGCGCATGACGCCAAAGTCATCATGCGTGGACTTGATCGATTTGGAATCGATATTCGTACGCTCGCACTGGACACGATGATCGCCGCCTATTTACTGGAACCGGCAGACTCCGATTATCTCCTTGCGAATTTGGTTGAACGGTATTGCGATCAACGTCTTTTCATCGACGAATCGGAAAATTCCGGACAGTTAGATTTCGACGGTCAATCCTTAGCGGCCGCAGCGCAATCCACCGCAACATTGGCGTTAGGTTGCGATGCTCTTTACGCGCCGTTGCAAGCCGCACTGGTTTCTCGAGGGCTGGATTCGTTAAATCGAGAAATTGAAGTTCCGCTCGTACGTGTTTTAGCCCGAATGGAAATTCTCGGTGTCGGTGTTGATGAAAAAGAATTGCGTCGCTTGCGTGATTCTTTAGTGGAAAAGGTCAATGCGCTTCGTATCCAAATTTGTGAAGATGCCGGTGAGGAATTCAACGTCAATTCCACGGTGAAGTTGCAAGAAATTCTCTTCACCAAATTGGGTTTGCCGCCGCAGAAGAAAACAAAGACGGGCTATTCAACCGATGCCGCTTCACTAGAGAAACTCCTCGGTGAGCATCCCATCATCCAACATCTGTTGGACTACCGCGAGGTCGAAAAACTTCGATCCACCTACGGCGAAGGTTTGTTACAAGCGGTGCAGCCCGATGGTCGTATTCATGCCACCTTCAAGCAAACCGTGGCTCGTACCGGCCGATTGTCGTCAGATGCACCTAATTTGCACAACATTCCGGTGCGCACTGCGTTAGGTCGCGAATTCCGAAAAGCCTTTGTGCCGGCCCCTGGTTACACGTTGCTCATTGCCGATTACAACCAAATCGAATTGCGCTGCATCGCGCATCTCGCCAACGACCCGGGATTGATTTCAGCCTTTGAGTTGGGTCAGGACATTCACAATGCAACTGCGGCGCGTGTTTTCTCAGTTGATCCGGACGAGGTAACGCTTGAACAACGCTCAAAAGCGAAAATGGTCTCGTATGGTTTGGCCTACGGCATGGAAGCGTTTGGTCTCGCTCAGCGATTGAACGTTCCCATTAGTGAAGCCCAAGAAATTTTGGATGCTTATTTCGCGGCGTTTCCTTCGGTACGGAAATACATGGATGACACCGTGGAACAAGCACGTGAGAAGGGTTATACCGAAACGCTCTTTGGCCGCCGCCGACAAATCCCCGAATTGGCGTCAAGTAACTACCGCATTCGTCAAGCGGGAGAACGTCAGGCCATGAACGCTGGCATTCAAGGTTTGGCCGCCGACATTTTCAAAGTTGCCTTAGTGCGACTTGATGCGGCGTTAGAAAAAGCGGGCGCGACCTCGCGCATCATTTTGCAAGTGCATGATGAAGTTATTTGCGAAGTTCCACCGAAAGATCTTGATGACGTAACGGCAATTGTGGTGCGCGAAATGTCGGGCGCTTTCGACCTGCGTGTTCCGTTAGCCGTGAATCTTTCTCATGGCGATTCTTGGGCTGCAGCCAAAGGCTGATATTCGTGACTGACCATTGGTTTGAAGACGTGGCTTCCGAATTAGGGGAGTCGTATCTCAAATATTCATTCACGAAAGGAACCGAAAATGAAGTTGAGTTTTTGGTTTCTCAATTAGGACTGCAACCAGGTGACCGTGTTCTAGATGTCGGTTGCGGTCCGGGACGACATGCCATTGCGTTAGCAGAGCGCGGAATACATGTCGTAGGTGTCGATATCGCACAAACGTTCATTGACTTAGCCAACGAAAACGCGCCGGCGTTGGCGACGTTTCTACGAATGGACGCGCGTCAACTTCCATTTGAATCCGAATTCGATGCCGTCATTTCTCTTTGCCAAGGCGCGTTCGGTTTATCCGGCGGTGGAACCGAGACACGTCTCGACCCCGACGCTTTCGTTTTGGCCGGCATGGCACGAGCACTTAAACCTTCGGGCGTGTTAGCGCTGTCGGCTTTCTCGGCCTATTTCCAAATTCGTTGGCTCGAGGAATTCGACGAGTTCGATGTCGAAGCCGGGGTCAACCATGAGCGCACGATTCTGCGCACTCCTCAGGGCCAAGAGGTCGAAAAAGATCTGTGGACAACATGCTTTACCCCTCGTGAACTGCGACTTTTGGCAGAACGAGCCGGCCTTACGCCACTGCATATTTGGTCGGTCACACCCGGTGACTATGCGGCTCGGACACCCGAATTAGATCGTCCCGAGTTTTTACTGATCGCACGTCGCTGATTCCCAACTCGACAAATACGCAGCGCGTTGGCGGTACCTGTGGACAACGGTCTACGCTTTGGGGCTGCTTCGCGCTTAGCGAGCAGGTCCTTATCCACCCACGATTCCTTATCCGTCCGAAGAGAGTTTCCCTTGTCCGAGCAGTCAACCCCCGAAGCAACCGCACCGCAATCCGGTAGCGAGACCACCGTCGCCGATACATCAGCCGGCGATAACTCAGTGATGGGGAGTTTTAATCCTGATGGCACATACGTTCCGCGTCAGGTGACAGTTGATGACCTTGGTGGTCAATCACTTGATGATGCATACGCCGCCACCATGGTTGAAGTTGAAGACGGACAAATTGTTGAAGGAACCGTGGTCAAAGTTGATCGCGATGAAGTCTTATTAGATATCGGTTACAAGTCGGAAGGCGTTATTCCTTCTCGTGAACTTTCAATTCGTAACGATGTCGATCCCAACGAAATTGTTTCAATGGGTGATCGTCTTGAAGCCTTAGTTCTGCAAAAGGAAGACAAAGACGGTCGTTTAGTTCTCTCCAAAAAGCGCGCCCAATACGAACGCGCTTGGGGCACGATCGAAAAGATCAAAGACGACGATGGCGTTGTCAGCGGCCCGGTTATCGAAGTCGTTAAGGGCGGTCTCATCCTCGACATCGGTTTACGTGGCTTCTTGCCGGCTTCACTGGTTGAATTGCGTCGCGTACGTGATTTAGCGCCGTATGTCGGTCGCACTTTGGAAGCAAAGATCATCGAACTCGACAAGAACCGCAACAACGTTGTGCTTTCTCGTCGTGGTTGGTTGGAAGAGACGCAAAAAGAACAACGCGAAGACTTCCTTGCCAACTTGAAGCCAGGCGAAAATCGTCGTGGCGTTGTTTCATCGGTGGTCAACTTCGGTGCCTTCGTTGACCTCGGCGGCATGGACGGATTGGTCCACGTTTCTGAGTTGTCATGGAAGCATGTCGACCACCCAGGTTCCGTTGTGCAGGTTGGCGACGAAATCGAAGTTCAAGTTCTTGAAGTTGATCTCGATCGTGAACGCATCAGCCTTTCGTTGAAGGCCACGCAACAAGATCCGTGGCAAGAATTCGCCACCGCTCATCAGGTCGGCGAACTGGTCTACGGCCGTGTCACCAAACTCGTTCCGTTCGGTTCGTTTGTACAGGTCGGCGATGGCATCGAAGGTCTGGTGCATATCTCCGAAATGTCGGCCCACCATGTCGATCTTCCCGAGCAAGTAGTTGCTCCCGGTGAAGAGTTGTGGGTGAAGATCATTGATCTCGATCTGCAACGTCGTCGCATCAGCCTCTCAATCAAGCAGGCTGCCGAAGGTGGTGTCGTTGCCGCTGAATATCAAGAAGCGTTCGGCACCCACGCCTTTGACGATGCGGGTAACTACATCGGCACCGAAACCACGACCGAAGCCCAAGAGGCTTGGGCCGAATACTTCGCCGAACAAGGCGACACCTCGGTTCCGCCGGTGCTGTCATCACAAAATGAAGCGGCGACCAGCGAGGAGTAATCCCCGCCGATCGCCGATCAATCACAACGTCACAATCCCCATTCGCAGAGCAGACAACACTGCTTGAGTGCGGTCAGGCGTGTCCAACTTTTGGTAAATCGACGCCAAGTGATTCTTGACTGTCTTTTGCGATAAGTAGAGGCGGTCAGCGACTTGTGGCGTTGAACATCCATCACAAATTGCTTGCAGCACTTCTTGTTCGCGGCGCGTGATGTTCACTGGATAGCCCCGCCAATCCGAATGCGAAGGTGGTGCGAAAGCCATGGAAACTCCTTCTTTGCTTTTTGATAGTGCTGGGGCAGTGGACCTGTCCCGTATTGGGTATCGGCCAATAACGCGAAAACCGGAGCCATTTCTTCATGATTTTTTGAAATGATCCGTTTGGCCTATTTGCTACGGTCAGACCGTGTTATTGCTCGGCCTTACCGGTGGCATAGGTTCCGGAAAATCAACTGTCTCAAGTGAATTAGCGCGCCGTGGTGCGATTGTGATCGATGCCGATCAGGTGGTGCGGGAACTGCAATCGCCGGGCGGCGCCGTGTTGGCGGCGATGGTTGAACATTTCGGTGATGGCATTTTGAATGATGACGGAACACTTAATCGTCAAAACGTGGCCGATATTGTCTTTAACGATCCTGAGCAACTGAAAGCGTTGAATGCGATTGTTCATCCCAAAGTCGGCGAGGAAATCGATCGTCGCATCGAACAAGAGCGTTCAACGGATCACATTGTGATCCTGGATGTTCCATTGTTAGTTGAGTCAAAGGCGTATGAAACCGAAGGCATCATCGTCGTTGATACCGATCCGGAAATTGCCGTTCAACGATTAGTGGAATTTCGCGGTTTCAAAGCAGAAGACGCCCGTTCACGCATGAAATTGCAAGCGACTCGTGAAGAACGACGCGCTGAAGCAGCGTGGATAGTTCCGAATGATGGAACACAAGAAGAATTAATGATTGAAATCGACAAACTTTGGGATTGGATTCAATCCAAAACGAGTTAGCGATTTATAAACCTAAACGGCGGGCCAAATCGCTTTGGAAAACGCCATTCGGATCAACGGCATGACGGATAGCGCGCCATTCATCGATCCGTGGATACATCGCCGGTAACAATTCGGGACGAACTCGGCTGTCTTTGGCTAAATAAATGCGACCGCCCACTTCAACAACTTTCTCGTCGAGTCGATCGAGAAGTTGCGCTAAGCCGTCAATGCCAGTGGGAATATCGAGCGCCAATGTCCAACCCGCTGACGGGAATGAAAGGGGAGCGGGGTTGGCCGGTCCGAATGTTTTCAACACGGCCAAAAACGAAAGACATCCGGAGGCGCTGAGTTCTTCGACAATTGTTTTCAGTGTTTCTTCAGCGCCAAAAGGAATGACAAATTGCCATTGCAAAAAGCCGCCTGGCCCGTAAATACGGTTCCAATCGCGCACCATATCGAGCGGATGGAAGAACGTCGGAATGGTTTGTAATTCATCACGTCGTTGTTGCGGGGCTTTGCGGAACCACAACTCATTAAAAGCGCGCACGGTCCATTTATTGAGCACACCCGATGGGAAAACGGGCGGAGCGGTTACCAATTCGCCGGCTTTGTAGGCGAATCGATCGTTACCGAGTTTCGGTGCTGCTTCACTCGCCGTGGCAAAACGCCCTCGTGTAAGCACTGAACGCCCCATCGACGAGCCAGTAGCCATGAGATCAATCCAAGCGACTGAATAGTCATAGAGATGATCGCCGGTGAGAATGAGGTCGCAAATTTCATCAAGATCTTTGGCTCGATCGGTATCGACAAGTAATTGCGAAGAGTCAATGCGCGGACATTTAAAAGTCGCTTCCAAAATGACGCCGGTTAAACCCATACCGCCGGCTGTGGCCCAAAAAAGTTCAGGCTCTTTATCGGGACCAATTGTGCGAATTGAGCCGTCGGCCATTTGCATGGTGAGTGACACCATGTGGTTGTTCCACGAACCTTTATGGTGATGATTCTTGCCGTGAATGTCTGCGGCAATGGCACCGCCAACAGTGACATAGCGAGTTCCGGGTGTGACCGGCACAAAGAGTCCTTGTGCAACTAACGAATGCAAGAGGCGATCCAAACTCACGCCCGCATCAGCGGTAACGAGAACTTCCGCATCATCGGGATGAGATTCATGAATCGTGAATGAGGCGACATCAGTTGTTTCTAAAACAACGCCACCGGCGTTCTGCGCGGCGTCACCGTACGAGCGACCCAGACCGCGCGCAATGAGACCGCGCGCTGATGTTGTGGGGAGCGCGCGCCGTAATTCAATTTGCGATGTGGGTCGACGACGATCGGCACCGCTTGGCGCAGTGCGTCCCCAACCGGAAAGTTCCGAAAGTTGGGGAACAGCCCGTTGGGCTGCCGGTTCAGGAGGCGTAGACGGCACAGGCATAAATGATGGCCCAAGCAGCGCCTGAGACCAACAAGGTGATGTCGGACAGAACCAGATTCTCGGGTTCAGCACCCTTGCCTTGTTCTAAAAGAAGTGCGTAGCGCAGGATGGCAATGGCGAACGGAATGATTGAAAGTTGGAACAAAACGCCGCCGCTGGCAACGTCATTGGCCGATGAGAATGCCCAAAGGCAATAGGTGACAATGACGCCAGCGGAAAAGACGGCCCGTAAGTAATTCAAAAAATTCGGCGTGTAGGCGGCTAAGACCGGACGAATTGATTGCGCATCATCAGAGAGTTCAGATAATTCGCCCGCACGTTTTCCGGCCACCATGAATAGGGCACCGAAACTTGTCACCGTAAAGAACCATTCGGAAATGGGAAGTCCAGTGGCGGTCGCGCCACCAATGGCGCGTAAAACAAAACCCGCCGCTACCGCCACGATGTCAAGAATTGGCATGTGCTTGAGCCAAATCGAATAGACCGTGGTGAGTGCGAGATAAGCGAGGATGGTGTAACCAAAATCGCGTCGAATAGCGAATGCACCACCAATAGCGACCGCTAATAAAACAACTGCGACAAAAATGGCGAACGGGACGCCGATGATTCCGGCAGCAATAGGACGATTCCGTTTGACAGGATGACGTCGATCCGACTCAACATCAAAGACGTCATTGATGACATAGGTTGCACTGGCTGCAGCACAAAAGCAGCCGAATGCTCCGAACGCGCGTAGTTCGGTGCCGCCTTCGTTGAAAACGCCGGCCGCAACGGGTGCTGCAAACACCAAAACATTCTTCATCCATTGTTTCGGACGAAGTTCCCGTAAGAGCCCGAGAAGAAAAACAGATACCTTCATCAGCCCCGCGCCAGTTTTCGCCATAACGCGTTGGGAAGATGGCGCAGCGTTGTGAAGAGCGGTCCCATAATCGGGGGCGCCCAAATGACGCGCTTATTGCGACCCAGTCCCTTAATGACGACATCAGCAATGGCATCGGGCGTCGTCGCGAACGGAGCCGCTTTCATGCCTTCAGTCATCTTGGTATGAACGAAGCCCGGCCGCACAATGACGACTCGTGCGCCGGTGCCAATCAACGCATCGCCTAAACCTTGCGCGAATTGATCCATTCCTGACTTTGAAGATCCGTAAACAAAGTTGTCCGCCCGAGCGCGTACGCCCGCCACCGAACTAATCGCCATCAAAATGCCGTGCCCTTGTTTGCGTAGTTGTTGCGCGGCAGCCATGCCGGCGCTCACTGAGCCCACGTAATTGGCCATCGCTACACCAACGGCATCGTCGATACCGGCGTTTAACGGCTCGGGCGCGCCCAACACACCGAAGGCGAGAATGATCATGTCGAGATCGCCCAGTTGCTGTGCAGCCTGTGAAATGACTTGTTCGTGTGAGGCGCTGTCAAGCGCATCAAAGACAATGGCGTCAGCTTCCGCTCCCGCGCCACGAAGACGAGTCAAGGTTGCTGCGGCTGAGGCCGGAGAGCGCACGCCAAGAAGCACCTTTTTGCATCGTTGCTCTACTAATCGATCGACGATCGCAACCGCTATCTCGGAATTTCCGCCAAGAACTAGAACTGATTGCACCGAACCAAGTGCGTCGCGCATAGATATCCCTTCGTTGCCGCCCCAAGGTTAGACCTTGGCGGGCCGGGCACCGTCGAATGCTCCCTACACTCTCAACCGTGCCTCCTTTTCGTATGGTCTCCGAATTTCAGCCGGCGGGGGACCAACCACGCGCCATTTCTGAACTTGTTGACAGCATTCAATCTGGCCATCGTTTTCAAACGCTTTTGGGCATTACTGGTTCAGGTAAAAGCGCAACGATCGCATGGACAATAGAAAAGTTGCAACGTCCAACACTCGTGATGGCGCCAAATAAATCGCTAGCGGCGCAGTTGGCCAACGAATTTCGCGAATTTTTTCCTGACAACCGCGTGGAATATTTCGTTTCGTACTACGACTACTACCAACCGGAGGCGTACATGCCGGCCTCCGATACGTATATCGAAAAAGATTCTTCGGTGAATGATGAGATCGATCGTTTACGTCATGCGGCGACATCGGCGTTGTTAACTCGGCGCGACACCATTGTGGTGGCATCCGTGTCATGCATTTATGGCCTTGGTTCACCCGAGGAATATCGCGATCAACTTCTCGTTTTGCGAAAAGGGGAATCTCATGAGCAACGCGCCATTTTGCAGCGCCTCGTCGAGATTCAATATGACCGCAATGATATGAATTTGATCCGCGGAAATTTCCGCGTTCGGGGAGACACCATCGAGGTGCATCCCGCCTATGACGAAAATGTTGTTCGTATTGAGCTCTTTGGCGACGAAGTAGAACGAATTCAAATCGTCAATCCCGTTACCGGTGAGAAAATTTCCGAACTCGATGAATTGGTAATTTTTCCCGCCACTCATTATGTGGCGGGTGAAGAGCGAATGCGCGCGGCAATGGCGCGCATTGAAGCTGAACTACAAGAACAACTCGCCAAGTTTGAAGCCGAAGGAAAGTTATTGGAAGCGCAACGATTGCGGATGCGCACGCAATACGACCTCGAGATGATGGCCGAACTTGGTTTTTGCAACGGAATCGAGAATTACTCGGCGCCGATTGATGGACGATCGCCCGGCGAGCCCCCATTCACCTTGCTTGACTATTTTCCTGACGACTTTTTGGTTGTTCTCGATGAAAGTCATCAGGCAGTTCCGCAGTTGCGTGGCCAATACGCCGGTGACCGTTCGCGCAAACAAACGTTGATCGAGCATGGATTCCGTTTGCCATCGGCCGCCGATAACCGACCATTGACTTTTGATGAAGTGATGGCTCGTGTTGGACAGGTGGTGTTTCTTTCGGCGACGCCCGGACCATACGAGTTGGAAAATTCCGACGCCATTGTTGAGCAGGTTGTGCGGCCAACGGGATTGGTCGATCCCGAAGTCATCGTCAAACCCACCAAAGGACAAATTGACGATCTAATGGCGCAGATCGAAAAAACAGTGTCGAAAGGTGATCGCGTCCTCGTCACGACGCTCACCAAGAAGATGGCCGAGGATCTCACTGACTATTTGCTCGAGATGGGCGTGCGTGTCCGCTATCTGCATTCCGAAGTCGACACCATTGAGCGCATTGAAATTTTGCGCGACTTACGCCTCGGCGAATTTGATGTGCTTATCGGTATCAATCTTCTGCGTGAAGGTTTGGATCTGCCAGAAGTTTCTTTGGTTGCCATATTGGACGCCGATAAAGAAGGATTCTTGCGCTCGGAAACATCGTTAGTGCAAACCATCGGACGAGCCGCCCGAAATGTTGACGGCCAAGTGATCATGTACGCCGATTCCATTACTGATTCGATGCAGCGAGCGATTTCAGAGACGAATCGTCGACGCGGTTTGCAGCAGGCCTATAACGCCGAACATGGCATTGATCCGCAAACGGTGCGTAAAGCGGTCACCGATATTTTGGCCACCTTGCGCGGTTCCACCGAGACGCCGATTCCGGGCAAAGACCGTCGTTCGAAGCGTCCGACCCGCACAAATGAGTTTGCGAATCTGCCGCCCGATGAGTTGGGCCGACTAATACAAACCCTTGAAGAAGAGATGAAGGAAGCCGCTGGCGACCTACGTTTCGAATACGCGGCCCGCTTACGCGACGAAATCAACGAATTACGGCGAGAAATGCGAGAAGCGCACTAAACGATTTGGGCTTGGGCGAATCAAAGTTGCTCGTCCGCCCCCTATGCTTCCGCAGTGGATCAATTAGTGGTGCGAGGGGCTCGCGAACACAATTTACGAAACGTCTCGGTCGAGTTACCCCGTGATCGTCTCATTGTCTTTACCGGACTCTCCGGATCTGGAAAATCTTCCTTAGCGTTCGACACGATTTATGCCGAAGGTCAACGCCGTTACGTCGAATCCCTCTCGGCGTATGCCCGTCAGTTTTTGGGACAAATGGATAAGCCCGATGTTGATTTCATCGAAGGTTTATCGCCTGCAATTTCCATCGATCAAAAGTCGGCCTCGCGTAATCCCCGTTCGACAGTGGGGACGATCACTGAGGTCTACGACTATCTCCGTTTGCTCTATGCCCGTATCGGCGTACCTCATTGTCCGAAAGATGGTTCGGTCATTAAACGACAGACACCGCAACAAATTGTTGATCGTGTCCTCGAACTTCCGGAAGGAACTCGTTTCCAAGTTTTGGCGCCTGTTGTGCGAGGTCGCAAAGGAACGTACGACACCTTGATGGCTGATTTGGCCTCACAGGGTTTTGCTCGTGCCATCATCGACGGCGAATTGCACGAACTCACCGACAAACTCGAACTGGCGCGTTACGAACAGCACACCATTCAAGTAGTGGTGGATCGCTTAGTGAAAAAGTCGGGCATCGACCGGCGTCTAACTGATTCATTAGAAACGGCTTTGCGTTTGGCTGAAGGTGTAGCCGAAGTGCAGATCGTTGGCCATGGGGATGACTCTGGTCTTGACGATGAAATTCTTACGTTTTCGCAGCATCTTGGATGTCCTAGTTGCGGTGCGAGTTATGACGAATTAGCGCCACGCAATTTTTCTTTCAATTCTCCCTATGGTGCCTGCAGTTCATGCGATGGTCTCGGCACGAAATATGAAGTAGATCCCGAGTTAGTAATTCCCGATAAAGATCTAAGTCTTGAAGAGGGAGCTATTGCTCCGTGGGCTTCGGCACGCACGCAATATTTTGGGCGGCTGTTGGAATCAGTTTGCGATGTCTACGAAATTCCGATGGATGTTCCGTTCGGGCAATTGCACAAGAAAGATCAAAAACTTCTTCTTTATGGCACCGGCGCCACTGGTCGAGTGCAGGTTCGTTATCGCAATCGCTATGGTCGTCAACGCTCCTACGATGCGCGTTTTGAAGGTGTCGTGCCGTGGCTGCAGCGGCGGCATACCGATTCCGAATCCGATGCCCAACGTGAGCAAATCGAGGGTTACATGCGCGAAGTGCCATGCCCCGATTGTGATGGGTCACGTTTAGCTCCGTTTTCATTGGGCGTAACGATTGATGGTCATTCGATTGCCGAAATTTGCGAAATGTCGATTGGCGATGCGGCCCGCACTTTGGCGGATTTAAACCTCTCTGAACGTGATCGCATGATCGCTGAACGAGTCGTTAAAGAGATCAACGC
>JBEGMF010000015.1:0-140928 GCA_041183205.1 Actinomycetota bacterium | reverse complement strand
GGACCACCGAAGGCGGAAATTGTTCCTTTGGTATCGCTGCTTAATCCCGCGGCGAGTGATTGCAATTGCGCGGGCGTGAGTTTGTCCATCATTTGTTCAATGATTGCTTCACGAATTTCATGCGGTGTGGCGCTGTAACCCAAATCAGTTAAAAGTTCGTAGATCTTTTTTGGACTCTCTTGCATTGAGAGCAAGGTGTCGTTGAGTCCTGGGTTTTCGGCGAGGTCGGACAAGAGTCGGTTTGCTTCGGATTCGCTCATGGGGCATCCAGTTGCTGCGTAGAAGAGTGAGTATGGCGTACTTATGAAAAGGGAATTGTCAGGAAGTGTACTGACGAAAGTTCAGTAATGATAATAATTTTAAGCATTAATTCCGGCGACAAAGTTGCCAAATTCAGCGGATCCGACTTTGGCCCACATGAATGGTCCTCTCGGCTCTACCATCAGACCACTACGAGGGAGGGAACGCTATGCCAATGAGTCTTGAGGAAATTTCGGATCGTATGGAGATCCAGGATCTTCTGGTTCGCTATTGCTACGCAGTCGATCATCGCAATTTCGACGAATTCAAAACGATTTTCACGCCGGATGCTTCTATTGACTACTCCGTGTTCGGCGGGCCGGTTGCCGGTGTGGATGAAACCATCGCCTACCTCAAAGAAACGATGCCGATGTTTGCGTCGTTTCAGCACATGATCTCCACAAGCCAAATCCAACTCGATGGCGATACCGCCAAAGTGAAGACGATTTGTCATAACCCGATGATCATGCCCATGGGCGAAGAGACGGCAATTTTCACCTGCGGCCTTTGGTATGTGGATGAAATGGTGCGCACGCCGGAAGGTTGGCGTATTGCTAAACGGGTCGAAGAAAAGTCATATATGAAGGACATGCCCGGCATTCCGAACTCCGGACCTGCGTCGGTCTAACGACTAGCCTGCGCTCTGTGATTCTTTCTGACCGAACCATTCGAGAGGAAATTGCCGCGGGCCGCATTGTGATCGAACCTTTCGATCCATCGTGCGTGCAGCCTTCGTCAGTTGACTTACATATTGATCGTTACTTTCGCGTTTTCCGTAACCACACAATGGGTTACATCGACGTGAAGCAAAATTTGGAAGAGCTCACCGAACTCGTCGAGATCGGTCCTGATGACACATTCATTCTTCATCCCGGTGAATTTGTTTTAGGTTCGACCAGCGAGCGTGTTGCCCTTCCACCCGATCTTGTCGCTCGTCTTGAAGGAAAATCGAGTCTTGGTCGTTTGGGATTATTGATTCACTCAACCGCAGGTTTTGTTGATGCCGGTTGGGATGGACAATTGACATTGGAACTTTCCAATGTGGCCAATCTGCCCATCACGCTTTATCCGGGTATGAAAATCGGACAGATCTCATTTATCCAGATGACAACTGCTGCTGAAAATCCGTATGGATCCTCAGCAGTGGGTTCGAAATATCAAGGCCAAGTTGGTCCCCGTCCAAGTCGTTACTGGGAAAACTTTCGCTAGTTCGTTTTCGATTTTCATAACAAGTTCAACGCGCATTGCGACGCGTTACTACCGCGATATGAAACGCATCATGAAATATGAAGTGGGCCCCTATCCGAAGATAAGGGCCCACTTTCAAATTGACTATTAGTCAGATTTTGAACGATTAGATTGCTGCACCAGCGGCTGCGCTCACGGCAACAGCAGCAATAGTTACACCAGCAACGGCTGCACCAGCAGCAACGGTTCCACCAACGGCGATACCGGCAATGGCGCCCTTTGACAAGCCAGCGGCAACGTCTTGCAATTCTTTTTCGTCAAGGTGTTGACCGATATCGGAAAGGAACTCTTCACGGATTTCGTCTGCGGTGCAGTCGAAGCCGAGACGCTTTACTTCGTCAAGAAGAGCCTTGGGGTTGCTTTGCATTGCGCTTAACTTTTCGCTGAGTGCCGAGTCGGCCTTGACAGCTTCGATAAAACGCTTGCTTTCTGATTCGCTCATTGGAGCCTCCATAGTTGTTGAGTTGGGTAGCACGGTTCCTCCATGCGCCCCCTGTAGTTGAGGCTTTTTGGAAGGTTCCGGGGCCTCGAAAAGAGACACTACAGAACTCAGTTCAAATATGGAAATAATTTTAACTTTCAAAAAAGAATTTCAATTTGGTCGATTATTTCGACCTTAGGAAGGCAGTGAACTTTCGTTTCGCTCTGCGTTTTCGAGGGCTTCGAGAATGTGCATCGAGATATCAGCCACGCGGACTTCGTCTTCTTCAACTCCCTGGGCCTTCACACCATCATCAATCATGATGTAACAGAACGGACAGGCAACTGCGATCTTGGTTGCACCAGTTCGTAAGAGTTCTTGCGAACGTTCGATGTTCACCTGTTTGCCGGTGCTTTCTTCCATCCACATACGCGCACCGCCGGCACCACAACACATGCCTTTGGTTCCGTTACGAGATGCTTCAACGATTTCAACGCCACCGAGTGAACCAATGACTTTGCGCGGAGCCATATACACATCGTTATGGCGTCCTAAATAACAAGAGTCGTGGTACACAACGCGCTCTTCCAAGCGAGCATTCGAAAGATCAAGTTTGCCGGTGTCGATGAGATGTTCAAGGAACTGGCTGTGATGAACAACTTCGTAATTGCCGCCTAATTGCGGGTATTCGTTGGCAAGTGTGTTGAAACAATGCGGACACTGCGTGATGATTTTCTTCACGCCCATTCCGTTCAATGTTTCAATGTTTTGCATCGCCAACATTTGGAAGATGTATTCGTTACCGGAACGACGAGCGGGATCACCGGTACACATTTCCGATGGTCCAAGAATTGAGAACGAAACGCCGGCGCGATGTAAAAGTTGCGCCATTGCTTGCGTGACTTTTTTGTTCTTATCGTCGAACGAACCGGCGCAACCCACCCAGTAGAGGTAGTCGGCTTCAAGCGGACTTGAACCATCGAGGATTTCAATGCCCTCGAATTTGCTGGCCCAATCAGCGCGATCGTTCTGGCTCATTCCCCATGGGTTGCCGGAGTTCTCCATCGAGCGATAGGCGTTACCTAACTCGGTGGGGAAGTTTGATTCCATAAGCGACAAGTAACGACGCATGTCGAGGATCTTGTCGAGAATTTCAATGTTCACCGGACAGTTTTCATCGCAGGCTTTACATGATGTGCAGGCCCAGATTTCTTCTGGCGTAATGCGTTCGAAGAGAGAGTTGGCGCCGATGGTGATCTCGGGAACAACGCCGATTGGTGGCGAAACTTTGGGATCGCCCGTGGCCGCCATGACCTCGCCGGTCTTTAAAACGATTTCACGTGGATCAAGTGGTTTACCAGTGGCATGAGCCGGGCAGACCGATGTGCAGCGGCCGCACATTGTGCAGGCATCAGTATCGAGAAGTTGTTTCCACGTGAAGTCTTCGATGGTTGATGCACCGAATGTTTCCAATTCGGTTTCCATCAAGTTCGGCATCGGCTTCATTGCACCCTTGGGGCGCTCACGGTCTTTCAAGTACATGTTCAAAGGTGACGTGAACATATGACGCAACATCGTCACGGGAAGGATGACCAAGAAAGCGAAGAACGTAAGGATGTGCAGCACCCACCACACTTGGTGTGCGCCGGCCAAGTTGGAATTGTTTTCGATCAGCGTGGCGATCGGGTAACCAACGAACGACCATTTCTCAAATGACGGCATTCCTGTTTCAGCAATTCGCCAAGCCTCGGTGCCAAAACCGGTAACGGTAATTGCCAACAAAATGCCCAAAATAACTGCATGTTCGGGCTTCGATTTAATGCGGATGCGATACGGGCGTTGGATATAGCGACGCACGATGGCCCACATAACGCCAACGAATAAACACAAGCCAGCGAGATCACCGATGAACGAATACGCCATGTACACACGGCCATTGAGGAACTTCCACGAATTCGGCAATTGGTGGTTGATTTCCAAGATCGTGGTGACGGCGAGCAACACTAAAAATGAGAAATAAATAAGTGAATGCATGATGCCGGCGGCGGGATCACGCAAAAGGGTTTGCATATAAACGCCGGCGCGGAAATCGGCGAGGCGACGCTTGACGTTTTTCGCCGTGGTCTTGCGATTATCAGGCTTACCGCGGGTCCAGTTCTTTACACGGCTGCCGAAAATAATGGCTCCGTAAATAAGCAGGATCGGTGTCATTACATAAAACGCAATTTTCAGTGCGTCAGGAATTCCACCGAAGACTTCGCGGGTGACGGGATCATCACCATGTTGTTCAAATACCGCACCGGCAATTCCGGACAGGGCAGTGACGAGCGCGAAGGCCACGCCGAACAACAAAACGAGATGAGGGCCTTTTATTTTCTTGCGATCCATAGCGCTCTCCACGCTACTCGCGACCGATCGACTGAACCCTCACCGAGATTTAGTGTTCGTCGGCTACTCGTTTGGCCAGACTGCGTAACAACTGAGCGGCGAAACCTGGAACCTCATCTAAAAGTCCGTTCAGTTCGCGCTGAGCGAGAACCAAGACTTCCATGGTCGAATCGGCGGTCACGGTTGCGGTGCGGGGTAATCCCGAAAGTGGAGCCAACTCGCCCACGACGGCACCCGGACCAATATTGGCAATGGTTTTGCCATCACTGGTGACGGTCGCTGTTCCGCTCACAATGATGAAACATTCGTGACCGGCATCGCCCTCTCGAACGAGGACCTTTCCCGGTTCAACGGATAACTCGATTGTGGCGGCTGCCACTTGTTGGAGTTGTTTTTTATCGCATTCGGCGAAAAGTGGAACCTGTGCCAAATGATCGAGCCATGTGTCGCGTGCCATACCTGAAGCATAGGTACTGCCCGCCAGTTTTGCTTGGAAAATGGGGAAATCCCGACCAAAAGGGTCAAACCCGAACCTTTCACCTTTTGGAAATATGCAAGAAACACCTGCCTCGTACCGTGTGACGACATGGATATCGCACTCTTGCGCTGGCCGGCCGAACAGGACCGTCGATTAAGTCTCGCAATGGCGGGGATGCCGCGCGTTCTGCTTGTCGACGCCGAGCAGCCAGCTCCGGTTGTTGAGGATTGTTGTGAGGACTGGATTCGTTTACCGGCCACCCAAGATGACATCGACACGCGTTGCCGCACCGTGTTGGCGCGGGCCGAGACACATGCCAATGGCGGCGCACGTCTTGATCACGATGGTGTGCTGCGCAGTGGTGGCAACTGGGTTTCGTTGCCGCCGGTGGAGGCGCGTTTGATGGCGTCACTCTTAGATCGAATTGGTGCGGTGGTAAGTCGCGAGCAATTGGCGAAAAGTGGTTGGCCCAGTGGCGCGCCGGGTCGCAACGCACTTGATGTGCACATGTTGCGTTTACGTCGACGGATTGCGGAAATCGGTCTTGTAATTAAGACCGTTCGTTCCCGCGGATATTTATTGGAACCGCAAACAAATTCGACCGCGCAAACTGAATCACTGCGCGTTGCTGATCACCAACAAGTTTCGGCGTAAAAAGTCAATAAAAATAGGGGTTTTTAACCGGCTTGTTTTGCTACCGCTTCGGCGGCGGCTTTTGCTTTTTCGGCATCGCCGACATAACGCTGTTCCAACGAAAGTTTTTTCGTTGGCGTCATCGACTCGTTTAATTCGTAATGAATCGGAACACCGGTCGGTAAGTTCACATCGGCAATTGCTTCATCGGAAATTCCATCGAGATGTTTAATTAAGGCGCGCAGTGAATTGCCGTGAGCCACAACCAAGACAACATTGCCGGCCCGTAAATCCGGAACGATGTCGTCATACCAATAGGGAAGCATTCGCTTCACAACATCGGCCAAACATTCCGACGCCGGTAAAACATCGGCGGGCAAGTTCGCATAGCGATCATCAAAACGGGGATGACGCGGATCATCGTTGTCTAACGGAGGCGGCGGAATGTCATAGGAACGACGCCATTCGAAAACTTGATCCTTGCCAAACTTGTCGGTGGCCTCTTTTTTGTTCTGGCCTTGGAGGTCGCCGTAATGGCGTTCGTTCAGGCGCCAGGACCGTCGCACGGGAAGCCATAAACGCCCCATCCGGTCAAGGGCCAAATTGGCTGTTCGGATGGCCCGAGTTTGAAGCGAGGTATGGACCACGGTGGGGGCAATTCCGGCTTCGTCCAAAGCCTCGCCGGCTGCTGCCGCTTCAGCCTGACCAGCCTCGGTCAGATCAGCGTCGTACCAACCGGTGAACAGATTCTCGAGATTCCAGGTGCTTTGGCCATGGCGTAAAAGGATCAGGGTGGAGTTTTCCGACATGGTCCCAGTCTGCCCTAGATCGCCGTCCAAAAATTTTTCCAAAAAATTTCTCGTTTCGGGAATGGATTGGGCGTTTTGAAAGTTGTTATGGTCACGCTCAAGTTTTCTGGCTTGAGCCACTCAACCCAAGTACCCCCCAATAAAGCACTAGCAAAAGAAATAAAAGGAGCAATTATGCCCAAGGCAGTCGGTATCGACCTTGGAACTACCAACTCAGTGGTCTCGGTTCTCGAGGCCGGCGACCCCGTCGTCATCCCCAATGCCGAAGGCAGCCGCACCACACCTTCAGTGGTGGCGTTTGCCAAAAACGGTGAAGTTCTGGTGGGTGAAGTGGCGAAACGCCAATCAATTACCAACCCCGATCGCACAATTCGTTCGGTGAAACGACATATGGGCACCAATTGGACCATCGATATTGATGGCAAGGCCTATACCGCCCAGGAAATTTCCGCCCGTACCTTGATGAAGTTGAAGCGCGATGCCGAGGCCTATCTCGGTGACACCGTGACCCAGGCTGTCATTACGGTTCCGGCGTATTTCGATGATGCACAACGCACAGCGACCAAAGAAGCGGGTCAAATCGCCGGTCTCGAAGTGTTGCGCATTATCAATGAACCAACTGCTGCCGCGTTGGCCTATGGCCTCGATAAGGAAACCAATGATCAAACCATTTTGGTTTTCGACTTAGGTGGCGGCACGTTCGACGTTTCCGTTTTGGAAATCGGCGATGGTGTTTTCGAAGTGAAGTCGACCCATGGCGATACCAATCTTGGTGGTGACGATTGGGATCAACGCATCATCGATTGGTTAGTCGATTCATTTAAGACTGCACATGGAATTGATTTGTCGAAAGACAACATGGCTGTGCAACGTCTGAAGGAAGCGGCTGAAAAAGCGAAGATTGAACTTTCGCAAGTACAGCAAACACAAATCAACTTGCCGTTTATCACTGCAACCCCTGATGGTCCTTTGCATCTCGACGAGCAGTTGACGCGTGCGAAGTTCCAAGATCTCACGAGCGATCTATTGCAACGTTGCAAGATTCCGTTTGAACAAGCAATTACCGATGCTGGTTTAACCAAGGGCGATGTGGATCACGTTGTTCTCGTCGGTGGTTCAACGCGTATGCCGGCTGTTGTTGATCTGGTCAAAGAAATGACCGGCAATGACCCGCATAAGGGTGTTAACCCGGACGAAGTTGTGGCCATCGGTGCCGCCGTTCAAGCAGGCGTTTTGAAGGGCGAAGTGAAAGACGTGTTGCTGCTTGACGTCACTCCTCTTTCGTTAGGTATCGAAACCAAAGGTGGCGTGATGACCAAACTCATCGAACGCAACACCACGATCCCCACACGACGCACGGAAGTTTTCACTACTGCTGATGACAATCAACCGTCAGTGGAAATTCATGTTCTGCAAGGTGAGCGCGAAATGGCGCAGTTCAACAAGACATTGGGCAAGTTCCAATTAGTTGATCTGCCACCAGCACCGCGTGGCGTTCCCCAAATTGAAGTGACATTTGATATCGATGCCAACGGCATCGTGCATGTGTCAGCGAAAGACCGGGCCACCAATAAAGAACAGTCGATGACTATTACCGGTCAGTCCTCATTGTCGAAAGACGCCATTGACCAAATGGTGAAAGACGCCGAGGCGCACGCCGAAGAAGATCGTCGACGTCGTGAAGAAGCCGATATTCGTAACTCTGCAGACTCACTCGTCTACCAAACCGAAAAACTGTTGAACGAACAGGGCGACAAGATTTCGGCCGATGAGCGAGCCAACGTGGAAGCCAAATTGGCGGATCTCAAAACCGCTATTGCGGGAACCGATAACGAGGCAATTAAGGCAGCAACGGAAGCGTTGATGACTGCCAGCCAACAGTTCTCACAAAAACTCTACGAACAGGCTTCGGCTTCACAGACTTCATCGACGTCATCGGCACCAAATGATGATGATGTCGTAGACGCTGAGATCGTGGACGAAGAAAACAACTAAGTCGAGAAAGCCAATCATGGAAAACGAACATGATGAAGCGGCGACAGAGACTTCATCCGACGAACTTACTGAGCAGGAACTCATTGACGCTGAAGTAATTGTTGAAAGCGTTGATATTGAAGCACTGCTCGCTGAACGTGATGAATTCCGCGACACCCTTTTACGGGTGAAGGCGGAATTCGAAAACTACAAAAAACGAATACTGCGAGATCAAGACGAAGTTCGAGAACGCGCTAATGAAAACATCGCTGAAAAACTTGTGATTGTTTTAGATGCGTGTGATGCAGCGATTGGTCACGGTGCAACGGATGTTGAACCGATTGCCAAAATGCTGATCGATCTTTTAAGTGGCGAAGGTTTAATTCGCCTTGATCCCGCCGGTGAACCGTTTGATCCCAATCTTCATGAAGCGGTTTTGCATGAAGAAGGTGATGGTGGAGATCCAGTTGTTACTGAGACGCTCCGCATTGGTTATCAATGGAAGAGCCGGGTGTTACGTCCGGCAATGGTGAAAGTAAAGGGTTAATGGCTCCTCAGCGCGAGTGGTTCGAGAAGAACTACTACGAGATCCTCGGTGTGCCGGAAACGGCGACCGCCAAGGAAATCACGCGCGCGTACCGGAAGTTGGCTCGGGAGTTACATCCCGATGCCAATCCCGGTGATGCTGTCGCAGAAGAAAAATTTAAAGAAGTTTCCGCGGCCTATGACGTCGTGGGAGATGAAAAGAAACGCGCTGAATACGACGAAGTTCGCAAAATGGGACCGACCGGTTTCGGTGGTGGTTTCGGCGGCGGAGGATTTGATCCCAGCGGATTCAACTTCCAAGGCGCCGATATCAACGATCTCCTAGGCGGACTTTTCGGCGGCGGTCGCCGCGGTGGTCAGCGTGGACGCAGTAACGGACCACAACGCGGAACCGATTTAGAAGCGGAACTTCATCTTCCGTTTCGCGATGCGTACACCGGTGTAGAGACAACTCTGCATCTCACCAGCGATATGCCTTGTTCAACTTGTCATGGTTCGGGAGCAAAACCCGGAACGATGCCAACGACATGTGCATCTTGTGGTGGTCGCGGTGTGCGTGACGACAACCAAGGAATGTTTTCGTTCTCAACACCGTGTCAAGCCTGCGGTGGAGCGGGAACGCAAATCACTTCGCCGTGTCAAACCTGTCGCGGTAAGGGAATTGAGCGTCGACCGCGTGAAGTCAAAGTCAGAATTCCGGCGGGAGTTGCTGACGGACAACGAATTCGATTGAAAGGACGAGGCGGCGTTGGTCGCAATGGTGGACCAGCCGGTGATCTGTATGTCGTCGTTCATGTCGAAGCCGATTCCGTTTTCACTCGCGATGGAAACAATTTGATCGTCAACGTTCCCGTTTCATTTGTTGAAGCGGCATTAGGAACGAAGTTGACCATTCCGACGATGGAAGGAAAACCCGTCACGGTGAAAATTCCGGCGGGAACTCCATCTGGGAAAGTTTTCCGGGTGAAGGGCCGTGGTGTAACAACCAAGAAAAATACCGGCGATCTTCTAGTCACCGTGCATGTGGCCGTTCCTTCGGATCTCACTGATGAACAACGTCAAGCCGTCGAAGCATTGGCAGAAAAACTGCCGGCTCCAACTCGTGAACATCTGGGAGTGTGAATATGACTCGAGATACCAGACACGCCGTTTATGTCATTTCGGTAGCCGCTGAATTAGCGGGAATGCATCCGCAAACACTGAGAATTTATGAGCGAAAAGGTTTGTTAGAACCGGCTCGTACCAGTGGTGGGTCGCGCCGCTATAGCCAAGCCGATATCGATCATTTACGTCGTATTCAGGAACTCACCGACGAAGGTCTCAATTTGGCCGGAGTCAAAAAAGTTTTGGAACTTGAAACTCGTTTAGCGCGAGCCGAACGTGAACTTGAATCAATTCGACAACAAGCATCGTTGTTGGCTGCACAAGTTGAACGTTCATCACGGGCTGATTTAGTTCCATTACGTCAAGCAGTTGCGCCATTTGGCGATTCGACCGAAGCGTTGCGACGTTTATTCGGTCAGTTCTAACCACCAATACAAACAAGGAAGTGCTTTTATTTCATGGCTTTAGATCCGAACCGTTGGACTCTTAAAACTCAGGAGGCGGTGAACTCTGCCCTTTCGGCGGCGCGCGCAGCGAGCAATCCCGAGGTAACCCCGGACCATCTTCTTCTCAGCCTGCTCAATCAACAAGAGGGTGTAGTGCTGCCGATCTTGCAAAAGGTTGGCGTGTCACCGTTGACACTGCGCAATAAAGCTGAGGACGCGGTTCGTGCATTACCGTCGGCGATCGGTGGTGAATCTCGAATTGGACGAGATTTCACTGCGTTACTTGATGAAGCCGACGAAGAACGACGCGGTCTTCATGATGAATACATCTCGACTGAGCATTTGTTGTTGGCTTTAGCCAGCCGCATTGGAATTTCCCGCGACGACTTACTTACGGCGTTGGTTGATGTGCGCGGTTCTCATCGGGTCACATCGCAAAATCCTGAAGATCAATATCAAGCGCTCGAGAAATACGGACGCGATCTCACCGAAGCGGCGCGAGCCGGAAAAATTGACCCAGTCATCGGTCGTGACGATGAAATTCGGCGCGTGATCCAAGTTCTCTCTCGCCGCACCAAAAACAACCCAGTGCTGATTGGCGAACCGGGCGTAGGTAAAACCGCCATCGTTGAAGGTTTAGCTCGTCGCATCGTCGAAGGTGATGTTCCGGAATCGTTGAAAAACAAACGATTAATTTCGCTTGATTTATCGTCCATGGTGGCTGGCGCGAAATTCCGTGGTGAATTTGAAGAGCGCCTTAAAGCAGTATTGAAAGAGATCACCGATGCCGAAGGTGAAGTGATCACATTCATTGACGAAATGCATACGGTCGTTGGCGCCGGTGCAGCCGAAGGCTCAATGGACGCAGGAAATATGTTGAAACCGTTATTGGCCCGTGGTCAGTTACGGATGATCGGCGCCACCACGCTTGATGAGTATCGCAAGTACATCGAAAAAGATCCGGCCCTGGAGCGTCGTTTCCAACAAGTGCTAGTCGGACAACCCACCGTAGAAGACACGATTGCAATCTTGCGCGGCTTAAAGGAACGCTATGAAGTTCATCACGGTGTTCGTATTCAAGACGCGGCGTTAGTGGGTGCAGCCGTTTTATCGGATCGTTATTTAACCGGCCGCTTCTTGCCGGATAAAGCCATCGATCTAGTTGATGAAGCCGCTTCCAAACTGCGGATTGAAATCGACTCAATGCCCACTGAGATCGACGTTGTCGAACGACGTATTCGGCAATTGGAAATCGAACGCGTTGCCTTAGCGAAAGAAACGGATCAGGCTTCAGTTGAGCGCTTAGCGGCACTCGACGAAGAACTCGCAAACCTGCGCGAACAAATCAGCGGTATGAAAGCTCACTGGCAGTCAGAAAAAGATGCCATTGATCGCATTCGTACGTTGAAAGAAGAATTGGAAAATCGGCGCGGTGAACTTGAACGTGAAGATGATTTGGAAAAAGCGGCGGAAATTCGTTTCGGTCAACTTCCTGAATTAGAGCGTCAAGTGGCTGAAGCATCGAAAGCGTTGGATGAATTACAAGCCACGCAGAAGATGCTTAAAGAAGAAGTTGACGAAGAAGACATTGCCGAAGTCATCAGCAAGTGGACCGGAGTTCCCGTTGCGCGATTGATGGAAGGAGAAATGTCGAAACTTGTTCGACTCGAAGAGGTTTTGCATGAGCGTGTCGTTGGACAAAACGATGCCGTAGTGGCGGTTGCGAATGCGATCCGTCGTTCACGGGCTGGCCTATCCGATCCCAACCGACCAATTGGTTCTTTCCTTTTCCTCGGTCCGACCGGTGTGGGCAAAACCGAACTTGCCCGCTCGTTAGCTGATTTTCTTTTCGATGATGAACGGGCAATGGTGCGCATCGATATGAGCGAGTACATGGAGAAACACTCTGTTTCTCGCTTATTGGGTGCGCCCCCTGGTTATGTCGGATACGACGAAGGTGGACAACTCACTGAAGCTGTTCGTCGTCGGCCTTATTCCGTTGTGCTGTTAGATGAAATTGAAAAAGCGCATCCCGATGTTTTCAATGTGCTTCTTCAACTCTTGGACGACGGTCGGTTAACAGATGGTCAAGGTCGCACGGTTGATTTCACCAATGTGGTCTTGATCATGACGTCTAACTTGCCAGGAGATCCGCGGGATTATTTCAAGCCCGAGTTCGTCAACCGCATTGATGACATCGTGCGCTTCCGTCCGTTGACTCAAGACGACCTCGGCCACATTGTTGATATTCAGTTACAAGGATTGATTCAACGTTTGGCGCAACGCCGGATCACTTTGCAACTTACCGATGCCGCCAAACTTAAGTTGGCCGCTGATGGCTTCGATCCCGCTTTTGGTGCTCGACCACTGAAGCGCATTATCCAACGTGAACTTGCTGATCAGTTAGCGATGGATATTTTGAACGGCACTTACGGCGATGGCGACACGATTGTCGTTGATGTTGCCGACGACGCATTGGTTTTTCGTTCATAAATTTTGCGGCGGCCACTAGTTGTGGTCGCCGCAAACATTCGACGAACTAGCGTTATCCCTGTGCGAGATACCGCTGCCGATATTCGTGCCAGCCGAATTGGCGTTGGAATCGCCGTTGTTGTCTTTTGGTTGCTCGCAACGTGGTTTCAACCCTGGAATCTTTTTGCCAAGGGTGGTTACACCTCCGACTTTTATGACATTCAAGCCACCGCATTAGTTCACGGACATCTCGATGTCGGTTTAGAGAAGACAGGCATTGAGGCATTCGATATCGATGGCAAATACCAGTTGTATTTCGGTATTGCGCCGTCAGTTATGCGCCTTCCCTTATCTGGTCTCTTTGAAGGTTTGCACGGTCGCTTGTCGCTATTAAGTCAATTACTCGCCGCAGTTGTTTTGGGATTGGCGGCCACTCGACTATTACGACGCCTTCTTTCGTCATTTCCCAACGCACCGCCATTTGCTTCCTATTGGTTTGGCGTCATTGCGGTTGCCACGATCTTGGCTTCGCCAATTATTTATTTGTCGTCGCGCAGCGCGGTGTATCACGAAGCCGAACTTTGGGGAGCGGCCGCTGGGTTGGCTGGCCTCGATGCCGTTTTGGCTTGGTGGCGTCAACCCACACGCCGCAATTTAATTTGGGCCAGTTTTTTGGCCACTTTTGCGCTTTCGTGTCGGCCAACTACAGGTGCTGCGCCAACCGTTCTATTGGGACTATTCGTATTGATTTTGCTTTGGCGCCGACAACGACAAGTTATTTGGGTAGTAGTGGCCACGGCCATTCCATTACTTCTTTTTGCTGTCGTTAACTGGCTTCGATTTGGGACACTGTTCAGCGTTCCGATTGACAAACAAGTCTTTAGCCAGATCGATCCCAATCGTCAGGCGATGTTGGCTGAAAATGACAACAGCATTTTCGGTTTGAAATTTTTGCCTACCAATATTGTTCATTACTTTTCGCCGACAGCAATTGGTTTTCAACGCCTGTTTCCGTTTATTGATTGGGGTAAGCCGGCGCATGTCATTGGTGACGTGACGTTCGATACGGTCGATCGGTCAAGCAGTTTTGTTTTATGTGCACCCATTTGGTTTTTGTTTGCTCTGCTTGGCGCATGGTGGACAGTTGTTAAAGACAAATCGCGGGAATGGCTTTTGCTCGCGATTGCTGCTGGTCTTCCGCTTTTCAGTACCTTGACCATTGCCTATGTAGCGCAGCGCTATTTAAGTGATTTCGTTCCGCTCTTTATTGTCTTGGCATTGCCGGGCTTTTTACTTTTCGTGTCGTGGCTCAAGCAACAACAGATCCTGACTCAACGAATTGCAATCGGTGTTGTTGCAGTCATTGCCTTTTTAGGAATGTGGGTGCAATTCGGTTTGACCTTGCAAGCCCGTGCATTTGAATACGCTTCGAATCGTTCGGTCGCCCAACAGTTTGCCGGTTTTCAGTACGGCTTAGACGATTTACTGTTTGGCGGAACGCCTCCGCGTGTTTTGCAGGTGAATGGCACGCAGTTACCTGAAACTGTTCGCCCACCCGAAACAAACGAAATTATTTACGGAACAATGAGCATTGTTGAAGCGTGCGACGGACTTTATCGATTCGATGGATTTGCTTGGTCGCCCGTTGAATGGAACGCCACCGCCGAACAGGGAACGGGTTACAAGAAAATTCTGCGCGGATCTATAAGTGGTGCAGAGCAATTAATTGCCGGCGGTGCCGATGAAAAAAGTTGGACTCTGTCGGCAAAACGTGTTGCTGATACTGATCGCTACCAATTGATTTTCACTGATGTTTCGGGAGTACGCACCGAATCAAAAGAGTTGAAATTTACAGATCCAGTAACCATCACTGTCATTGCCGATCCCAGTTGGGGCTTATTTCAGGCCTTCGTGAACGGTGATCGCCAACTAGAAGCGTTCTTTACCGATAAGGCTGGAATTAGTTACAACCCAGCATTTGTGGCGCAATCGCAATCGTCGTCGCTTTGTTTGGATTTACGACAACGGCTCGGGAGTTGAGCGCAACTCCGCCACAAATTGATAAGCGAACAGTGACGGCCAACGCTTCGAAAGAATTTGATCAATCCGTCCGATAGTTGATCGGATTCGATCGGCACTTCCTGGGCGACCACCGCGTTCAATCACACCAAAGGGAAAACCAATGGGCGTGAGTTTTTCAATTTCCCAACCGGTAGAGCGGACCATTCGTTGGAAACTACGCGCGGTGAAAAAGCGCACATGATCGGAATCGAGAATTCCGCGTCGGTCGTAATCAAATCGACCGAGGAGTACACGAATGCGCGGATACCAATGATTGAAATTGGGGAAACTCGTGATCATGACTGAGTCGGGTGTAGTGACTTCATGAAGTTGTTCGAGTAATTCGGTTGGCTTGCGAATGTGTTCAAAAACTTCTGCCACGACAACAGTTTCGAATTTCTCACCGTCGAGTTTGTTAAAAGGAAGACCATCATCAAGGTCAGCCACAATGACGCGATCAGCCGTTGTTTCATCGGCATTTTTCCGATCTACAGCCACCACGAAATTGCCGAGGCCTTTGGTATTGACCGTATGCGGACCGCCACCGCAACGTAAGTCGAGAATTCGACTTGGTGAATGTGAGCGCACTAATTCGGTAAGTTCGGAAATTTCCGCACCAACGGTGTCATCCCAATCGGATTCATTGGCCACAGTTCCGGGTGCAGGCGAACCAAATCCCATTCTCGCTAAGCGCATACGGGTGACATCAAGAACAACGCGTGTTGCATACGACATTCCATTGACATAACAAATTTCGTCGCCGTAATGAGTTGGAATTGGAATTTCGGTGATGCGTTGATTAGCCGCAGCTAACTGCAAAAGAATTTCGGTATCGAAATCGAAGTCGTCGCTGTTCTGTTCGAAGGGAACTTTTTCGAGCGCTGAAATCGCGAAAGCGCGATAACCGGAGTGCCACTCCGAAAGTTGTAAACCGCTCATGGCGTTTTGATACGTGGAGAGAATGCGGTTTCCCACCCACTTATACAGCGGCATACCGCCTTGACGCGCCGCGCCCGCGGTAAGCATCCGCGAGCCACTCACCATTTCCGCTTCGCCATTGACAATTGGCGCGGCCATAGCCGGCAACATCTCCGGCGCGTATTGACCATCACCATGTAGAAGGATGACGAGGTCGAGATTTTGACGGATAGCCCAGCGGTAACAGAATTTTTGATTGCCGCCGTAGCCCAAGTTGCGGGGCTGACGCACGACGGTGATGGGCAATTGGGGATTTTGCGCTGCGAATTCGAGTGCAACTTTTTCCGTTGCATCGGCGGAGAAATCGTCGCTAACCAAAATGGCGGCCAGGCCTTCCATTTCGGCGGGAATCCTGGAGAGGGTTCGAGCCAAAGTGGTTTCAGCGTTATAGGCCACCACCATGATTCCAATTTTTGGGAATGTCACGGCGTTCCACTCCTGCGGCGGTTCAATACGTCTCTTACACGTTAGACGGCCTGAACGGGTAGTGTTCCTCGGTTCCTGAGTAACGCCACCGAGGAGTAAAAGTGCCAGCAACAGTGGTCGTCGGAACCCAATGGGGCGATGAGGGCAAGGGCAAATTCACCGATCTCTTTGCAAAGGATCATCACTTGGTTGTTCGCTACCAGGGTGGTCATAACGCAGGGCACACACTTGTCGTCGGTGGTGAAAGTTTCAAACTGCAACTTGTCCCTAGCGGCATTCTTTATCCGCATATCACTCCCGTAATCGGCAACGGTGTCGTAGTTGATCCGCGTGTATTGATTTCTGAACTCACAATGTTGGAGTCGCAAGGTATTGATACGTCGAAATTGCTCGTAAGTGGCAATGCGCATTTGATCCTTCCCTATCACCAAGAAATCGACAAACTCACCGAGCGACGTTTAGGAAAAAACAAAGTTGGTACAACAAAGCGCGGAATTGGTCCCGCTTATGCCGATAAAGCAGCTCGCGTTGGTTTACGTGTACAGGATTTACTTGATCCTAAAATTTTCCGCGAGAAACTTGATGCTGTCCTAAAAGAGAAGAACGCAATTTTGGCGAAAGTCTTCAATCAATTGCCTCTTGATGCGGATGCAATTGCCGACGAATACCTCGGTGAATGTGCACCTCGCTTAGCGTCAATGATCGGCGACAGCGTGAACGAAGTACATAACGCACTTGAAGCAGGACAAAACGTTTTGCTTGAAGGTGCACAAGCCACGTTCTTGGATTTGGATCACGGCACCTATCCGTTTGTTACCTCTTCGAATCCAGTGGCTGGTGGTGCTTGCACTGGCGCCGGAATTGGTCCGCGTCATATCGATCGCGTGGTCGGTATTGCAAAGGCGTATGTAACTCGTGTTGGCTCGGGACCGTTCCCCACTGAGTTACTCGATGAAACTGGCGACAAGTTGGTTGATATCGGTCGTGAGTTTGGAACGAATACCGGTCGCCGCCGCCGCACTGGTTGGTTGGATGCCGTTATGTTGCGTCACGCAGTGCGCTTGAATTCATTAAGCGAAATCGCGCTGACCAAATTGGATGTTTTCGATTCGTTTGATTCGATCAAAGTTTGTGTTGCTTATGAACTTGATGGCGAAACGTTCACTCATCTGCCTTATCATCAGTCGATCGTTCACAAGGTGACACCGGTATATGAAGAATTCGCCGGTTGGAAAACGGATCTTTCGAACGTGACGACGCGCAGCGGATTACCGGCTCAAGCCGAAGAATATGTGGCGTTTTTGAGTCAACAAATTGGTGTTCCGATTCGTGTTGTCGGCGTTGGTCCCGGTCGCGATCAATACCTTTACTTTGACGAGTAATGAATATTTGCGTTGTCGGTTCCGGAGGTCGTGAGCATGCGCTCGCAACCGTTTTGCGTCGGCACCATGACGTTTGCGTAACACCGGGCAATCCCGGAATCGAAGGATCAGTCTCGACACCGCCGGAAGAGATTGACGCCGATCTCTATGTCATCGGTCCCGAGGCACCATTGGTTGATGGTCTCGCCGATCGTTTGCGCGCGAAAGGGAAACTTGTTTTCGGACCTGGTGCTGATGGCGCGCGGCTTGAAGGTTCAAAGGCGTGGATGAAAGAAGTCTTAGTAGCGGCCGGTGTTCCTACTGCCGGCCATGGAACTTTCACCAATGAAGAAGAAGCGATTGCTTTCCTCGACACGATGGACGGTTTTTATGTTGTGAAAACCGACGGGTTAGCGGCCGGTAAGGGAGTTGTTGTAACTGACTCTTATGACGAAGCCCGACAAAGTATTCGCGACTATTTATCGGGATCAGCCTTTGGTGATGCGGGTCGCACCGTTGTTATTGAAGAAGGTCTTACCGGTCCGGAACTTTCGGTATTGGCAATTTGCGACGGCAAACGCGCGGTGGCTCTAGCGCCGGCTCAAGATTTCAAGCGCATTGGCGACGGCGATAGTGGTCCCAATACGGGCGGTATGGGTGCGTATTCACCGGTTCCATTCGCTACTGATGACGTGCTTTCCGTGGTAATGAAAAACGGAGTGGAACCAACTTTGGCGGAACTGCAACGTCGGGGTATTGATTACCGCGGTGTTTTGTATGCCGGTTTAATGCTCACGCCGCAAGGTCCAAAGATGTTGGAGTACAACGTTCGCTTTGGTGATCCTGAAACTCAAGTTGTGTTGCCTCGCTTACAAAGTGATTTAGGTGAATTACTCGCCAGCGCAGCAGCCGGAGAACTTGGTGCACTGCCGCGTTTTGTTGATGATGCGGCCGTCACCGTTGTTTGCGCCGCTCAGGGTTATCCCCGCAAAGTGCGCACGGGCGATCGCATCGAAGGATTAGCCGAAGCAAAAGCTGTACCGGGAGTGACGGTTTTTTGTGCTGGTGTTGACAGTGATGCGGCCGGCAATTTGATTACGGCCTCTGGTCGCGTGTTGTCGGTGACGGGACAAGGAGCCACATTGGCGATTGCGCGTCGTCAGGCCTATGAGGCAGTTTCGAAGTTGCATTGGCCGGGAATGCAATTCCGACGCGATATTGCGGAAATTGCTGCAAATTCGTGATGAGGATGCCGTAAAGGTGTCGTAGTCTTAAGAGGTGAACGGTGTTGTACCGAATGTTCTCGCCTCGAGATATGCAAGCGCCGAAATGGCCGAACTCTGGTCGGCCGAACATAAAGTGGTACTCGAACGCGAGTTGTGGGTTGCTGTTTTAGAAGCGCAACAACAACTCGGAATCGATGTTGGCGACGAAGTCATCGCTGCATATAAAGCGCAAATCACCAATGTCGATTTGAACTCAATTGCGGCGCGGGAACGAATCACGAAACATGATGTCAAAGCGCGTATTGACGAATTCTGCGCATTAGCCGGGCACGAACATATCCATAAAGGAATGACGTCCCGCGATCTCACTGAAAACGTTGAACAATTACAAGTACTTGTTGCCTTGCGAGTCGTACGCCGTCGTGTAGTTGCGGCTTTGGCTCGAATGGCGGAACTCGCCGCCCAAAATGCCACATTGGTAATGACGGGCCGCACTCATAATGTTCCGGCGCAAGCGATCACACTCGGCAAACGAATTGCCAACAGCGGTGAAGAACTATTAGAAGCGCTTAAACGTCTCGATGATTTAATCGATCGTTATCCATTGCGAGGAATTAAAGGCCCAGTCGGCACTCAGCAAGACATGCTTGATTTATTCGATGGCAATCAAGAGTCAGTGCGTGCACTTGAAGATGCGATTGCGCAACGCTTGGGAATTGCCAATGTCTTTGCCAACGTGGGCCAGGTTTATCCGCGCTCACTCGATCTTGATGTTGTCTCCGCGCTGTTACAAATTGCTTCTGGTCCCGCCAACTTTGCAACGACACTTCGTTTAATGGCAGGTCAAGAACTTGCCACTGAAGGATTCCGACCGGGACAGGTTGGGTCTTCAGCAATGCCCCACAAGATGAACTCGCGTAGTTGCGAAAGAATCAATGGTTTTCACGTTATTTTGCGTGGTTACTTAACAATGGCGGCCACTCTTGCCGGCGAACAGTGGAACGAAGGCGATGTGAGTTGCTCCGTTGTTCGTCGTGTGGCGTTGCCCGATTCTTTCTTTGCCATCGATGGACTTTTCGAAACCTTCCTTACGGTTCTTGATGATTACGGTGTTTATCCCGCCGTGGTGGAAAAAGAACTTGAGCGTTATCTGCCGTTCTTGGCGACAACCAAAGTGTTAGTTGCCGCAGTTCGAAATGGAGTCGGCCGCGAGACTGCGCACGAGGTAATTAAAGAACACGCCGTTGCCGCAGCATTGCGATTACGCGAACAAGGTGCCAGTGATAACGATTTGATGATCCGACTTTCGTCTGATGATCGATTGGGTTTAACGCAAACGCAACTTAACGAAATCCTTTCGGCACCAATCGATTTTGTTGGTCTTGCTCCGTTACAAGTGCAAGATTTTGTTCAATCAGTGGCCGCGGTCGTCGCTACTGATCCGAGTGCTGTGTCGTATCGACCCAGCGACATTCTTTGAAATGACAGAACTTCTTCATCTCGCTTCCGGCAAAGTTCGCGATATCTATGCGTTAGGTGACGATCGCTTAGTTCTCGTTGCATCGGACCGCATTTCGGCCTTTGACGTTGTGATGACCGAACCTATTCCTGAAAAGGGCCGTGTACTTACGGCGATGTCGGCGTTTTGGTTTGAACACTTCGGTGGCGAAATTCGCTCGCACTTACTTTCAACATCTCTCGCCGATTTACCGGCAGCCGATCGTCGACCTGATTGGGAAGGTCGCATCATGATTTGTCGCCGAGCAGAGATGCTTCCCATTGAATGCATTGTGCGGGGCTATTTATCGGGCTCGGCCTATAAGGAATATCTCGTTTCGCAAACCGTCCACGGTCAAGAAATGCCAGCCGGATTGGTTGAGTCTTCGCAACTTCCCGAACCGATCTTCACGCCTTCGACCAAAGCTGAAGCCGGACATGACATCAATATTTCGTTTGCTGACGCCGAGGCCATTTTGGGCACGGATTTGGCCGCAAAAGCCAAGGAACTTTCCCTTGATCTCTACACCCGCGGGGCGAAATGGGCCGCCGAGCGCGGCATCATCATCGCTGATACCAAATTCGAACTCGGTCTTATTGATGGCGAATTAGTTGTTGCCGATGAAGTAATGACACCGGATTCCTCTCGTTTTTGGCCGGTTGATCAATGGCAGCCAGGAAGTACGCCACCCTCATTCGATAAACAACCTGTGCGCGATTACTTGGACGGATTGGATTGGGAGAAAACACCGCCGCCGCCACCACTTCCGCCGGAAGTTGTCGCGGCAACGAGTGAGCGGTACATCGAGGCCTATGAGCGAATTACCGGTCGGTCATTTGCCATGTGGCGTATCGAAAATCACGTCGAGTAGAGGACTCAGCCCATGGCGCGATGTGCGAGCATGGACCTATGAAATTTTCCGTGCAAGTGGAAGTTCGGCTTCGGCCCGGAATCGCAGATCCCCAAGGTTCGACCATCGAGCGTGCGGTACCGACGTTGGGTTTTTCCGATATCAAAAATGTACGTGTAGGAAAAAGTATTCGCTTCGAAATTGAGGCGAATGATGAACAGTCGGCGCGCAACCAAGTTGAAGATTTATGCGGACGATTTCTTACTAATCCAGTTATCGAAGATGCGTTCGTGGAATTGGAATTAATGCCGTGACTACCCGTGTTGGAGTTGTTGTCTTTCCGGGATCAAATTGTGAACAAGACGTATGCGAAGCCGTACGTCAACAAGGTGTGCAAGCCGAACTTTTATGGCATGGCGATTCGTCATTGCAACAATGTGATGCCATCGTGATTCCTGGCGGCTTTGCCTACGGCGATTATTTGCGTCCCGGTGCAATTGCTCGTTTTTCGCCAGTTATGGGGGCGGTTTCACAGTTCGCTCGTGAAGGCGGTCCCGTTGTTGGAATTTGTAATGGATTTCAAATTCTCACCGAAGCCGGTTTATTGCCAGGCGCATTACAGAAAAATCGGGGGCTTAAATTTTTGTGCAGTGAAGCGCAACTGCGCGTGGAGTCAACAAACTCAGTGTTAACTCAACAACTCGATCTTGGTGCGGTTGTTTCAATCCCGATCAACCACTTTGAAGGTAACTACACCTGCGACGCGCAAACACTTCAACAACTACAACAAGAAGATCGAATTGTTTTTCGTTACGTGAATAATCCCAATGGAAGCGTTGACGATATTGCCGGGGTCTGCAATGAAGGACGCAACGTTGTCGGTTTGATGCCGCATCCGGAAAGAGCGACTAGCGATTTATTAGGCAGCAGTGACGGAATCGCCATGTTTCGTTCGTTAGTTTCAAGCGTGATGGCGGGTTGATGTTATGAGCGAACCAATTCACCGTTCCTTAGGACTGACCGATTCCGAATTCGCTGATATTCAAACGATTTTGGGTCGCGATCCCAATCACTTAGAACTAGCGATGTACGCCGTTATGTGGTCGGAGCATTGCTCGTATAAGTCCTCGCGCATTCACCTCAAACGTTTACCCACTGAAGCGCCGTGGGTGTTAGTAGGTCCAGGTGAAAACGCGGGCGTTGTTGATGTTGGTGACGGTATTGCCGCTGCCTTGCGAATCGAAAGTCATAATCACCCTTCGGCTATTGAGCCTTATCAAGGCGCAGCCACTGGTGTCGGTGGCATTTTGCGCGACATTTTCACCATGGGTGCGCGTCCAATCGCGCTAATGGATCCATTACGTTTCGGACCTCTTGATGATGCGCGCAGTCGTTGGATTGCCGAAGGTGTCATCAGTGGGGTTTCTGGTTACGGGAACTCAGTGGGCGTACCAACAATTGGCGGCGAAACTGTTTTTGATCGCACCTATCTCGGTAATCCCTTAGTCAATGTTCTTTGTCTTGGTGTGTTGCCTGTTGATCGTCTGGTTTTGGGACAAGCAACCGGCGTTGGCAATTTGGCAGTGTTATTAGGTTCCACTACGGGTCGCGATGGCATTGGCGGCGTCAGCGTTTTAGCTTCCGCTGGATTTTCCGATGAAGAAACGGACGCGCAAAAGCGACCATCAGTTCAAGTGGGCGATCCTTTCGAAGAGAAACGATTAATCGAAGCCTGTTTGGAATTACTGGATGCCGGTTTAGTAGTTGGTATTCAAGATTTAGGAGGAGCGGGCTTAACCTGCGCCACCAGTGAAACCGCAAGTCGCGGCGGCATGGGAATGGATGTCGATGTCACCGCCGTTCCTCAGCGCGAAGCCGGAATGGAACCATTCGAAATTATGACTTCGGAAAGTCAAGAGCGAATGCTGGCCATTGTTGAACCTGATGGTTTGGATCGCGTTATTGAAATATGTGAACGATGGGAAGTGCGCGCCACTGTTATTGGCAAAGTCACACCTGGTCCGGCCACGGGCGATGTTGATGGCGGACGTTTGCGCATCATGAACGGTTTCGATGGCGAAGTCTTGGCCGATATTCCGGCTGCATCGTTACATGAAGATGCACCTCTTTACGATCGACCGCGTCAAGCGCCGTCGGCGTGGAACGAACAATTACGTCAACTAGGTGAAAAGAAATCTGTTTCTTCTGCGAATGTTCTTGCTGATTTATGTGAACTGTTAGTTGATACGAAATGGGTGTGGTCGCAGTATGACCACCAATTGTTTTTGAATACCGTTGAAGGACCTGGCGGCGATGCCGCTGTTTTGCGGTTGAAACATCCAATAACAATGGCTGATACCGGTCGCGGTTTGGCTTTAACCACTGATGGCAATCATCGTTGGTGTGCCATTGATCCGCGCGTAGGTACGGCATTAACCGTGGCCGAATCACTTTTGAACTTGGCTTGTGTTGGTGCACGACCATTAGCGGTTGTGAACTGTTTGAACTTCGGTAATCCGGAATATCCCGAAGTCATGTGGCAACTTTCCGAAGCCATCGATGGAATGGGCGAAGCATGCCGCGCATTCAATGTTCCGGTAATTGGTGGCAACGTCAGTTTGTATAACGAGTCTCAAGGAAACAACATCGATCCCACTCCTGTTGTTGGCATGGTGGGAGTTATTGATTCGCTTGAACGTCGTCCGCAAGGGGTTCGTCTCGTTGAAGGCGGACGTCTCATGCTGATCGGTCCTCCATGCGATGAGGTTTCCGGTTCGCGTTGGGCACGATTGCACGATGTCTTTGAAGGTCAATTGCCAACACTCGATGTCGCAATGCATTTATCCGTGGCCGAAGTTGTGCGCGCTCTTGTCAGTGGCGATGTTGTGGCGGGAATTCATGATGTTGCCAATGGCGGTGTCGGAATTGCCTTAGCGGAAATGGCCGTGCGATCAGGTATTGGTGTCAACGCGGCGCGCATTGCGAATGCCAACGAGTTATTCAGTGAAGGACCGTCACGCGTTGTGGTCTGCGTGGAACCGGAAAAAATGTCGATTGTTGAAAATGTTTGCCAAGAAGCTGGAGTGCCTCTGGCGCGAATTGGTGTCGCTGGCGGTCAACGATTCTCGGTAAAAGGCCTCATTGATTGTGAACTTTCAGTCTTACAATCAGCATTTAGCGATCGTCTTGATTCCGCTTTAGGTTCCGGCACCGCGCAGTAATGAATTCTCTGGGTGAGTTTCGGTACGCTGACAGAGTGGACATTCCGGCCGAGATCCTCGCCGACCCCGATGGAGACACGCCAAAAGAAGCGTGCGGTGTTTTTGGTGTGTACGCGCCGGGCCAACCGGTTTCCCATCTCACCTATTTAGGTTTGTATGCATTGCAACATCGCGGTCAGGAAGCCGCCGGTATGGCGGTGAGCGATGGCGACACCATCACCGTGGTGAAAGACACGGGACTGGTTTCAAACGCATTCGACGATCGCACCTTGGCTGGACTTACTGGTCATTTAGCCATTGGTCATACTCGCTACTCAACAACAGGTTCGAGTGTGTGGCATAACGCGCAGCCGGTGTATCGCGATGTTGGCGAACATACTGTTGCGCTTGGGCATAACGGCAATTTGGTAAACACCGCCGAACTTGTAGAACAACTTGGAATGCTGCCCGGAATGGCGACGTCCGATTCCGACGTTATGGCCGAAATGATTGCGGCGGAATTAGCAAAAAACCCTGAACAATCCTCCGACCATCGCGCTCTCGAACGGGCCATGTTGGCGGTAATGCCCAAATTAAAAGGCGCATTCTCCGTTGTCGCTATGGATGAAGGGCATGTCATTGGCGTGCGTGACCCGAATGGTTTTCGTCCGCTTTGCCTCGGCAAACTTGATCGCGGATGGGTTTTAGCTTCGGAAAGTCCGGCCCTCGATGTAGTGGGTGCGCATCTTGTGCGCGAATTAGATCCGGGCGAGATGATCGTGATTGATGCCACGGGCTATCGATCAATTCGCGCGTTTGATCCCAGCGTTGTCAATCCCAAACTTTGTTTATTTGAATTTGTTTATTTTGCTCGACCAGATTCTCGCCTCTATAACCAAAGTGTTCATCAAGCCCGCGTGCGCATGGGAGAACAACTTGCTGATCAAGCACCCGTTGAAGCCGATTTGGTTATGGGTGTTCCGGAATCTGGAATTCCGGCGGCCGAAGGTTTTGCACGTCATTCGGAAATTCCGTTTGGCCATGGACTAGTGAAAAACCGTTATATCGGGCGAACTTTTATCGCCCCGAATCAGGCAATGAGAGCACTTGGTGTGCGCATGAAGTTGAATCCGTTGCGCGACAACATTGTTGGTAAACGATTGGTTGTGGTTGACGATTCAATTGTGCGCGGAACAACAACACGTGCCATGGTTTCGATGTTGCGAGAAGCCGGTGCCAGTGAAGTTCATTTACGTGTTTCATCTCCGCCATATAAATGGCCTTGTTTCTACGGGATGGACACCGGCACTCGTGGTGAATTGCTTGCGGCCAATATGACAATCGATGAAATACGGGCGTATCTCAACGTTGATTCATTGGCCTATCTCACGCTTGATCGACTTTTAGCTTCAACCGGCGCAGTGGGTGCCGGCTTCTGCGATGCTTGTCTTACGGGGAACTATCCCGTGGAGATTCCCGCATCGGTTGGCAAAACGCTGTTGGAAATGCCGGAACGAAAATCCAATGACGTCGTCATTGAACAATTGACAGAAGAACTTGATGGCTAAAGAAAAAGGCGAAACGTACGCTCAAGCAGGCGTCAATATCGATGCCGGCGAAGAGGCGGTTGAACGCATCAAAGCCAAGGTGCGCAGCACTTTTCGCCCCGAAGTTATTGGTGATATCGGTGGTTTCGGCGGTCTGTTTTCCTTAGACCTTCGCAATTACAAACAACCAGTTTTGGTTTCTTCGACTGATGGTGTTGGAACGAAAGCAATGGTTGCGCAATCGGTTGGGCACTTCTCCACGATCGGAATTGATTTAGTGGCGATGTGTGTTGACGATCTCGTATGTCAAGGTGCAGAACCGTTGTTCTTTTTGGATTACATCGCCGTTGGCCGACTCGATCCAGATCACATAGATGAATTAATTGAAGGTGTGGCCGAAGGGTGTCGCCAAGCTGGTTGCGCGTTAGTTGGCGGTGAAATGGCGGAACATCCCGGTGCAATGGAACCCGGTGAATTCGATTTGGTTGGCTTTGCGGTTGGCATTGTCGATCGGGACGCAATTATCACCGGCAGCACAGTTTCCGAATCTGACGTTTTGATTGGATTACCGTCAACCAATTTGCGATCAAACGGTTACACCTTGGCCCGTCGTGTTCTTTTGGAACGCGCCGCGTTGCCGCTTGATGGTCCAGCCTGGAAAGGCGCACACCATTCGTTAGGTGAAGAACTCTTGCGACCGTCAGTTATTTATGCGCCGGCTATTCGACAGTTACAAAAAGCGGTTGATGTTCGGGCGGTAGCGCATATCACCGGCGGCGGAATTGGCGGCAATCTCAATCGTGTTTTACCGAAACATCTTGATGCAGTTGTCGAACGAGGCACCTGGGATATTCCCGAAATTTTCACTGAGATTCAACAACTTGGTGCTGTTGAACAAAATGAAATGGAACGAGTTTTCAATATGGGTGTGGGCATGATTGTGGTCGTTCCGGAATCGCAATCGTTAAAGGCCCTCGACACGGCGCGGGCTAGTGGCCATCGCGCCACCATCATCGGTCGTATCGAAAAAGGACATGGAGCCGTGCGCTATGTCTGAACTCTCATCGACTGACGCGTTGCGCGCAAAACTCGTAGATCATCTTTTGCAGTACTCAGTGCGCACTGGTGATTTCACGTTGAAATCAGGACGAAAAAGTTCGTGGTTCATTGATTCCAAACAAACAATGTGTCGTCCTGAAGGTTTGTTATTAGTGGCTGAGTTGGCGCTGTCGATCATTCCCACTTCGACCAACGCCATCGGTGGTCTCACCGTGGGTGCTGATCCGGTGGCTTATGGAATTGCAGCCGTGGCGGCCACAAAAGGACGCGATCTTCGTTCCTTCACCATTCGTAAAGAAGCGAAGGACCATGGCGTGGCCGGTCGATTAGCCGGTGCGTTAATACCTGGCGATCACGTAGTCATCACCGAAGACACAGTCACGCGCGGAACCTCGCCGATGGAAGCGGTCAAAGTGGTCCGTGAACTCGGCGCAGAACCCACCATGATTTTGGTGATCGTGGATCGAGGCGGAACTTGCGAAGCCATGGCCCAGGCCGAGGGCATTGAATTTCGGGCATTGGTCACGGCCAAAGATCTGGGCTTTGACTACGAAGGGGCCTAACCCCACCCAGTTTCATTGGCGGGAAAGTTTCTAAGTTGAGCCCCGTTTAGGGACCGCAAGGCTTGGGGCGGTAGCGTCTCGTTCCCTATGGCCGATACAACTACCGCCGCATACAGCATCCGTCTTCGAGTTCGTCTTCACAATGTGCCTGGTGCACTTGGTCGATTGGCCAGCGCCATCGGCGCAGTGGGGGGAAATATTTCTTCCCTTGAAGGATTTGAAGCGAAGAAGTCTGAACTCGATGAAGACATTGTTGTCAATTGTTCTTCCGAGGCTCACCAAGAAGAAGTTCTTAACGCAGTGCGCGCCACTGAAGGGATTGAAATTCTTGAATGGGAAGATCGCACATTTGCATTGCATCGCGGCGGCAAGATCGACGTTATTAGTCGCATTGCCGTAAACGATCGTGATGATCTTTCAATGGCGTACACGCCAGGTGTGGCGCGCGTTTGTAAAGCAATCGAAGCCGATGAATATCTTGCTCACGAATTCACCGTGCGTAAGAACACCGTTGCCATTGTTAGCGATGGAACTGCGGTTCTTGGTTTAGGTGACATCGGTCCATTCGGCGCTATGCCAGTTATGGAAGGTAAAGCCTTACTTTTCAAAGAATTTGCTGGTGTTGACGGCTTTCCTATTTGTTTGAATACCAAAGATCCCGACGAAATCGTGCGCACCGTTGCCAATATCGCTCCGTCATTTGGTGGCATCAATCTTGAAGACATTGCTGCACCTGTGTGTTTCGAAGTTGAAGAGCGTTTAAAGGAAATGCTCGACATTCCGGTATTCCATGATGACCAACATGGAACAGCTGTCGTGACGTTGGCGGCGTTAGAAAACGCGCTCAAGATCGTTGATAAGAAAATGGGCGATCTCACCATCGTCATTGCTGGTGTCGGCGCCGCCGGTGTCGCTATTTCGAAAATTCTTATGAATGCCGGTGTTCGTAACATCATCGGTGTTGATCGCGAAGGCGCCGTTTACGAAGGCCGCGGCAACTTAAATGTGGCCAAGCAATGGTTTGCTGAGAACACCAACCCCGAGGATCGTCGCGGTGATTTAGCGGCGATTATGCCGGGATCCGATGTCTTTATCGGTGTGAGTGGTCCCAATCTCATTAATCGTCAAGACGTTCTCTCTATGGCGCCGAATCCAATTGTTTTTGCCATGGCCAACCCTGATCCGGAAATTCGTCCCGAAGAGGCTGCCGGTGCTGTTGCCGTTATGGCCACTGGTCGTAGCGACTTTCCGAATCAGATCAACAACGTTCTATGTTTCCCAGGAATCTTCCGCGGCGCATTAGATGCAGGCGCCACGCAAATTACCGAGAACATGAAAGTTGCTGCGGCACGCGCAATTGCATCCGCCGTCGCGCCCGAAGAATTGGCACCTGATTACATCATTCCGTCGGTGTTCGATAAGCGCATCGCACCGTTGGTGGCGGCTGCCGCTGCGGAAGCGGCAGTGCGCGATGGTGTTATCCGCAAACGCTAATGAGTTTGCAGGCTGTCACTTTCGATTTTTGGGAAACACTGGTTCGCACCGATAACGCGGCATTGCGTCTTGCGCGTCGCGTGGCGGTGGCAGAAGTTTTAGCCGCCAACAACCTCCCCGCCGAACACAACGACATTGAGCAAGCATTCGATGAGGCTTGGTCGCGCTACTCCGGTGCATGGGCAACGGGTGAACAATTCACTGGTCATCATGCCGCCGAATTAGTTCTTGATTTGCTTGGTCATTCGCCGAGTGCAGAAGTGCGGCGTGATGTGATCGACGCGTACGTTTCGGCGGGTCGTGATGTCGAGTTAGAACTCACATACAACGTGGCTGATTCGTTACGCGCTATCAAAGCAATGGATTTACGCATCGGAATCATTTGTGATGTGGGGCTTACGCCGTCGCCGGTTTTGCGCAAAGTTCTTGATCGTCATGGCGTCTTATCGGTTTTTGATCATTGGTCGTTTTCCGATGAAGTTGGTGTGTACAAGCCGGATCCGCAGATTTTTGAACATGCATTAAGCGGATTGGGAGGAATTGCCCCAAGCAACGCCGTTCATATCGGTGATCTGCGTCGCACCGATATTGCTGGCGCAATCGGCATGGGAATGCATTCGATTCGCTATTGCGGCGCCAACGATGATCCCGCCGAAAACGGACCTGAAGCCGATCATGTTCTTACCGATCATGCCGATCTTCCGGCGTACATTGCGTCATTACTCTGAATCAACTTTCGCCCTGACGACGGAAAGATTTTTGTGTAAAAGTTGAGCCAGACCAGCGCTAAACGGGCTGGATATTTGGAGGGGGAAGTCATGCCAGTTGATCCGCAGGCACAAGTTGTTCTGGATTTTCTTGATGAAATCGGTTTCGAATTTGGAGCCACCGACCATGTGACCATGCGCGAAAACATGAGCATGTCGGCTGTGCCCAGCCCGATTGAGTTGATGTCAATCACCGATCGCACAATCCCGGGACCAGAAAGCGATCTTCCGATTCGTATTTATCGACCCGCCGAAGGAACGTTGCCGGTTGTTGTTTTCTTTCACGGTGGCGGCTGGGTTGTCGGTGATTTGGAATCGCATGATCATTTCTGTCGCACAATTTGTTCGAAAGCGCAATGCGTTGTGGTGGCAATTGATTACCGCTTAGCACCGGAACATAAATTTCCTGCCGCGGTCGATGATGCATGGGCGGCAACGAAATGGGTGGCTGCCAATGCCGATGAATTAAACGTCGATGTTTCGCGTTTGGCGGTTGCGGGTGACAGTGCGGGCGGAAATTTGGCCGCGGTTGTTTCCAATATCGCTCGCGATACCGGACACGTCGAAATCATTAAGCAGGTGTTGGTGTATCCCGTCACCGACGCCACTTGTGATCGTCCATCAATGACGGAAAACGCCGAAGGCTTCATGCTTACGCGCAAGGGTATGGATTGGTTCCATAACCATTACGCCAATGATGAAAGTGATTTTTCCGATGCGCGTTTTTCACCGCATTTTTCTGATTTAACGGGCGTTGCACCGGCGGTCGTTATTACGGCTGAATACGATCCGTTGCGCGACCAAGGAAACGAGTACGCGCAAAAGTTGGCTGCTAGTGGTGTTGATGTTGAACACACCGAATACGCCGGCATGTTTCATGGATTCTTTTCGATGGATGCCGGTATCGATATGGCTGCCGTTGCTCAGGATCAAGTGGCCAAAGCATTACGCGACGCCTTTGCTCGTTAATCAACTGTGAAAGCGCAACGACCAAACGCTTCAACACAATTAATGCAGTACGCGCAGAAGGCCCGGAACACCGGGCCTTCTTTTCTTGTGGTCGGGACCGGCGTCGATCCGGTGACCTACCGCTTTTCAGGCGGTCGCTCTGCCAACTGAGCTACCCGACCGGGTGATGGAATTCCATCGCTGCGTCAGTTGATTCGAACTCAATTGCTTGTTGGCTATTGCTTACGAATTCAACCGTTGCAGTGGCGGTCCCGACGGGATTTGAACCCGCGACCTCCGGCTTGACAGGCCGGCGTGCACTCCAAACTGCACCACGGGACCACGAACTAACTACAGCACCCCCAACGGGATTTGAACCCGTGTTACCGGCGTGAAAGGCCGGCGTCCTAGGCCGCTGGACGATGGGGGCTCTTGGTTGCCGCCTAAGGGCTCGCTGACCTTAGCAGCAGCAACACCCTCTCGGTAATTGAAATGGACTCGGTCAGATTGGGCGGCGGTGAGGTCAGAGTCGGCGACTGAGAAGATCGACCGCCACACTCTGCACAGCCCCGAGAAATTCGTAAATCACGCGGTAGGCCACAAGCGGGTCATCAGGGTCGAGAACCCGTGGTTCGTCTTCGCTGACGTCAAGGCGGGTACCGAGGAAAAGGCGGACCGTGGTGAAGGCCATCACCCACTGGCGCAACATCTCGCTATCGATTTCGCGGTCGAGGACTGACCCTGCAACCGAGCGGAGGATTGTGAGCCGAGAGTCAACAAGGTCAGCATGAACCAACTCGTAGTAACTGGCGTTCAGTTCGGCGTCGTCGACATGAGCAATGGGAAAGACCCGGCGCAAGTATTCGTGGCCGTCGTCATTCTCAATTGTGAATGCGATGTCGTTACAGATAAGCGAAATGACTTCGCGCTCGTCGGTTTTTAATAACAACTCATATCGGTCGTCACCGATTGGTTTAAAGAAACGGTGACGGCGAAACATCAGACATCCTTTTGCATGGTTGCCCAAAGTCCGTACTCATGTAAACGAAATACATCGAGTTCTGCTTTTTCTTTTGTTCCGCTGGAAACGACAGCACGACCTTTATGGTGCACGTCAAGCATTAACGCCGTTGCTTTTTCATGGCTATAGCCAAAAAGTTTTTGGAATACCCACGTCACGTAATTCATCAAATTGATGGGATCATTCCAAACCAAAACTATCCAAGGTGGTTCGGTAGCAACAATGGTGTCGCCGGATAACTCTTCTGCACCAACCGGATTGGTTTCAGAAGCGCGAATACGCCAGCGCAATTTCATTGGCGAATCATTTCAGTTTGTTTTTCCGCTTCGGCCGGTCTTGCGGTGAACGACAAATTGAGCGCCAAAACCGCAATCCAAACAGCAATTGCGCCGCAAATATGAATCATGACTAACCAAGCGGGAACGTCGGTGAAGAATTGCCAGTAGCCAATTGCACCCTGAAAAACAATGGCCAAAAGTAAAAGTGTCAATCGTTGTTGTACAACGGGTGGACCACCACTACGTCGAAGAAGCACCATTGTGATGACGGTGAAAAGCAACATTGTCCACACCAACACACTGTGAACACGTGTGACATCTTCCAAATTGAATTGCAAACGCTTAACAGTTTCGTCTCCGCCATGTGGGCCCGAACCGGTGACGATTGTTCCGCTGAAGATCACCAATGTGGAGAGTACAAATACAACGCGGCCGACGATGCGCACATTTTTTGTCACCACATTGAATGAAGGTGAACTATCAGTTTTCGATCGTTCCCAAAGAACGAATGCATCCCAAACCAAAAGCATGGAAAGCAAAAAGTGAGCGATGACGAAAGGCGGATTCAAATGAAAAATTACGGTCAAGCCGCCAAGAAATATTTGACCGATCACCCCGGCAACTAGCCCCCATGACAACCACGTCAGATCGCGTCGGCGACGAGTGCGTAGATATGCGCCGACAAGTACGGCAATAACCGATAAAGAGACAAAACCGGTGACCAAACGATTAAGGAACTCAATCATGGCGTGATACTCGAGCGGAGCGATCAGTTGGTTCTCTTCACATTTCGGCCAGTCAGAACAGCCCAGACCCGAACCGGTGAGTCGAACGGATGCACCGGTAATGATGATGAAAATCTGCGCCAGCAATGCTGCAAGCGCCAGTCGGGTGAACGTGTGGGGGGAGACTCGAAACCGACTCACGTCCATGATCGTAGGAGTTGGATTGTTTTTCCCCAAGCCGACCAGACGTTTCGTGATCAACATGCTGCTTTGCGACGAGCGACACGCCTTGCGGATTCTCGGAAATGAGGCCTACCGCTCTAGCATCAGCGGCGATGGAGACCGCGGCGCAACCCTCATTTCTGACGATCGTTCGCGGCTACATCGCGTTGACCAAACCTCGCATTATTGAGTTGCTTCTCATAACCACGGTGCCGACCATGGTGTTGGCCGAAAAGGGTCTTCCTTCGTTGTGGTTGATGTTGGCAACGGTTATTGGTGGTGCGGCGTCGGCCGGTGGTGCGAATGCCATCAACATGTACGTCGATCGCGACATCGATGCAGTAATGAAACGCACGCGTAATCGTCCGCTGGTAACCGGATTGATTGCACCACGTAATGGTCTGATCTTTGCAATTTCCCTTGAAATCATTGCCTTTTTGTGGCTTTGGTTTTTTGTGAATTTATTAAGCGCAGCCTTAGCTCTAGGCGCGTGTTTGTTTTACGTTTTCGTTTACACGTTGTGGTTAAAACGAACATCAACTTCAAATATCGTTATCGGTGGTGCTGCCGGCGCAGCGCCCGTATTGATCGGTTGGTCAGCCGTTACCAATTCGTTGGCCTGGCCTCCGGTGATGTTGTTTGCTGTCATCTTCTTTTGGACGCCGCCCCATTTTTGGGCACTGGCCATTCGTTATGCCGATGACTATCAGGCGGCCGATGTACCCATGCTCCCGTCAGTGGCATCCATGTCCTCCACCTGTCGCCAGATCCTCGCCTACACCGTGGTGGTCTGCGCCCTTTCAATTGCGGTGTTGCCGGTGGCTGGGTTGGGCTGGATTTACGGGGTTTCGTCGGTTCTCCTCGCCGCCATTTTCATCGGTTTGGCCTTGGCATTATTGAGGAAACCCACCACTGCGCTGGCAATGCGCTTATTTACTTTTTCCATCACTTGGGTAACTTTGCTCTTCGCCGCTCTCACACTCGATGTTTTGGTCCAGAACGGACTCTGAGGTGGCGTTAGTCACAATTTGAACTGAACCGGAAAAACTTGGGGATTTTCCCCCATGGGTTTTCGATCACCCCTCGCTGCGTGTGTAGGGTGAAGTCCGTCTTTCCAGTCATCCGAGTGGGTTTCCACTCGGGCTGGTCCGGCCCTGCGCCGGCCCGCAACGTCGAGGTCCAAAATCACCATGGCGCTTACCGAATCGAGACCCACCACAGGCCACACGGCTGACGGCTCGGAACAGTCTGCATCCTTCTCTAATTCACCTATGACCGTTTTAGGTTCCGGCGATCACAAATCGATCGGCGTGGTGTACATCGTTGCCGGTTTGTTGTTCGGCATCGCGGGATGGATTGCATCCGCTGTTCTGAGCGCGCATCAAGCCAGTGACTTCTTAAGCGATAACGCGTATCTGACTTTGTTATCGCATTCACGAGTGGGATTAATCCTGTTAGCCGTTATTCCGATCTTCATTGGAATCGGTACCTATGTCGTGCCGCTGCAAGTTGGAGCAAACACCATTGCGTTCCCGCGTGCAGCTGCCATGGCGTTATGGACATGGCTTATTTCTTCTGCAGTTTTGATCGTCGCCAATTGCATTGACGGCGGTTTAACGGGCGGCAGCGAAAAAGCATTTGTTCTCGGACTGCTTTCACTTGCAGCAGTTGTTCTTTCACTTTCATTAGCGGCAATTTGTGTTGTCACCACTGTTGTTGCATTGCGCACACCAGGTATGCGACTTGATCGCGTGCCGATGACTTCATGGTCGCTGTTTATTGCATGTTCAGTGTGGTTAATCACGCTGCCGGCAATTGTTGTGGAGTTGTTGCTTATTTGGATTGATGTTCGTTACGGAAACGGGCAGACGTTTGCGGCGGAAGGAGTTCCGTGGCAAATGGTTTCGTGGATTTCAACCCAACCTCAGGTTTACGCCGCGCTCTTACCGGCATTCGGAATTTTGGCTGACGTCATCGCCACAATGAGCGGCCGTCGTTTACCGCAGCGCAATCTCTTCTTAGGTGCAGTTGGTGCGTTCGGTGTGTTGAGCGTCGGTGTTTATGCGCAACGAGTTCTTTATCCGGAATACGCCGATCAAGCAGTTTGGGTGGGAATGTCCATCTTGATTGTTCTGCCTGTTCTTTTGATGTTCGCGGTTGTTGGTTCTGCCCTCAAAGCGGGTAAGCCGAAGTTGGCAAGTCCTTTCGCACTTTCAGTCATCACGCTGTTAGTTGCGTTACTCGGAACGTTGGCCGGTGCATTGTTGGTCATCTCTCCGCTGGAATTGCGCGAAACCGACGCGTTTGCGATGGGTCAGTTCAATTTGATTGTTGGTGCTGCGTTAATCGGTGCCGTTGCGGGCGTTATGTATTGGGCCCCGAAAATCACCGGACGTAAAGCAGTTGATGCCATTGGCGGACTCAACGTTCTTGTTCTCTTAGGCGGAGCGGTTCTCGCTGGTTTACCAATGTGCATCATTGGATTCTCCACTCGCTTCACCGGACTCGAAGGCGCAACCGATGCATTGACCTGGGTGTCGGCAATTGGTTGTGCACTTCTGGCGGCTGGAGCCCTTCTTGGTCTGCTCGGTCTTTTGAGCGCTGCTCGTCGTGGCGCCGAAGACGCTGGACAAAATCCTTGGGAATCTGGCCAGACCTTGGAGTGGGCATGTGATTCACCGCCGCCCACTGGCAACTTTGGAGAACTGGCCGTTGTTCGTTCGGCCGAACCGCTTTTGGATGAGGAGGCTTAAAGATGGCCGCACATGTACTTCCTCCCGCGCCGCCCGTTCAACGCCCACGCGTGCTGTTAGTTGCAACTGCATTTGCGGCCGCCGCGAGTTTCATGGGTTTTGTGGTGTTGCTCGGTATCTATCTGAACTTCCGCGCCAGCGTCGTTTCAGCGGGTTCAACTTGGTTACCTGAGGGCGCCAAGATTCCGTTGCAACAGCCGAACGCAACCTTCATGACGCTGTTGTTGTCCGTCATCTCAATGGCGTGGGCTGTCAATGCCATTTCGAAAAACGATCGCGTGAATGCGTATCTGGCGTTAGGTCTCACCATTTCATTCGGCATCGCATCAATCGTTATGACTTGGTACCTCTGGACAATCATGGGCCTCGATATTGATTCGGGTGCGCAAGGTGTTCTCATTTACACAATCACTGGTGCACACGTCGCCATGATGATCGTGTCAGTTGTTTTTGTGGCGTTGATGTCAATTCGTGCGCTTGGCGGGCAATTCAATTCGCGCCAACACGATGGCATTAGTGCTGCTGCTCTTTATTGGTACGTGATGGTTGCGGTTTTCGCACTCATCTGGCTCATCATCTACGTGACGAAGTAGGCCGACATGTTGACTTCACGAATGTTCTCGACTGCGTTTCGCTTCTTCGCCGGGCTTACTGTTTTCGCGTTCATCGCAGCCCTTGTTTTAGGTTTCACCAGTGAAGTGCAATCACCGATTGATCGTGTTCTCGGACCTTTAAGTTTGGGATGGAAAGGTGGCGTTGGTAACCATTTCGGTTACGCCTTCTTTGTCGGTCTTTTCGCAATGTCAGCTGGAATGGCCGGCATCTTGGTTGCGCTTCGTGATGCTGATCCCGAAGCCGAAGCTGAAGTTGTTCATACCGAAACCGTTCCGCTCACGCGTGCACCGGCTGGTGTCAACTACTTGCCGGCATTGGCGGCGTTGGCATTTGTTTTTGGACTCATCGGGCTAGCAACCGACTCCACTGGTTTGGCGGTTGTCGGCGCAGCGGTATTGGTCTGTGTCACTTTCGTATGGACGTTACGTGCATGGGCCGAGCGCGCTACTGGCGACGATGCAACGAATGCCGAGCTTTATCACCGCTTCATGGACCCGTTGCGTGTTCCGTTGGTGTCGATTATCGCCATTGCCTTCGTGGCGATTGGTTTCTCACGAGTCTTGTTGGCTGTTTCCAAAGTCGCATCGGTGTGGATCTTTGGTTTAGTGGCCCTGGTGTTCTTCTTGATCGCCTGCTTGTTGGCGCTCAAGCCCAACTCGGCGAAGTGGGTAACCACCGGCCTCGTCATCATCGGCGCTATCGCCATGTTGGCTGCAGCCATCGCTGGTGCTGTGATTGGTGAACGTGATTTTGAACATCATGGAGACGATCACTCGTCAATGGGTGCGCCCAGCGCTTCCTATGACGGAGCAACCGCTGCTGATCCCGTCATTGTCTCGTTAGGAGACTCAGCATGATGGTGACGGCCAGCACATCGGTGGGCCAATGCCCGTCAGAAATGGCGCGCAGCCCCAAACCCGCGAAACACTGCGGGGGAAGCACTTTGTTCGGACTCGGCGCACTTGCGTCGGCGGGTTTGTCATCGGATGCCAACTGCGGCATCTCGCGAGGAGAGTAAATGCGTCGCTCAAACAAAACCGTTCGCATTATCGGCACCATCGTCTTCGTTGTCGTGGCGGTGCTTTTTGCTGTTTTGATTGCGGCCACGTTCCAAAATGATGGCAAGCCGCTGTCGACTTTCGGTTTGTACGGTCCGGATGCCGATGACATTCAGAAACTCTTTGTTCCGGTAACGGCCATTGCCGGCATTGTCTTTGTTTTGGTTATTGGCGCAGTGTTGTTTGTCGCCTGGAAGTTCCGTGAACGTGATCACGACGATCCCGAAGAATTTCCAGCACAAACCCACGGCAAAACCGTTTTGGAAATTGGTTGGACAATTCTTCCCGCATTGATTTTGGCGGGAATTGCGGTTGGCACCGTAATGACGATTATTAATCTCAATCGCAAAGAGCCCAACTCAATCAATGTTCAGGTTGCTGGTCAGCAGTGGTGGTGGGAATACCGCTACGACCTCGACAATGACGGAAAGTTTGATGGTCCAGCTGATATTTCGACTGCGACCGAACTCGTTGTTCCCGTTGGTCGTCCCATTCAAATCACGACAACATCGAACGACGTTATTCATTCATTCTGGATTCCTGGTTTGAACGGTAAGCGCGATGCGGTTCCCGGCCTTTACAGCCCATGGAAATTGCAGGCCGATGAAGCGGGCGTTTTCCGTGGTCAGTGCACTGAATTCTGCGGACTCTCCCATGCCAATATGCGGATGTTGGTTCGTGCCGTGCCCACCAACGAATACGACTCATGGGTGCGCAATCAATTGAAAACCCATGCGGCTGATCCCACCGATCCCACTGCAGCTGAAGGCAAGAAAGTGTTCTTGGCCCTTTGCGCACAGTGCCATGTCGTCAACGGTGTCAATGATGTGAAGATGAAGGAAACTCCTCCGCCGTTGGTGGCTGGTGTCGCTCCGAATCTCACTCATCTCATGACGCGTGGAACGTTCGCTGGTTCAATCTTCAATCTTTATGATCCGGTTAATGCGGACGGAACCCCGGGAGATCCTGGTGACGTGGCGCTGGCCGGTGACCCAGGTTCTGCTCTCACGGGCGGAACGGTTGATACCAGTCGCGTGAATCGCGTGACATTAGAAGCGTGGTTACGTAACGCACCTTCGTTGAAGCCCATGTATCCGCAGGGCGGACGTGGAATGCCCAACCTCAATCTCACTGAAACTCAAATCGACCAACTAGTTGCATACCTCTACACACTGAATTGATACGTGGACTGATACCGATGAAGACTTTCGCCAACTTTGGAGTTCGTCATGGCACTAACTGAAGAACGACCACTTGCGCTACCGAGCGGCGATGTTGAAACCGACTATTCGCCGACAGGTGTATTCACGCGCCCAACGGCCAACACTGGTTGGCGTTCATGGATCACTACGGTCGATCACAAAAAGATCGGCATCATGTATGGCGCCACCGCCATCTTGTTCCTCATCATTGGTGGTCTTGAAGCACTTCTGATTCGTTTGCAGTTGTGGTCGCCCAACGGCACGTTGTTGAGTGCGGATCTTTACAACCAGGTCTACACAATGCACGGAACCACCATGGTCTTCTTGGTGGTTATGCCAATTGGTGCCGCGTTCGCTAACTATTTGATGCCGCTACAAATCGGCGCACGCGACGTTGCGTTCCCACGTATTAATGCCTTTAGTTTCTGGGTGTATGCCTTCGCTGGCATTTTCATTAATACGTCGTGGTTCTTAGGCGGTGCCGCTGATGGCGGTTGGTTCATGTACGCACCGAACTCCGGTGTTGTTTTCTCGCCAACTCACGGCATCGACTTCTGGAACATCGGTCTTTTGATCGCCGGTATCGCATCACTCACTGGCGCCGTCAACTTGATTGTGACTGTTCTCAACATGCGGGCTCCGGGTATGACGCTTATGCGTATGCCGGTGTTTACCTGGATGACCTTGGTGACACAGTTCCTTTTGTTGTTCGCCATTCCAGTTCTCACTTCAGCACAGGTGCTGTTGCTGATGGACCGTGCCTATGACGCCAACTTCTTTAATGTTGCGAAGGGTGCGAATCCTCTGCTCTGGGAGCATTTGTTCTGGGTGTTCGGTCACCCTGAGGTGTACCTAATGATCTTGCCGGCATTCGGTTTGGTCTCGGAAATGCTTCCGACCTTTGCTCGTAAACCTATTTTTGGATACCCGTTCATCGTGTTCTCGGGCGTCGCCATTGGCTTCATGGGTTGGGGCGTGTGGGCGCACCATATGTTCGTTTCCGGTATTGGCCCGATTTCGGTGACCACGTTCTCGTTAACGACGATGTTTATTGCGGTTCCCACCGGTGTGAAGATTCTCAACTGGACCGCCACGATGTGGGGCGGCAAGTTGCGCTTCACCGCGCCAATGTTGTTCTCCATTGGTTTGGTCACCATGTTCACCATCGGTGGTTTGTCGGGTGTTATGCACTCGGTCGCTCCGATGGACACCCAACAAACTGATACCTACTTCATCGTGGCGCACTTCCACTATGTGCTCTTCGGTGGCGCGTTCTTTGGCTTCATGGGAGCGTTCTATTTCTACTGGCCAAAAGCGTTTGGTTACATGCTTAACGAAACCTTGGGCAAGACCAATTTCTGGTTGATGTTGCTCGGATTCAATCTCACCTTTGCGCCGATGCACGTGCTTGGTCTGCAGGGCATGAGCCGCCGTATTTACACTTACAGCGCGGGATACGGATTCGAAGTGTGGAACAAAGTGGCCACGGTTGGCGCGTTCATTCTGGCCAGCAGTGTTGCCTTGTTCATCTTCAATATCTTCTATTCAAAGGCGAAGGCAAAGAACTTGCCGCCGGTTGGTGCCGATCCATGGGATGCACGCACGATTGAATGGATGACGCCATCGCCAGTTCCGGCTTACAACTTTGATCCCATCCCCACGGTCACCCGAGTGGATGAGTTCTGGTACCGCAAGTACGGCGAAACGAAAGACGGCAAGTTGGTGCGCATTGCAAAGACGGAAGACGTCGTGCAGAAGCGCACCGATGGAAAAGGTATTCACCTTCCGTCACCGTCGTATTGGCCAATTGTTGTTGCCTTCGGTTTGCCGATCGTTGGCTACGGCATCATTTACAGCCTTTGGTTGGCCTTAATCGGCGGCATCATCGTCGTCGGTGGCATTTACGGATGGGTCATGGAGCCACCGGATGATCCCGACCTGGCTCATGATGACGATCACGGTCCCGAATCACATAGTTCTTCTGATGGTGCTGCTCACGAGGTAGCCAGCGAATCAGAATCATCGACACAGGCGAAGGAGGTCGAGACCGTTGTCTGAAACTCTGACCTCTCGTCCGTCGTTAGCGGAAGCTGATGCCCATCAGGCGGGCGCGCATATCGATCACGACACCAATACCGGTATCTCAAATACCAAATTGGGAATGTGGTTGTTCCTTGCATCGGAATGTCTGCTCTTCGGCGGTTTAATCACGACGTATCTGCTTTACCGTCGTCCCCTTGAAGGTCCGACGCCGGAAGATATTTTTGATATCCCCTTCACCTCTGTTTCATCGTTTGTGTTGTTGATGTCATCGCTCACGATGGTGTTGGCCGTTTCGGCCATCGAACGTCGTGAACACCAACGGATGCGTGTATGGCTTGGCGCCACCGCATTGTTGGGCGCAGTTTTCATCGCCGGTCAGATTTACGAATTCACCGCATTCGTGCGTGAAGGTTTGGGCTTCACCACAAGCCGTTTCTCGTCGGCCTTTTATACCTTGACTGGTTTCCATGGCGTGCACGTCACCATCGGCATCATCATGTTGGTGTCGCTCGTGCTGCTTTCTATGCGCGGCAAACTTCCGGAGCATCGTTCCGAAACCGTCGAAATTGTTGGTTTGTATTGGCACTTTGTTGACGTGGTGTGGGTCGTAATCTTCGCCGTCGTCTACCTGATTCCTTGATCGGAGAACAATGAGTTCATTGACATCTCATGACGACGTGCCTGTCTCAGAATTAGACGGTGCCGTAAAGGATTACTCCCGCGACAAGGTGTACGTCTACACCGCCATTTTCTTAGCGGTCATCACCATCGTTGAAGTCTTCACTTATGCCGCTCCGGATTTCCCGGTGTGGGCCGATGACCTTCTGATCCCTGTTTTGATGATCCTGATGGCTGTGAAGTTTTTCACCATCGCCTATATCTTCATGCATCTCAAGTTCGATAAACCCATTCTGACGTGGGTTTTCTATACCGGATTGATCCTGGCCGTACTTGTTTACATTGCGGTCCTCTTCACATTCCGTTTGTTCACGAGCTGACATTTTGTTGGCCATAGCGGTCAGAATGGCGTCATGATCTTTGGCTCGTTCCCCGCATTTAATCCCCACTGGGAAGTTTGGGGATTGACGCTGGCCATCATCGCCGGCGGCATTTGGGTAGCCAAAGTTATTGGCCCGGAATTTGTTGGTCCCGATGAGAAAGTTATTTCTCGTCGACAGGCCACGTTCTTTTGGCTGGCCGTATTCACAATGACATTGGTCTCGGTGTGGCCAATGCACGATATCGCGGAGTCGCGGTTGTACTCGGCGCATATGTTGCAGCATTTTGTTTTAACGCTGGTTGTACCGCCGCTGTTTTTACTTTCATGTCCACCATGGTTGGCAGATCTTTTTGTTGAAGCCGGTGGACGCGTTTGGCGAGTAATTCGTTTTCTCGCCATGCCAGTAGTTGCGTGGATGATCTTTAACGGAACAAACCTCATTAGTCACTGGCAACCGTTTGTAAATCTGGCGACAACAAACGGACCGTTTCATTTCTCGGTGCATGTGTGGTTTGTCATCACCGGTTTAATTATGTGGACGCCGGTTTGCGGACCGTGGCCGCAATTACGTCTCTCATTGCCAGGGCAGATGGTGTATCTCTTTTTGCAGTCAATCATTCCGACGGTTCCGGCTGCATGGTTGGGTTTTGCTCATCACACCGTGTATTCGTCGTATGACATCCCGCGTCCGTTACGACTCTGGGGTATTTCGCCGATCTCTGATCAACAAGTTGCGGGCATGATCATGAAAGTCGGCGAAGCGATTTATTTGTGGATCTTGATCGCCATCATGTTTTTCCGTTGGGCGGTTCGACATCACAATGCTGATCGCCAAGGGATGTTCCTCACGGAGCGACAAATTTTGGAGTGGGAAGAAGGCGAACGGGATGGCTTTAAAGAACCACCCGTCCCATCAGTGCCCGATTCATTCCCATCGGAAAAATCGAGCGGCTAAGACCGGTGTTGCGATTGCCCAAATAACAAGGGCTACCCAAGCACTTGATGAACTTGTTGCGCCCGTCCGTAACGCAGCATTGAGTGTTGTCGAAAGGGCTCCTGCGGGTGTGTATTCACCAATTGTGGCCAGTGCACTAGGCATCTCAGCGAACGGCACAATCATGCCGCCAATCAAGAGCAGAACGAGATAAAGACCATTAGCGGCGGCCAATGTCACGGTTCCTTTAAGCGTGCCGGCCATCAGTAATCCCAAACCGCCGAATGCGCTTGCCCCTAACAAAATGGCAATCAGTGCCGTGAGGTAATTGCTTTGTGGTGACCATCCCAATAACAACGCCACGATAACGAGCACAGAAATTTGAATAGCCAAAAGGCAGCAAATCATGGCGATTTTTGCTCCCACCCAACGTGGTCTCCCTAAGGGAGTGGCTCCTAAACGTTTGAGGACGAGATATTGGCGTTCAAACCCCGTGCCGATGCCCAAACTGACCATGGCTGAGGACATCACTGCGAGGGCCAAGATTCCGGGCGCAAGAAAATCAATGGAATCGCTTACACCTTCGGGAAGAGGCAGTACGTCAACGGACGAAAAGAAAATAAGAAAAAGAACGGGAATGATGATGCTCACCAAAACTTGTTCGCCGTTACGCAAACTCATTTTCACTTCGTGACGAATTTGTTGAAGGATCATTATCGACGCCTCCGACCACGACGCGTTGTGACGGACTCATTGGCGCTTTCGTTCGCTGTCTCTTGTGTGACTTGTAAGAACACGTCGTTGAGATTTTTTCGTCCCACGCGCAAATCGGCGAGGGGCAAATCTCTTTCGGCAAGCCATTGTGTTAACGCCGCAATTACTGCTGGCGTTCCTTGAGTTTCGACGACGTAGTCGCCAGGTTGTTCTTCGCGCACGCTGGCATTGAGAACTGTTTGTAATTCCGCTAGGGCTAGACCAGCGGCTGCTCGGAAGCGGAAATCGTTTTCCTGATCAGATTGCATTAATTCCTGCGGTGTACCGGCGGCGACAATTTGTCCGCCCGAAAGAATGACGACATGGTCGGCGAGTTTTTCAACGTCATCAAGATCATGGGTTGTAAGTACAACACTGGCGCCGCGCTCTTTTACTCCGCGAATGACAGCGCGGATTTTTTGTCGTCCAATGGGATCAACACCGGCAGTGGGTTCATCCAAGAATGCCAATTCGGGTTGACCCACCAAAGCCAAGGCAAGTGAGAGACGTTGCTGTTCGCCTCCGGAAAGCGATCGATAGGTGGCGCGTCGAAAATCTTGCAAACCAACCATTGCCAAAACATCGTCGACTTCGAGTGGATTGTCGTAATACGAGGCGAAAAGTTCGATGGTCTCGGCAACTCGGCTTTGGTTGGCGATGCCACCGGCCTGCAACATGACTCCGATTTTTTTCACCAGTTCGGCATGGTCAGCGAGGGGATCGAGCCCAAGAACGCGAACCGATCCGCTCGTAGGACGGCGAAATCCTTCGGCTACTTCAACCGTTGAGGTCTTTCCCGCTCCATTGGGCCCGAGAATGGCGGTTATGGCACCGGCCGGCGCCGTAAACGAAATGCCGTTAACCGCAATTCGGTCGCCATATCGAATTGTGAGATCACGAACGTCGACTGCAGCCTCACTGGTCACGATCTGACGCTATCGGACGGTGGAGTACCGTTTCTTCTTGTGATTGATATTCGCCGGATTCGAAGCGAACTCCACGAAGTAAAGGCAGCGTTGGCCCGGCGCGGCGATCAGTCGGTTGTGGCCGATATTGATCGGGTGGCGCAACTCGATGCTGAGGCCCGTCAGATTGCCGCGCAACGAGATGATTTACGAGGCCAAATCAACGCGGTATCCAAAGAAGTAGGGCAATTACGTCGCGATGGACGTAATGAAGAGGCGGAAGAAAAACAAGCCCTTTCTCGTCAACTGGGCGAGACCGAAAAACAAATTGCTGCCGAGGCCGATCAGTTACAAGAACAAATTCGCTCGTTGCTCTTGGTGATACCAAATCTTCCGGCGGTTGATGCACCTGACGGCGCAAACGCCAATGACAATGTGGAAATCTCGCGTCACGGTGTTGGTGACGAGCCCTCCGCATGGCAAGCGCATCAACGTGTTCCGCATTGGGAAATCGGCACCGAACTTGGCATCTTGGATAATGAGCGCGCCGTGAAAATGTCGGGTTCGATGTTTTCGATGTTTCGCGGACAAGGCGCCACGCTTTCGCGAGCACTTTGTCAGTTGGCGCTTGATCGCAATGCTGATGCATTTGAAGAAATTCGTCCGCCATCGGTCGTGCTGACCGAGACCATGATTAGTACGGGACATCTTCCTAAATTTGTTGACGAGGCCTATCACTTAGAACGCGATGATCTTTGGGCCATCCCAACAGCAGAGGTGCCGCTCACCTCGTTTGCTCGCGATGAGATCATCGCCGAAAGTGAACTGCCTCTGCGATTAATGGCCCAAACCGCTTGTTTCCGGCGCGAGGCCGGATCGGCGGGGCGTGATACGCGCGGGTTATTACGCGTGCACGAATTCGACAAAGTTGAAATTTTGGCGCTTGCTACTCCGGAGCAATCGGCTGAAATTCACGCAGATCTTTTACGACGGGCAACATCACTGATTGCCGATTTGGGTCTTACCTATCGCGTTCTCGATCTTTGCACTGGCGATATTGGTAATAGTGCGGCGCGAACTTTCGACGTCGAGGTGTATGCACCTGGTGCTGATCAATGGCTGGAAGTTTCTTCTGTTTCGTGGTTCAGCGACTATCAAGCTCGGCGCGCCAATATTCGCTATCGGCCGACGGGGGCGAAAAACAACGAAATCGTGCATACCCTCAACGGTTCTGCCCTAGCCGTACCGCGAGTATGGGCTGCGGTCGTTGAAACCCATCGGCAGCCTGATGGTCGAGTGGAAATTCCCGAGATTTTGCGTCCGTATATGCGTGGGGCCACCCATATCGGGTGAACTACATCAATGAGCGCATGCCCTGAACTCGACAACATTCGTCAGCAATTACAAAGCGCGGGCTTGCACCGTTCCGACTTAAATGAAGATCCATTCGAGCAATTCTCGCAGTGGTTTGAAGTTGCAAGAGATGCGGGTGTTCATGAGCCGGAGGCGATGATTGTTTCGTCGATTGGCGACGAAGGTTTTCCATCATCACGTCATGTTTTGTTAAAGGGCCTTGATCACGGCTTTGTCTTCTTCACGAATTACAACAGCCAAAAAGGAACGGAACTTTCTCAACGCCCTGTGGCATCAATTTGTTTTCCCTGGAATATTTTGTCGCGACAGGTCCGCGTAGTTGGTCGCGTGGAGAAAACAAGCGACGCGGAAAGCGATGAGTATTTCTCAACTCGTCCCCGCGGTTCCCAAATTGGTGCGTGGGCATCTTTACAAAGCACCGTTTTGGATAATCGGGATCAATTACGTGAGCGAACCGAAGAAGTAGAGAAACGCTACGAAGGAATTGAAGTTCCGCGCCCTCCCCATTGGGGTGGTTTTCGTATTGTTCCCCACGAAATTGAATTTTGGCAAGGGCAACCTTCTCGCCTTCATGATCGCTTTCGTTATCGCCGTGTTGAATCAGGTTGGCAAATAGAACGTTTAAGTCCTTGAATTTATTTGCTGATATGCGGCATAACCTCGCGAGCGAGCAATTCAAGATGATCGAGATCGTTCATATCTAAAACTTGTAAGTACATGCGAGTTGCTCCGGCATCGGCAAAGTCTTTAATTCGTTCGATAACTTCGGCTGGCTGACCGGCACATCCGTTTTGACGTAATTCGGCAATGTCTCGTCCAATTGCTTGGGAACGTCGCGCCAGTTCATTTTCATTTTCACCACAACACACCACTTGGGCTACGGAAAATGTCATCGATTGCGGATCGCGTTGTTGCTTTTCGCAGGCTTGGCGCACGTTGTCACAAAGTGATTGATACATCTCGAGGGGTGGAAACGGAACGTTGAATTCACTGGCGAATTTTGCGGCCAATCGCGGTGTTCGTTTCGCGCCGTAACCACCGATGATGATGGGCGGTCCGTCTTTTTGCACCGGTTTCGGTAACGCAGGCGAATCGGCTATTTGGTAATGATTTCCGGCGTAGTTAAACAACGAATCAGCCGGTGTTCGCCAAAGTCCGGTAATGACATTGAGTTGTTCTTCGAGAATTGAAAATCTTTCGCCTAATGGGGGAAATGGAATCGCATAAGCGGTGTGTTCTTGGTCAAACCAACCGGCGCCTAACCCAAGTTCCAATCGTCCATTACTCATGTCATCAATTTGGGCACAGGTAATGGCCAGCGGACCGGGATGACGAAAGGTGGCTGAGGCCACCAACGTGCCTAAACGAATACTCGATGTTTCGCGAGCAATTGCGCCCAACGTTACGAATGCATCAGTAGGACCGGGAGCCGGCGATCCTTCCCCCATGCGAAGAAAATGGTCGGAGCGGAAAAACCCATCGAAACCTAAGCGTTCGGCGGTTTGCGCGACGGCTAATTGTTGTTGATAGGAAGCACCTTGTTGCGGTTCGACGAAGATTCGTAATTGCATGACCGCAGGCTATCGGTCTGTTCGTCTCGCTTTGGTGGCCAATGAGAGAAACACAACGATGGCAATAACTAAGCCAAGGAGAAGGCCGAGACGTCCTGGACCAACTTCATTAATCCACGTGGAGATGCTGGAGTTCAGATCAAACATCCATCGCGCTAAGCCACTGCCACCGGCATTGGCGTTACTGAACACTTGCAGTTCATACCAGCCGTAATACGTGACGTACATACCGGCCAAAATCAAAAGTCCGCCAGAAATTCGACCGATATACGGAAGGATGCCGCGCATCTTCTTCACAATTCCTTGACGGGCTAAGGCAATCGCCAATGTAAGGACCATGAGTACGACGCCCATGCCGAGGCCATAGGCCACGAAGGCACCGATTCCGGTAATCCAATTTTCCTGTGTAACGACGGTTGAAATTGCGGCGATAAACAGTGAAATAGTGCAACTAAGTGACACCAAGGCATAACTAATTCCGAAAACAAAAACGGAAACCAATTCTCGTTGTTCCGGAGCGCGGGAAATTTTCGGAAGTCGAACCGAAATTTCTTTTCCCGCCAACATACGAATGCCAACGAAAATAAGTCCGAGTCCAAGCACCATCGTGACCCACGGCAACTTGTCGCTAATTGAATTAAGCACTGGATCCAAAATCAATCCGAGGATGCCAAAAACAACGACAAAACCTGCAGTCATGGCTGCGCCAACTGCGATGGCGCGCAAAACAATTTGATCAGTGCGCGTATTTGGCGTTTCTTGTTCGAGTCCTAAGTAATAGGAAAGGTATGCCGGCAACATGGCAAAACCGCATGGATTAAATGTTGCAACCATGCCAACGCCAAATGCATAGAGCAGCGAGGAACTCATCGACCTACTGCCGTGTCGACAAGTTCTTGAATCTCGCTTTCGGTGAGGGCTCCCGAATGCACGCGCAGTACTACGCCGTTAGCGCCAATAACCATTGTGTAAGGAAGACCAGTTCCACCGAACGATTTCAATAGCAATCCTTTTTCGTCGCGACCTAATGGATAGGTCACGCCGGTTCGTTTTGCCATTGCCAATCCGGCTTCAACGCTTTCGAAATAATCAAGTCCGAGAACATCGATGCGTTCTTTATTTTTTTGCCAGATCCGTTCAAGTGCCGGCATTTCGGCGATACATGGTGTACATGTAGAAGCCCAGAAATTAACGAGAAGCGGACGATTGTTGGTGAGCAAATCTTTTTTCTCACCGTTGAAATCGGTATAGGTAATTCCTTCGAGTTTTCTACCGGTTGGGTCCTCAATTTCGGGTGCACCGGGAATCAAGGTTGTGGCGGTTTTGTCGAGTTTGATGACATCAGCATCATCAGACGAATTAGACGGCCGGAAACTCCAAATCACGGCCAAAGCGAAAAAGATCACGACAATGCCGGCGATGATCGACGGACCAAAGCGTCGAAACACTTTCGCTTTTGGGGGAGGAAGCGGCGCAGGTTCCATGACAACTCCACCTAGTCAGGCACCCCTGACGGTAGTAGCGAACCTGCGCCGCTCCCAATCGCCTTTTTGCGAGCAGAGAGAGCCGGCAAACTGCGGCAGCTCCCTCCGGCATTATGCAGATCGCAACCAGGCGGTGAGGTGCTCCGGCACGGGAATGTCGGGCAACTCGTCATTGGGACGGGCGACCTTTGGTGGGCGTCCCCGTCGGCGCTTGCTCGGCAGGATCTTGCCGTTTACAAACATCTGGCCACCCCATACGCCCCATGGTTCGTGGCGCGCAATGGCTCCTTCCAAGCACTCGGTTAACACCGGACATGTTGCACAAATGGACTTGGCAATGGCGATGTCATCGAGGTTGTCTGAGAAGTAGACACCGGTCAGCGAGGCATTGAGGTCTCGACAGGCGGCGCCGGCCCGAACTTCTGCGGAGATGTCGTCGATTATCTCGGCGATCATCGTTTCATTCCTTTCAATAGGTGACTATGGGTTGTTGAGGGTGAATGGGATAGCCGCAACATGAAAAAAGGCCCCCGGTAAACCGGCGGCCTCAGAGCATGAACGCAGTTCTTTATGCGTTAGCTGGGAGGTCGCCGGCGGACGTGCTTGTCATTGGTAAATGACACGAATGCCGGTGCATACCAGTTTGCGGTTGTGGTCACGACGGCGCGCGCGGTTACCCCGTGATGAATAGAGGCGTGGGTGCGGGCGGTCGTAGCCATGGACTCCACGCAACCATTTCCGTTGCGGCTTTGTCAATTTATTTTTTTTCGGAAGCGTTGAAATATCGATTTTTTCGGTACTGCCTTGGGGTTTCCCGCTATGGTCCGACTATGGACGCTGGCGCCAAAACAGGCGGAAATGAGCAAAAGTCGGCGGAAAATGGTTCCAGTTCAGCCAGAGGAACAGCACAAAAAGTGCAAGGAGCCACCGAACTTCTTCCATTGCCTGCGGTCGGCCGCGTCTTCCATACGGGGTTAATCGCTCGTCTTGGCGATACCGATGCTGCCGGCCGAGTGCGCACCGATGCCATTGCCTGTTATCTGCAAGATGTTGCTACGGAAGATTCTGACGATCTCGCGTCACGTGACACGCAATCGTGGGTTGTTCGCCGTGTACTTCTTGAACAGAAAATGCCGATTCGTTTGTACGACGAAATTGAAGCGTTCACGTTTTGTTCGGGGATGGGAAGTCGTTGGGCTGAGCGGCGAACAACTTTGAAATCGTCAAGCGGCGGATTAATTGAATCGGTAACGCTTTGGATTCACGTTGAAACAACATCAGGACGACCGCTGGCGCTGCCCCAATCGTTTCGAGATGTATACGACAGCACAACGAATGGTCGAGTGGTAACTGCGCGCCAATTGCTCGAACCATTGCGTTTCGACGATGGAAACTTGCACGCAATGCCTTGGTGGCCGCGTATGGCTGATCTTGATGTTTTGGATCATGTCAACAACGCAGTGTCATGGGCGATCGTTGAACAGATTTTGCAAAAGGAATATTTCGCCAATTCGATTTATTCGCCGGAATCAAATTTGCGATTTGAAATGGAATATTACGAACCGATTCCAGCATCAGTTGTGCGGTCGATGGCTCCGTTAACGGTGTTGTATCGCTTTGAAAACGCGCTGGATATCACTTTGCGTTCGTCGGATGATTCCACGGTGTACATGGTGGCGCGTGTAAGCGCTGCGCCCTAAAGATCGGCGTTATCGAGCGCCTTCAATGCCGCATCCATCATGCGCGCTGAACAACCTGCCATTGAAATAGGCGGTGCGAATGTCGATACGAGTTTGTCGACAACCTCTTGTAATGCAAGAGCGGCCGGGGTCGATTGAAGCACTACTGGTGCACCGTTATCGCCACCGGTTGAGACCGCTGGTTCGAGCGGAATAGCCCCCAAGAATGGGAGATTTTCCGAGCGCGCCAGTTCTTCGCCGCCACCTTTTCCGAACACCGCATGTTCCTCGCCGTGTTCGCAAATAAAGGCGCTCATATTTTCGATGACGCCGAGAACATGAAGATGACTTTTACGCGCCATCGTGACGGCCCGTGTCGCTACACGTTGTGCCGCTAACGCCGGCGTTGTCACGACAATCATTTCTGATTGCGGAAGCATGCGGGCTAATCCCATTTGCACATCACCCGTTCCGGGCGGAAGGTCGATGACGACGTAATCGAGATCGGTGGCCCATTCAACATCTTCAAGAAAATGTTGTACGGCGCGATTCAAAATAGTCCGCGCCACATAAGTGCGTCAGTTTCATCATCGACGAGCAAACCCATCGAAACGATATCGAGACGACCACTATTTGTTCCGTGAGCAATAGGAATGGAACGCGGCACAATGGTGCGAACACCGTCAGCATTTTTCGCCGCTTCTAAACGTCCTTCGACGCCCAACATTCGCGGAATGGAAAAGCCCCAGATATCAGCATCGATCACGCCAACGGCGAAACCTTTGGCCGCTAAACCGGCGGCCAAATTGGCGGTGATCGATGATTTACCAACTCCGCCTTTTCCGGAAGCGACGGCCAAAACTCGTGCACCCGCCGGTACGCGATTCGGACCCGCACTTGATTGTGCGTTTTTGCGCGCCACACTCATGGCAAATGACTTTTGTTCGGCGGTCATTTCCGTCCACTCGATTTCAGCTCGAGTCACATTCGGCAAACCTTCAAGACGAGTCAGAATCTCGCGCTTGAGTTGCGCTTTGAGCGGACAACCGGCGGTCGTGAGGGCGACAACGACCGTGGCGACACCGTTCTCATCCACCCAGCCCTTCTGGGCCATTCCCAATTCGACGATGTCAGCGCCCAGTTCGGGATCAATCACTCCACGCAGGGCGTCAAGGATGGTTTGGCCATAGTCGGTCACGGCTTCATGGTACCGATACTTGGCAATTTCGACTATGGGGCTAGTGGAAATTCACCGCTCTCGGCTACTATAAAGAGAGAGTTCAGGAGGTGCCCTCATGATTACATTGACCGAATCTGCATCGGTAAAAGTTAAAGAACTTCTCCAGCAAGAAGGCCAAGATGGCCTCATGTTGCGAGTTGCCGTGCGCCCTGGTGGTTGCAGCGGTTTTAGTTACGAGATGTTCTTCGATACCGAGACCGACAACGAAGACCTTGTTAATGATCAAGGCGGCGTGCCGGTAGTGGTGGACCCGTCCAGTGCTCAGTTACTTACGGGTGCAACCCTTGATTACAAAGACGGCCTCCAAGGCGCTGGCTTCGCCATCGATAACCCCAATGCGCAAAAGACCTGCGGTTGCGGCCAATCGTTTTCATAGTTCTGCCTAGTACACAGCAGAAACAGAAAATCGAGTTTTGAGAGAGACCCCAATTCGGGGTCTCTTTTCATTTTTCTGACTCTGATTTTCAGTGTTATAAATTATTTCTCTCACTGAACAGAGTTATGTAGGGTCTCGGTGTCGCCTTCGAGACGAACTTCCTTTGAGTGCGCTCCTCGAAAGCACGAGTGTCCAAAACACTTTTCAAACTGATGCTGAAAGGAAAAAAAATGAGTGAAGCAGAAGCAAGCCGCTTTATGAATGACCTCAAGGAAAAGCCCGAGTTGATTAACGATATGAAGCCATATCGTGAAAATCCCTCGGAGGCTTACGCCCATGTCCGTGAATTAGGTTACGACGCAACGACCGAGGAAATTCGTGACGCGTATTTGGAATTTGTTTCCACCGCGATTAGCGAAGATCAACTCACCGAAGTTGTGGCTGGTTTATCAACTGGCGCCAAGGCCGGAATTATCGCTGCCTCAACTGTTGGCGGCGCAGCCATTGGCGCGGCTGCTGTTGGCACCGCGGTCATGATCGCCGGCGTTGTTGCATGCGGAAGCGCGGCTGCACTTTAAGTTGCAGTTTTTGTCAATCGAAACAATTTTCGTCAACTCCAATTAATAACTTTCTCAAAGAGAGGAACTCACATGAGCGATCAGGAAGCAACCCGGTTCATCGACGATTTACAAACCGACGTTGAATTTCTTACTGAAATGTCAAAGCTGAAAGGCAATCCCGAAGCAGCGTTTAATGCCGTTATTTCACGCGGTTACAACGTAACCAAGGAAGAAATCACCGAAGCATATTTAGAGTTCGCATCATCGAATCTTTCCGATAATGAACTCAATGCTGTTGCTGCAGGTCTTAGCGATGCTGCAACAATTGGTGCTGCCGTTGGTGGTGCTGCTGGTGGTATGGCCGCTGCGGCAATCACGACCGGAATCGTTCTTGCTGCAGTTGGCTCGTCCGCTGCCGCAGCCTGCATTTGATATCGATAGGTAGTCATTGCTTTCAGCCGTAAAAGGCCACGTTTACGGCTGAAGAAACGATGCCAGCGGATCGTCTTGGCGATGTATCGGCTCTAAAGTCAGAGTTGATGAGCGATGCGATCCACCTGACTATCGATGATGTTGTGTATGAAATTCCTGACTCAGTTTCTGGGTCAGGAATTTCGCTTTTAGCCGCCATACGCGAAGTTTTGGGCCTACGGGGCCCAAAGGGCGGTTGTAATCCGCAAGGTCAATGTGGTTGTTGCACGGTTTTGGTTGATGGATCACCCCGAGTGGCGTGTGTGACACCGTTGCGACGAGTCACCGGTCGTTCAATAACCACCATTGACGGATTGGGTGCGCTGGCCGATCAGTGGGCCGATGCCTTCACCGCAACGGGAGCAAGTCAGTGCGGTTTTTGTACGCCCGGAATTATCTGCCGGCTTGAAGGTGCTCGAAACAAAAAAGTGGCTGCCGATAACCGTGCTGCAATTGACGCGGCGTTATCAGCTCATTTATGTCGCTGCACGGGATGGCAAACAATTCGTGAAGCGTATGCAGTAATGGTGAATGGGGAAGTCGAAACTGCGGTTGCTCTGCGAGTAAACGAACGTGATGAAGAAAAAATCGCTCGCCGCGCAACGATTGAAGGTCATGCCACACAACGAATTTCGCGCCAAACGGCACTCGGTAAAGCCGGTTTTGCCGAAGATACGGTGCCACCGAACGCGCTGGTTGCCGTTCCGGCATATAACGGCGAAAACAATGAATGGGCATTCGGATCAACTTTGTTTGCGGCGCGAGCAGCGGCCGGAAAAGTTCAAGGACGTAACAGCAGTATTGATCCCAAACCACCGCTACCACTTCCTGATGGTGACTTCATACTTACATTGCGCACAAGTTGGACCGAACCGGCATATTTAGAAACCGATGCGTCGTGGTGTGAACCAAACGGTGAACCGTTTACCGCACTGGCAAACGGTGGTGCATTTGGTGGGAAAGAACAAACATTTGTGAGCGAGTTGGCTGCGCAATTAGCCAACGAAAAAAATGCTCCGGTTCGTGTGGCGTTAAGTCGTGAAGATGTTGTTCGCTTAGGTCCGAAGCGTCCGCCGTTTTCGGCTGGCGTTCGTCAAGATGGTTCCATTGTTATGAATGTGGTGACGACCGACGGATTTGTTGACATCGTTCATTCGGTTTTCGATTCCGCAACGGTCACGGTTAATGAAGTTGATGTCATTGGTCCGTCGACGTCATCGTCGTTACGCGGTGTTGGTTGGATTGAAGCGACGATTTTGCGGGCAGCCTGGCAAGCAATGATGAACAACACACCAACGCGCATAGAAGTTGTTGCGCCGAACGGTGCAAAGGCAGTGGCTGAATGGCACAACGAAACCGACACTATTTCGATTGATGTTCATTGCGGAGAAATTCTCGATGACATTGTTTTGCGCTCCTATGTCATCGGGGCGGCGCATATGGGATTGAGTTGGGTTTGCACGGAAGGAATTGCCGTGGCCGATGATGGTGAAATTGTTGATCTCACCATTCGCTCCTTCGGTGTTCTGCGCCCATCGGAAATGCCAAACATTGATGTGCGATTGCATGATTCTGAATCTGAGCCCATCAATGGTTCCGATGCTGTAATGGCAGCAGTTGCTGCTTTGGCATGGTCTGTACAAGGCTGGCCGAATGACTGGCCCACTGGACGATTACTGCGAAAAGAGTAAGTAATGAGTGAAAACCCTGTTCCGATCGGACCGTACACACCGATAGTGCGCGCCGGCGATTTCTTAGTGGTGTCAGGTCAACTCGGTTTGCTTGACGGGAAAATGGTGAGTGGTGGTGTGCAAGCCGAAGCCACACAAGCGTTGAAAAACTTGGCTGATCTTTTGGAAAGTCAAGGTTCGCATTTAGGTGAGGTCGTAAAAACGACGGTTTTTCTTCGTCATATGCGCGACTTTGAACTTATGAATGAGTCCTACGTAGCGGCCTTTGGCGATCACCGACCGGCACGAAGCGCATTCGCCGTTGCTGAACTTCCTCGTTTGGCATTGGTGGAAATAGAAGCCTGGGCCTACTCACCGTTGACCTCTCCGGCGTAACTCGCACTAGGATGTGATTATGCCCGGCGTCGTGATCATCGTTCTTATCTTGGTTTTGGCATTTCCAGTTGCATTCCTCATGAGTATGTCGATTGTGGCAGCGGTTTTGGGCTGGAGTGTCGGCGGCGAAGTTGACGAAAAGTACGCCGGTACTGAAGAACTCGAACTCGCCAACAATTAATCGGTGTTGCCGAGATTTCGGTGTAGTACCTGCATAATCGCTATTTGCTGCGCGTAATCACGTTTCTTATCGACACCGGTGACAAATAGCACTAGCGTCATGCCTGCAACACAAGTGCAGGGAAGGTCTTCCGACCCCGCGTTACAGAAAGGGGCGTCGGAGTGGCCTCCGGTACCGTTAAATGGTTCAACGCTGAGAAGGGTTATGGCTTTATCTCGCGTGAAGGTGGCTCGGACGTGTTTGTGCATTACAGCGCAATCACTGGTTCGGGCTATCGATCACTCGAAGAAGGTCAAGCTGTCGAATTCGAAGTGACCGCCGGTCCGAAGGGTGATCAAGCGCAAGACGTTCGCGTCGTTTGATTATCACTCGGAGTTTCGAAAGAGCCGCCTAAGGGCGGCTCTTTTACGTTGTGGGATGTTTATTCGTTTCCGAACAATGTTGTTGCACGACGCGAGTTACACGCCCCAACGAGATTGGCCAAATCGATAGCCAACACTGCGCACAGTTTGAATGAGGTTGGCGTGATGTTCGCCCAACTTGGCTCGTAAACGACGCACATGCACATCAACCGTGCGGGCACCGCCGTAATACTCATAACCCCAAACTCGGCTGAGCAATGTTTCGCGGGTAAATACCTTGCCCGGATGCGAAGAGAGGAACTTCAAAAGTTCGTACTCCATATAGGTCAGGTCCAAAGGTCGACCACCGATAGCGGCTTGGTACGTCTCAAGGTTCAGAACGAGATCGGCATATTCAACTAATTCGGGGCGAGTGCCTGTGCCAGTACGCCAAAACAAATGCTTCAAGCGTGCTTCGAGTTCACGGGGATGAAACGGCGCTAAACAAAAATCGTCGAAAAGATCGTCACGCAATTCGAGATCGTTTAATTGTCCGCCATTGACCAATAACAACAACGGCTCGAGCGGAGAATCGCTTTTGCGTAATGCACGACAAAAGGCAAAGGCTCGTTCGGGATCGATATAGGCGCAGATAATTGCGCCGCTCCAACCATCAAGTGGTTCGATTTGTTCCGCTGCGCGCTCATCGGATGCGGCTTTCCATGAATAGCCAGCCAAATCAAGGGCCTGCGCTAATTCGGGTGGGGCGGGATCGGGATACAAAAGAATTGGTTCCATGAATTCGCCAATCACCAAGTCGGAAGATACCGATCAAGTTCGAACTGGGTGACTTGTGATTTGTAATCAAACCACTCGGCGCGCTTGTTGCGCAGGAACCATTCAAAAATATGTTCGCCCAACGCGTCTGCCACCAGTTCCGAATTTTCCATGAGATCAATGGCATCAGAAAGTGATTGCGGTAAGGGTCGGATTCCTTCGGCCGCACGTTGTTCATTGGTTAATTCGAAAACGTTGGCTGACGCTTCGGGAGGAAGGTCGTAACCCTCTTCGATTCCTTTAAGACCGGCGGCCAACATCACCGAATAGGCGAGGTAGGGATTACATGCGGGATCAGGTGCGCGGTATTCAATGCGGGTAGATGATTGTTTGCCGCGCTTAGTCACCGGAACTCGCACTAATGCGGATTGATTGTTTCGTGCCCAGGTGATGTACACCGGTGCTTCATAACCAGCAATTAAACGCTTATACGAATTCACTAATTGATTTGTAATAGCGGTGATTTCACCGGCGTGATGCAAGAGGCCAGCAATAAAACTACGGGCAACTTTGGAAAGTCCGTACGCATCGCCAGGTTCATGGAATGCATTTTCATCGCCTTCGAAAAGCGACATATGAGTGTGCATGCCCGAACCTTGTACGCCCGCCAAAGGCTTCGGCATAAAGGTGGCAAAAACGCCGGCTTCCATTGCGATTTCTTTCACAACGGTGCGGAACGTCATGACGTTGTCGGCCATGGTTAACGCATCGGTATAACGAAGATCGATTTCATGTTGACTTGGTGCGTCTTCATGAAATGAATACTCAACGGGGATACCCATTTGTTCTAAGACCAACAATGTGCGCGTGCGCAGATCGCTGGCTAAGTCCGCCGTGGTGAGATCAAAATACGAACCGGTATCGAGTGGCTTCAACGGCGAATTCGGATCGCCTTGATTGAAATAGAAGAACTCCATCTCCGGAGCGACCATGAACGAAAAACCGCGATCGTGTGCACGATCGAGATTTCGTTTCAACACTTGGCGCGGATCGCCTTCGAACGGTGTGCCGTCATGATTGAGGATGTCGCAAAACATGCGGCCTGCGATTTCCGAGCCGTTACCCCAAGGCAGGAGCTCGAAGGTGTTGGGGTCGGGCTTGGCGAGAACGTCTGATTCTTGGACGCGACTGAACCCATTAATGGCCGATCCGTCGAAATGCATGCCCTCTTCAAAGGCGTTTTCTAACTCGGCGGGCGAAATAGCCACCGATTTCAATTGCCCGAGAACATCGGTGAACCAGAGGCGGATGATGCGAACACCCCGCTCTTCAGTCGTGCGGAGCACGTAATCCTGCTGTCGTTCCATGGGTCCAGTCTCCCACCCCGAGGCCAAAATTCCCACCGGCAAGGCCCCCTTAGGGCAAATGGTTCACATTCCGTTCACAATTGGGCAACAGTGGGGAAAAATCCGAATGGCATTCTGTAGCGGTCCCTTACGGTTACCCCCGTGGCCGGTACTAGGGTCCAAACGATTCGACCGGGCATCCGGCCGCCAACCATTGGAGGAACAGTGCAGGAACGCACCCCCGAAGAAGTACTGAAACTGGTCAAAGACGAAGGCTGCCAATTCGTCGATCTTCGTTTCTCCGACCTGCCCGGCATCATGCAGCATGTCACGATCCCGGCCAGCGTCTTAAGCGAAGACCACTTCACCGAAGGACACGGATTCGATGGTTCGTCGGTCCGCGGTTTCCAAGAGATCCAAGAGTCCGACATGGTGCTCATCACCGATCCCAACACCGTGTACATGGATCCGTTCATGAAGCACAAGACAGCGGTCATTCACTGTTTCGTTGCTGATCCGATTACACACGAGAGCTACTCACGCGATCCGCGTTATGTGGCACAAAAAGCCGAAGCGTATTTAAAGACAACCGGCATTGCCGACACCGCGTTCTTCGGACCGGAAGCTGAATTCTTTGTATTCGATGACGTTCGCTTCGATACACAACCGAATGGTTCGTTCTACATGGTTGATTCAGTTGAAGGTGAATGGAATACCGGCACTGATGAAGGCCCGAACCTTTCTTATAAGCCCCGCACCAAGCAGGGTTATTTCCCGGTTCCGCCGATGGATCACTATCAAGATCTTCGTTCCGATATGTCGCTTGCGTTGCACAACGTTGGCATCGAGACCGAATTGCATCACCACGAAGTTGCTTCTGGTGGTCAAGGTGAAATCGGCATCAAGTTCAACACGTTGTTGAAGATGGCCGATCAACTTATGACCTTCAAATACATCTTGAAGAACGTTGCTTGGCAAGCCGGTAAGTCGCTTACCTTCATGCCGAAGCCAATTTTCCAAGACAATGGTTCGGGTATGCACACCCACCAGTCGTTATGGAAGGGCGGCGAACCGTTGTTCTATGACGAAAGCGGTTACGGCGGTCTTTCCGATGTTGCTCGTTGGTACATCGGTGGTTTGTTGCATCACGCACATGCGGTGATCGCGTTCACGAACCCCACCACAAACTCGTTCAAGCGTTTAGTACCTGGCTATGAAGCACCGGTGAACTTGGTGTACAGCCAACGTAACCGTTCCGCTTCTTGCCGTATCCCGTTGGCTTCACAAAGCCCGAAGGCAAAGCGAATTGAATTCCGTTGTCCCGACTCGACGTCGAACCCGTTCCTTGCATTCTCAGCGATGATGCTTGCTGGTTTGGACGGAATTGCCAATCGCATTGAGCCGCCGGCGCCGGTAGATAAGGATCTCTACGACCTTCCGCCGGAAGAGTTGGCATTGGTTCCTCAGGTTCCGGCCAGCCTCGAGCAAGCGCTTGACGCTTTGGAGCAGGACAACGACTTCTTGAAGGCTGGCGGTGTCTTCACCGACGACCTCATCGAGACGTGGATTGAGTACAAGCGGAAGAACGAAGTGGATGCGATTCGTTTGCGCCCACATCCGTACGAATTCTCGCTGTACTACGACATCTAAATCATTGACGTAACTGTTTTTGACAATGTCAAAGACAAATAAAAGCGGGTCGGCATGCGCCGGCCCGCTTTTCGTTTCCTCAACTAGTTTTTGTCGGTGATGAAACGTCGGTATTTTGGCGCGATTTTGTTCGTGGCGCTTTTGGCGATTGGTTGTTCGACAACAACTGACAATCAATCGCGATCGGCCAGTTCACAATCAACACAATCAACATCTTCAACTTCGACGACGACGTCAACTTCATCGACGACAACAACAGTCGTGCCAACAACAACAACGGCGCCGCTTTCCCAAAGTTCTCGTGATCGTTTAGCGGTTCTAACCGTGAATGACCGGCCCGATATTCGCGGCACTTACGATCGAGCAGATTGGCCTCATTGGGCTGATACCGATGGCAATGGCTGCGATGCGCGACAAGATGCGCTTATTCGTTGGTCGAAAGTGAATGCCACCGTAAATCGTTCGGGTGGTTGTCGGGTTGTAACGGGTCTTTGGGTTTCACCCTATGACGGCGTGCAAACAAATAATCCCAGTGATTTTGATATTGACCATATGGTTCCTTTAGAAAACGCGTTTCGTTCAGGCGGTTCATTTTGGGAAACGCCGCAGCGTCGTCAGTTCGCGAATGATCAGGAAAACCTGATTGCAACGTCGGCTTCATCAAATCGCTCAAAAGGATCGAAAGCGCCAAATGAATGGCGACCGGCGTTACGACAGTCGTGGTGTACGTACGCCGATACTTGGATTGCGATCAAAGTGAAGTATCGACTTTCGGTAACTACCGGTGAACGCGATGCACTGGGACAAATGTTGGATACATGTGTGTTTGGTTCGACGTGGCCGCAAGATGGAATTACGACATCGCCACAAGCAACGCCCGCACCGACGCCAGCACCTTCACCGGCACCAGGTGAGGTGTATTACGCCAATTGCACGGCGGCTCGCGCCGCGGGTGCAGCGCCAATTTACGAAGGTCAGCCTGGATATCGCTTGCAATTAGATGGTGACAAAGACGGAGTCGCTTGCGAGTAGATCTCGGACTAAAAGAGTGGAGTGCTAACTCTTACTTCTGATGAACTCCTCACTACAACTCGTGCCGTTCGCAAGCGATTGGATTTACAACGACCAGTCGAACGACAAGTTGTTGAAGAGTGTCTCCAAATAGCGTTTCAAGCTCCGAGTGGATCGAATCGACAACTTTGGAAATGGATAGTGGTTGACGATCCCAAACTGCGTGTCGCTATGGCCGATATTTGGCGCGAGGGATCGAAAGATTTGGCTGCGGCAGCCGTCGGCGCACCGTCGTTACCCAAAGTGGAACGGGCCGACGAAATGATGTCGTCGGTTCGCTATTTGAACGAGCATTTGCATGAAGTTCCGATGTTGTTGGTTCCCACTATTCAAGGGCGCCCACAAATCGAATCAATGTTTCAACAATCCACTCTCTGGGGTTCGATATTGCCGGCAGTTTGGAGTTTCATGCTGGCGCTTCGTGCACGCGGTTTAGGAAGTTGTTGGACGACTGTTCATTTAGAACGCGAAGCACAAATGGCGGAGTTATTGCAGATTCCTGCTGATTACACCCAGGCGGGACTCTTTCCGATCGCCTACACCATCGGTACTGATTTCAAACCGGGCGCGCGAGAAGCATCGCGTTCATCAATTAGTTGGAACAGTTTTTAATCGTTAGCGAGAAGTTTCTCTACGTCTTTGGCGGCGATTGTGTCGGCGAAGAAATTTGGATTCGTGGACGTAAATAAACGCGTCACGTTGCCAAACATGAAGTCTTTAAATTGATCTTGGGTGACCAGACCGTCTTCTAAAAGTTCGAACGCTTCGGGCAAAACACCTTTGAAGTCGGGAACATCCCAATGTCCAATATCGCTGGCGAACATGGCTCGCAGGCGGCTTCCATCCGGATTAATCGCTTCGTTAAAGGCCAAAGCACTCATTGGATCATCGGCCTCGCAACCGAAAAAGCATTGAGAAGTGAAGACCGAGATGATGTCGTCGACACTCGTAATCCCACTTTGCGCCCATTCGTCGAGCGCATCTTTGTCTTCGTTGGGGTCGGAAAGAAAATGCAATGTTTCGTCGATGCGCGCTTGGCGACTAATGAATGGTTCGTCACCAAACTTGGCGAAAAGCGTTTCCAATTCCTGTCGATTAAGAGCGTTCGGATCGTAATGAGAAAGCGAATTGATATTGCGCTTCTCGAAATGACCGACGATGTCGGACAAAAGATTGCAGCCCCAAGCCACTCCGCCTTCTAAAAACGCAAAGGAAAGTTCAGGAAACTTTCGCATGGTTCCGCCAAAGAAAAGTGAACGTAAGACCGCTTCGGTGCCGGCGGCAAAGTTGCCAATATGGTTGGCGACGTAATTCGTCGGCGACATGCGACTGCCAAATCCGATACCAGTGGAATGAAATGTGGGGGAGACGCCTAATTCCACGCAGCGTTGCCAAAGCGGGTCGTAGTCATACGCGCTATCAAGTCCTAAGCCATCAACCCAACGAGCGGCGCGATTTCCTTCGTTGCCGGGTGCATAACGAAGCACTAATCCGCCAAATAGAAAACCCTTCAGACCCAATTCACGGGTGGCGTAATTGAGTTCATCAATTGCTTCTTGCGGATCGTACGTTGGGATAACGCCAACGGGTAAGAGGCGATCGTTATAGGGCGCGTACATTTCCGCGTAGTAACGATTGCAGGCTCTGGCTAAGGCGCGACGAACTTCTGAATCGTCGGTTGCCATAACCATGAGTCCAACCGTCGGATACAACACGGCAACATCGATTCCGATTTCATCGCAACGGTCGTAAAGCAAACGCGGCAACATTGCGGTGGCGCGATCCAATGTGTTTTTTGCGGGCACTCCCCACCAACCTGTGCGCGCCAAACCGGCTGTGCGTCGCGAAGCCACATCGAGACTGCGACGAATTTCATTGGAATTTGTCATGGCTATAAAACGATCAGCAACGGCCGTTCCAGCATCCGCAGCCATGTAGTCGTAGAGCAACGGCAGAAATTCAATGATGTGTCCGTCGGCATCAATGACGGGATGATCAAGTTGTGAGCGCAAGTCGATGGCGTTCATGTTCCCCCTTATGAACGATGTCTATTCTGCCGCTTGGGCTGCTCGCTTGTCGTTTTGTATGCCTCTAGCCCCGAGACGTGCTCGGCAAGCCGTAAAACACTCGTTCCACCACCGAGCGGGCCCGGCGTGTGACCCGTCGATAATGCTGGCGCAGTGATCCGGGCTCGGTTTCCATCGCTCGGGCCAGCCATAAAAGTGATTCCGGTTGCGTGGGAAGTGAGTCACCGGGTGCGGAGTTCACCAAGAACCAGCGATTCCGCACTTGTTCGCAAAACGAATAGGCCTCAATCAATATTTCCGCGTCTTCATGAGCCAAGACATCTTGTTTGGCTAGCGCATGCAACGCTGCCAATGTTCCCGTAGCGCGAACATCAAATTGCAATTGCAACATTTGCGCCGTGAACTCAATATCGGAAAGCGATCCGCGGCCAAGTTTCAAATGGAAATCAGGATCTTCCCCAATCGGAATGCGCTCTGCTTCGATACGCGCTTTCATGCGACGAATATCGCGAATTCCTTCGGCGGAAAGTCCGGGACCCCAGACATAAGGTTCGATCTCATCGAGTAATTGCTCGCCTAATTCAATTGATCCGGCGACGACACGCGCTCGTGACATTGCTTGGCGTTCCCATGTTTCAGCATGATCACGCCAATAGGCGAGATACGAATCAACGGTGCGGGAAAGAGCACCGCTTTTTCCTTCAGGTCGTAAATCGCAGTCCATTGCATAAAGACGATTGGAGGGCGTCGTTCCGTTCATGATCTTGAGTAGCGAACTGGCAATACGCCGTGCTTCGTCGATATCGGACACTTTTCCTTCATGCACAAAGATGACATCGAGGTCACTGGCATAGGCCAAATCAGCAGCACCGAAGCGTCCCATTCCGATAATGGCGAACGGAATTTTCGGCTCGACCATGTAAAGAGCAGTTTCTAAAGACGCTTCCGCTAGTGACGTGAGATCGGTTGCCACTTGTGCGACATCGGCATGACCGAAAATATCGCGCGCGCCGACACCTAAAAGATTTCGCTGTTGCCAACGTCGCAATGCTGCTTGTTGATCATCTTTTTCTTGGCGTAAGTCAACGGCTTTACAGGCGGTTGTCACCAAACTGTTGCGTTCTTTTGTAAGCAGACGATCGGGGTCACTTAATCGATCAACCAAATCAGGATTGGCAGCCACAATTTCTCCTAAGAGACGACTAGTGCCGGCCAATGTGCAAAGCGATTGTGCGGCGGCGGGCGAATCGCGAAACGTTTCCGATATTTGTCGTGATGCCCGCGGTCCGGTGAGCAAATTCCGCACCTGCAGTAATCCCAAATCGGGATCGGGTGATTGTGAAAGCCAATCCAACAACAACGGAAGTAGTTGTTGCATGAGGCGACTTGATCGATTGAGCCCGCGTGTTAATTCCCCCATAGCGGCTTGGGTGCGTTTGGCATCGACGAAACCGAACGCGGCCAAGCGAGCTGAAACGGCTTCGGAACTCAATCCATCGGGGACCGGCCGAGCAAAAGCCTCTAAAAGTGGGCGGAAATAAACACGTTCATGAATTCCCCGCACTGTTGTTTGAACATGCCGCAATTGGCGTTCGAGTTGTTCACTCGCACTGCCATCGGGAGTATCTCGTAGGCCCAGTGAACGCGCCAAGCGGTCGAGCGCGAATTGATCGGTGGGAACGGTATGAACTTGTTGTTCATCTACTAATTGCAGTCGATGCTCGACAGTGCGCAAGAAGCGATATGACGATGCCATTTTTTCTGCGTCTGATTCGTCGATGTAACCGGCATCGGACATTTCCTGCAGCATCGTCAACGTCGTTGGACTACGCAGATCATTATCGAGATGGCCGTGAACGAGTTGGAGAAGTTGCACGGTGAATTCGATATCGCGAATTCCGCCTGGTCCTCGTTTCAGTTCACGAGTGTCAAGACCTTTGCGCGCTACTTCCGCTTCCGCTCGCGCTTTCATGGCGCGCAGCGAACGCAACGCTTCAGCATCAAATGGGCGCGACCAGAGTCGATTTTGCGCTGAGTTGAACCATTGCTCACCAAGTTGTTGATTGCCCGCAACGGGAACAGCCTTAAGCAAAGCCTGAAATTCCCAAGGTTCGGCCCACTTCTCCCAATATGACTCATACGACGCAACGGTGCGCACTAACGGTCCGTCGCGACCTTCAGGACGAAGATTGGCATCGATACGAAAACAACTACGTGCAATTTCCATAATCGATCGAGCACGTCGTTCAAGTTCGTTACGCGGACCTTCACCAACAAACATGACATCGATATCGGACGAATAGTTGAGTTCGTCACCGCCTAACTTGCCCATGCCAATTACTGAAATTGCAGTTTCAGTGTCATCGGTAAACGAAACCGCCGATTGCAAAACGTCGCGCCCTAAATGGGCCAGTGCTCGTCCGACATCATCAAGTTGGTCTCTATTGGTGACGTCTCTTGCGGCAATGCGCAGAAATTCAAGATCGCGCCAGGCTTTAAGTTCTTCAACATTGGTTGATGTGTTTTCGATTCGATTATCGAGATTTGAAAGTACGGACAGACATTCATGCGGACGCACCTCGATAACCCGAGTGAGAGATCGACTGGCCGCCATTACTAAAACCAACGCTTCGATCACCGCCGGTGACGTCTTGGGGAGGTCTGGAACCTGTTCCAGTAGTTGCATGAGCGCGACGGAAACGGGACCTGGGGCCGCACTTCTTTCGGCGAGTGCCTCGAACTCAGAGGGGAGCTTGGGCGTCGTCACCTTATTGAGGCTAGTAAGTGGCGCCGAAGCCCGTAGTCTGCGGAGATGCGAATCGGTTTGGGCCAGATCAATCCCACAGTGGGGGCGCTGGAAGCCAATGAGAAGAAGATCGTCTCGATGTTGGCCGACGCCGAAGCCGCCGGATGCGACGTTGTCGCATTTGGTGAACTCGCACTTTGCGGGTACCCGCCCGAAGACCTGTTGTTACGCCCCAGTTTTGTCGCCGATCAAAAAAACGCACTGGAGCGAATTGCGGCGCAGACGAATGACACGGTTGCCATCATCGGCTTTGTTGATGTTGCCGAGACGATGTCAACGGCAGCGGAGCACATCGTTGCCGAAAGCAGTCGGCAACAAATCGATTTGGAGAATCGTCAATTAACGCGATGGAACGCGGCTGCAATTTGCGCACAAGGAAAAATTCTTGGCGTCTATCACAAGCGTGCGCTGCCGAATTATTCGGTATTCGACGAACAGCGATATTTCGTCGCCGGTTCTGGTCCCATTCCGGTTTTCAATGCCGGCGGTAAAACATTCGCGGTCACAATTTGTGAGGATGCTTGGACTGAGAATGGTCCAATTGCGCAAGTCGGCGCACAAGGTGTCGATGTTGTTATCAATATCAACGCGTCGCCATTCAATATTGGTAAACCACAATTACGCGCCGACGTAATTGCGACTCGCGCCCGTGAAGCCAATGTGCCGATTGTGTACGTCAATCAAGTAGGCGGCCAAGACGAACTCGTTTTTGATGGCGATTCGATGGTTATCGACGCAAACGGTGAATTGCGCTTTCGCATGGAACAGTTTGTTGAACGTCTTGGTATTTACGAAATGGATTCGGCTCCAGCGATTACAAATTTGCCCAGCGATACAGCTCAAGTGTGGTCAGCCTTAGTTACTGGCACCCGAGATTTCGTTCAGAAAAACGGCTTTTCCGATGTTGTCATTGGACTTTCCGGCGGAATTGATTCTGCGCTTGTCGCCGCTATTGCCACTCAAGCAATTGGTGCTGAACATGTTCACGGTGTTCTTTTGCCATCGCGTTATTCGAGCGATCATTCGATTACCGATGCAGTGGCATTAGCGGAAAACTTAGGAATCGAGCATCGAACAATTCCCATTGAGCCCGCGCATAGTTCGTTAATGGAAATGCTGGAACCATCATTTCGTGATCGAAATATCGGTTTAGCCGAAGAAAATTTGCAAAGCCGTATTCGCGCTGTGGTGTTGATGGGACTTTCCAATGCTTATGGTTGGCTTTTATTGAACACCGGAAACAAAAGTGAATCGTCGGTGGGATATTCAACGCTTTATGGCGACTCGGCCGGCGGCTTTGCGGTCATTAAAGACGTTTCGAAATTACTCGTCTATCAACTTTGTTATTTCTGTAATGAAGTAAACGGTCGCGAAATAATTCCTTCGTCAGTTCTCACGAAGCCGCCATCGGCGGAATTACGACCTGATCAACGGGACGATCAAAGTTTGCCGCCGTATGAAGAACTTGATCCGATTCTTGCTCTTTATGTTGAAGGCGATTTTTCCGCCGAGGAAATCATTGCCAAAGGTCATAATCCCGAGGTTGTGCATCGCATTGTGGGATTAGTCGACTTAGCGGAATACAAACGGCGACAAGCGCCACCTGGTCCAAGAGTTACTTCAAAGGCATTTGGTAAAGATCGTCGCTTGCCAATTGTGAACCGTTACCGACGCCAGTCGAACGCGTAACCTTTGCTTATGGAATTCAAAACGGCTCAGTGGACCAACCAACGATTGGCTGCGTACTGCCGAATTGAACAATGGATATACGCGCAAGTCGGCGAGTGGGTAACCGCTGATGTTTCGCCGTCGGTTCGACTCTTACTTGCCGAACTTTCAGATCATGCCGGTTGGCGCGCGCAACGTTGGTTTGAATCGTTGCCAATTGGTGTTTCGGTGGGAGAGCCGACACCAGGCGAGGTCGTTGTCCAAAAGAACGCGGCTCAATTAAATAGTGAAAGCGATTTTGTTGAATTCACCGCAATGGTGGAAGCCGTGGTGATTGGGTTTCAGCGAGATCACCTCTTAGTGATTGATGATGTCTCGGCTCGGCCGCTGCGCCGAATGCTGGAAATCTCCGTGGCTGATCTCGAGCGCGATGCGCGCATTATTGCGAATTGGCGTGGCGAATCTGGTCCGAAACTAAGTGGCTCGTTGGCGGCGATGACACCGCAATTTGGCCAACTCATTGCGGAATAGGCCATTTTTAAGCCATTTCCCAGTCAATTCGCCCTCAAATCCGGCCGTTTGGTTGGGGGGCTTGACCACGCCGGTATCGTTGAATCTCTCCTAAGTAGTAACTCCAGCCTCTGGAAGGTGTATTCGTGGCCAAAGAACGTGTCGAGCGCGATGAGGAAGACCTCGTCCGTCTGTACCTGACTGATATCGGTCAGTACCCGCTGTTAACCAAAGATGACGAAGTTCGACTGGCCCAAGCGATTGAGGCGGGTGTTGCTGCCCGCGCCGATTTTGACGGTGCTACCGGCCTCACGCCGGCCCGCAAGCGCGAATTAAAGCGCGCTATCAAATTGGGTGAAGATGCCGAGCGCACGTTCGTGCAGTCAAACCTTCGTCTTGTTGTTTCGATCGCCAAGAAATACCAAGCGTCTGGCCTTCCCCTTCTTGACTTAATTCAAGAAGGAAACCTCGGTCTTATGCACGCGGTGGAAAAGTTCGATTGGCGTAAAGGTTTCAAGTTCTCAACGTATGCCACATGGTGGATTCGTCAGGCAATCACTCGCGGTATCGCAAACACTGGCCGCACCATTCGTTTACCAGTTCACGCCGGTGACACTTTGGCTCGTTTGCAAAAAGCGCGTGCTCGCCTTGAATTAAAACTTGGCCGCCCCGCCACCCTGGCCGAACTTTCCACCGAAGTCGAAATGCCTGAGGACAAAGTCACTGAGGCATTGCGTTTTGCCGCTGAACCACTTTCGCTTTCAGAACCACTGCGTGAAGACGGCGATGCCGAATTAGGCGACGTTGTTGAAGATCGCTCGGCAGAATCACCGTTTGAAGTGGCGGCGACAGCCTTGTTGCCCGAAGAAATCATTCGCTTACTTTCACCACTCGATGAACGTGAACGTGAAATTCTGAAACTTCGTTTCGGTCTTGATCGTGGTGAACCGCGTACGTTGGAAGAAGTGGGAGAGCATTTCAATCTCACTCGTGAACGTATTCGACAAATCGAAGCACGCGCTATGTCGAAGCTTCGTCATCCGTCTTCCGATACCGGCGCGCGTGATTTGCTTGCTGTCTGATTCGTTGTAATGAACGAAGACACACCAAAAATCGAAAACGAAGTTGTGCCCAAATTAAATTTGCGCGGCGCAATTCGAATGGTTGTGGTTGGGATTGGCATGTTGGCGGTATTTATTGCTGCCTTTAGCGTGTTGGTGGTCGTGGGTGATGCGATCTTCGATAGTTCGCCCAACGAAGCGCAAATTTTGCAAGACGTATTTATCGAAACGGGTATCGCTTCGTCATCCGATGACGCAGTTCATCCGCCGCAGCGAGATATTCGCCTCGGTCTTTGCGAACTTCTGCCTGATGGACAGGTGCGCGCTGGTGGAACGCTTATGAATCCCACCGATAAAGGTGCGCTTTACACAATTGATGTGTCGTTCTTGCGCAGTGGCGCCGTGGATGGAAGGGAATTTGCGGCGGCACAAATTGAAGTCCCGGTGGCGAAGCCAAGCGAAACGGTCGAATGGACCGCCAGTGCAAATGGCACTGTCGACGGGCCATTTACTTGCAAAGTTGTGGCGATTAACCGCAAAGCGCTGGCCGAATAATCATTACATTTCGGTGACGAACCTCTAATGGAAATACAGGGCCGAGTCGTCCTAGGGTGTCGGCCATGAAGAAGCTCCTCGTACTTATCGTCGTCGTTGCCCTCGCCGCCGTCGCGGTGAAGAAACTCCAAGACGCCTAAACCCTCGTTGTTTCGGATCGTTCCGCGACAACACCCACCAACCGGCGACTAATCCAGCGCCGACACCGGTTACTACCGCCGCGCTTGTGGCAATGCGTCCAGGAGGCGGTAGAGAAACTCTTTCGCGTAGTGGAACGCGAGTAGTGAATGTCAGTATGGGCCAGTTTTCCTGTTGGGCGATTTTGCTGAGTTCTCGATCGGGATTAACCGCAAATGGATTTCCGACCGCGCGCAACATTGGTTCGTCGGTAGCTGAATCGGAATAGGCATAACTGTTGTCCAAATCAATTGCGGCAAGTTGCGCTAATTCGTAAATGGCTTCGGCCTTCTGTGGTCCGTAAGCATAAAAATCAACTTCGCCGGTGTAGTTACCGACTTCATCCAACTTCGCTTTGCTGGCGATGGAACCGTCGGCTCCTAAATACATTGCCAGCGGTGTGACGATTTCGGAAGGTGCGGCCGACACGATGTAAACCAATCGGCCAGCCTCGCGATGTTGTCGCAGTAATTCGAGTGCTTCGTCGTAAACGATCGGGTCGATGACATCAGTAAGGGAATCATTAATTAATGCGCTTACCGCATGTTGATCCCAACCTTTGGTTATACGCAATGTTGACTCGCGGAACTTTCGCATCCGTTCTTCGCCAGCGCCCAGCAAATGGAAAACCAATCCGTTCCACGCTGCTTTGGCCATGATGCGTCGATTAATCATTCCGGCTCGGCGGAATGATCGGCCGAATGCCACCATGGAGGCTTTCGCAATAACGGTTTTGTCGAGATCAAAAAATGCGGCTTCCACTGAGTTGAGCATAAGGGCTATCAAGAGCAATTTGAATTCGATTTCGATACCGACGGCCCATGTCATGTCGTTTCATGACATTTAATGTGCTCACACTTCCCTTGGTGACGGTTTTGCAACTCAAGACGACGTTGTCGGTCATGCCGGTTTCGTCGGTCATCGTTGTTTCGACATAGCAACACAGTGGGAGCATTCATGTGTAGTGCAGTGTGGTCAGTAAAAGGCGGAGCGGGCAGTTCGGTTGTCGCCGTTGCATTGGCTTCAATGTGGTCAGCATCATCACCTTTTGGATCGCTTTTAGTTGATGGCGATGGTGATATTCCGGCCATGGTTGGTTCGTCGGAACCTTCTGGTCCAGGTATCACCGAATGGCTTGCCGCTGATAGCGACGTTCCCATCGCCGCCCTCGATCGAATACAACTCCCTCTTTCAGAAAACATTTCGCTTTTGCCAAAGGGGCGAAGGGCATTTGTTGATAATCAGCGCAACGTCGAATTCGTGCGTTATCTGCAACAGCAATCGGCATCGGTGGTAGCCGATCTTGGCGTTGTCGATCAGCATTCAACGTTTGCTCTAGACGTTCTTTCCAGCGCCTCGCGATCCGTCCTTGTGCTGCGGTCCTGTTTTGTTTCTTTGCGTCGCGCTTTGGCACTCAATCTTTCTCCCACTGACATTGTCCTCATTGAAGAACCGCAGCGGGCGCTCTGTCGTGGCGATGTAGAAGATGTTCTCGGACAAAAACTTTCGGCGGTTATTCCATTCGATCCTGCGATTGCTCGTTGTGTCGATGCCGGATTGCTATTGGCCAAGTTGCCGGAGCCGTTGCGAAAGACAGTCAGTCATGTGGTCCGATGATGATCTGGTGCGCCGCGTTCATCGCGATGTGGTCGATATTGCGGAAATTTCCGAAGACACAGTCCGACAATCGATTTACTCTCATGCACCGCTAATCGGCGACGAACAATTCAAACGAGTTGTTACCAAGGTGCAATCGCGCACAGTCGGTTACGACGTCCTCGATCCATTTCTCACCGATTCCACCATCACGGAAGTCATGGTTAATGGCAATGGTTATGTTTGGCTCGAACGTTTCGGCCAACTCGAATGTACCGATGTACAAATTGATGGCTCGGTGGTTGTCGCCATCCTTGAGCGCATCGTTGCGCCCCTTGGTTTACGAATAGATCGCTCATCTCCGGTTGTAGATGCGCGTCTGGCCGATGGATCACGCGTGCATGCCGTTATCCCGCCGCTGGCCATTGATGGTCCGTGTCTCACCATTCGGCGATTCCCAAATAACCAAATAGATCTTGAGCAACTCACCACTTTTGAAATCGCGCAGTTTTTACGTTGGACAATTGAGGCCCGCTACAACATGGTGGTTTGCGGTGGTGCTGGCGCCGGCAAAACAACGTTGCTTAATGCGTTAGCAAAAAACATCAGTGCCAACGAACGAATAATCACCATCGAAGATGCAGCCGAATTGCAGTTCGCACACCGTCATGTTGTTCGTCTCGAAGCTCGGCCGGCTAATGCCGAAGGCATTGGCGAGGTGCGTGTGCGCGATCTTGTGCGTAACGCCTTACGGATGCGCCCCGATCGCATCATCGTTGGCGAAGTTCGTTCCGGTGAAGCCATCGACATGTTGCAAGCAATGAATACTGGCCATGCCGGGTCGCTTTCCACTTGCCATGCCAATTCCCCCGAAGATGCTCTGCGGCGGCTGGAGACGCTGGTTCTCATGGGCGATGTTGCCTTGCCATTAGCGGCGGTGCGGGAACAATTAATTTCAGCACTCGATCTCATCGTGTCGGTTGGTCGCCAAAGTGATGGACGGCGTTGCATCACTCAAATTTCCGAGGTGCAACATTCACCTAAGCGAGGAGCACCGATTGCTCTGCGAGTGATTGCCGAGGACGGGCACCTACATTCCCAAACCCTCCGCCCAACTCGACTCCCCATTGTTGATTTTGAAACTTGGCGGGGGCCGCAATGTTGATGGCTCTGCTTTTTTCGTTTCTTACAGTGGTGGGATGGTGGTTTGTCTTCACTACGTATCCCACAGTGGCGATAGCAACTACAGCGCGACGACGGCTTCTCCCTCAACAACCCACACGAGGATTCTCTATTCGTCTGTCGTTTACCCATCGATTGCCGGAGTTGTTTCGCCGACCGCAAAAACAAATAGCGATTGATTTCCTCGATCGAATCGTGCGCCAATTGCGTTCCGGAAACTCTCTTTCTTCAGCAGTGCAGCAATCGGCGGAATCAATGGCGAATCGTCAGCATGTTGAGTCGGGTGATTTTCGTGATCTTGCCCGACGGATAACGCGCGGACTTCCCCTATCGCAATCACTGCATCATTTTCATTCGACTACAAAAAACGATTTGCATCGACGTGCCGGTCGGGCGGTGGAGATGGCCGTTAATTGTGGCGGCTCAACTTCGCGAGTTTTAGACGACGTTGCCGAATCGTTGCGTAGTCAACTTGCAGTTGAACAAGAAGCAAAAGCACTCTCGGCGCAAGCGAAAATTTCGGCCATTGTGTTAGCGCTCTCACCGATTGGTTTCAGTGCCTTTATTTCACTTCTGCACCCGTCGTTTTTGGGAATTCTTTTCGGCACCACAATCGGCTGGCTGTGTTTAATTGGCGGTTGCGTCTTTGATCTTGTCGGGATGTTATGGATGCGCCAACTTTTGCGGAGAGCATCATGAACTCATTTTTTCTTATCTTTGTCATGATCATTTTTCTTGTTATCCCGCCGTGGCGTAAAGCAAGGGGAATGCATCGGCAGCACCAACAAAAAGCCGAGGCGGTGGGCGAAGTAGTCGATTTAGTGCGACTGGCAGTTTTGAGCGGCACCTCGGTTCATCAAGTGCCGCAGACGGTAAGCCCGTACGTTCCAACGGGGGCGCGCGAAACATTCGATGATATTTGTCGACGCTTACGTAATGGCGTCAGTTTTGGTGAAGCCGTAGACGTTCTCGAAAACGATGTCCCCGAGTTTCATCCACTGGTTTCGGTTTTGCGATCTGCGGCGTATGACGGCGTTCCGCTTTCGCAATCGTTAGATCGGGTGGCTGAAGACGTGCGTCGGCAAACACAACGACGGGCGGAGCAGAAAGCCCGGCGCCTACCGGTACTTCTTCTTTTCCCGCTGGTTTTTTGTATTTTGCCGGCCCTGGGTTTAATCGCCTTAGTGCCGCTTGCACTTTCTCTTTTCGATTTCGTGCCCCAATAAAGACAAATTCCGCTTCCCCCGTCATAAAACGAACGAAGGAAAACTCATGTCGATATTTCATTTTCTGTTTTGGTTGCGATCGAAGTTTTCGCAAAATGAAGTTGGCCAAACAACGGCGGAATACGCACTTGTTGTTTTGGGTGCTGCTGGTGTGGCGATGTTGTTATTGGGTTGGGCAACCCAATCAGGCGCTATTGGCTCGTTATTCGACACTGTGATGGACAGCGTGGTGGGACGAGTGAAATGAAAGAGAGAGGACAAGCGACCGTCGAATTTGTTCTCATTATTCCGGCGGTAGCACTGGTTGTTCTTCTCGTCGTTCAAGTAGCAGTGGTGATGCGTGAGTCAATTTTGCTCGCGCATACCACTCGCGAAATTGTGCGCGTGGCCTCTCTTTCACCTCAACCCGATGTAGCGGTCAACCGTTCACTTGCCGATTATCCGTTGAAAAATCTTGATGTAAAGGTTCGCCATGATGAACAAAATGTTTATGTTGATGTGAACTACACCAGCCACACCACTTTGCCGTTTATTGGTGAACTCGTGCCTGATATTCGGCTTTCCCAACAGTCAACAATGTATTGGGAAGGTCATTCATCGACGTCCACTAAGTAACTCAACAGAGCAATTGCGCCCGATTTACTTAACGGACTATTGCCGTTTCCACATTTGGGCGACTGAATGCATGAAGGGCAACCGTCTTCACAAGCACAACTAGAAATGGCCGCCAATGTACGTTCGAGATGAGTGCGGCCGGATGCAAATCCCATTTCGGCAATTCCGCCGCCACCGGGATAGGCGTCGTGGATAACAATAGTGGGGCAGCCAGTTCCTTCGAGGTAATTGGTAGATAAACCGCCTACATCCCAACGATCACAAACAGCGATAAGAGGTAAAAGGCCGATGGCTGCATGTTCAATTGCATGGAGAGAACCTAAAAGATCGGATCGATCAAGACCGGTAGCAGTGATGATGTCGTCGTCGATGGCATACCAAAACGCTTTGGTCACTAGTTCGTTGGTGGGGAGATCTAACTCGTACATTCCCAGTTGCTCGCCGCTGAATTGATCGATGCGGCGATAACCAATGACATCGGTTTCAACTTTGACGATGCCGTGATGAAGAGTGAAGCGGCCGAGATTGATCGAATTTTCAACCTGCAGAATGGTGATATCGGTGTTGGTGCGTGGCTGGGTGTATTCGCCTTCATTAAAGGGCTCGACAATGGCTACTTGTTCGTCAAGCCGAAGTTCGCTGACTCTCCACGTGACACCTTGATGTAAATAGATGGCCCCCGGGTGCACAAGGCGAAAGGCTCGACCCCAATCGACGGTGCCGATGAGAGTTCCGTCATCGGTAGCAATACGAACTTCGCCAACATTTGCGCTGCGCAAACTCACTGAATCGGCCGGTCGACCGCGGCCGGACCACACCGCACCGGCGGGCGCGCCCGTGCGCGCCGGACGAATCCGCAATTTGTCATCGAGTACTAAGTCGCGCACTACTTCATCGACATCGGGCCACCATTTTTCATCGGCATCGGTGAGAGGGAGTTCATATGCGGCGCAGGCAACTTGCGGCAGCAAAACATAGGGATTCGTGGGATTAATGACAACAGGCTCGGGTGAACGTGAAAACAATTCGTCGGGATGTTGCAAGAACCAATGATCAAGTTGATCATCCCCGGCAACGACGACGCACAAACTTTGATTTCCCGAACGACCAACGCGACCGGCCTGTTGCCACATCGAAGCCACAGTGCCAGGAAAACCATTTAAAACACAGGCATCGAGACCGCCTACATCGATACCCAGTTCCAAAGCGGAAGTAGCGATTACACCTTTTAGTTTCCCGCTGAAAAGTTCGGACTCAATTTCGCGCCGCTCACTGCGTAAATATCCACCGCGGTAAGCCCGCACACTTTCAGCCAATTTTTTGGACACTCGACGCTGCACATCGGCGGCTACTAATTCGGTTCCTTTCCGACTGCGACAAAACGACAATGTTGTATGCCCGTTTTTAATTAACGATGACATCACTTCGGCAGTGTCTTTTGAGGAAGAGAAAGATCTGCCTTCTGCGGCTGCTTCGCCGTCGGCGCCTGGATCCCATAAAACAAATAGTCGTTCACCTTTTGGCGAACCATCGTTATCGATCAAGCGAACATCTAAACCGCAGAGTTGAGAAGCCAAATCTTGCGGTTGACCAATGGTGGCGGAAGTAAAGAAAAAAGTCGGCGACGATCCGTAATGTTCGCAGAGTCGCCGTAAGCGTCGGATCACATGGGCAACGTTGCTACCAAACATGCCGCGCAAAACATGTAATTCGTCGATCACCACATAGCGCAGACGTTTAAAGAAATTTCCCCATTTGGCATGCACTGGCAGCATTGAAATATGCAGCATCTCGGGATTAGTGAGGATGACGTTGGCATGGGAGCGCACCCATGTTCGTTCTTCGTAACTTGAATCTCCGTCGTAGGTGGCGGCAATTAAACCGTCGACATCGAGTTCGCTTAAGGCGCGCAGTTGATCTTGCGCCAGCGCTTTTGTAGGAAACAATAAAAGCGCGGTGGCTGGCTTATCCGAAGACGAAACCGCTTCCGCAATTGGCAGTTGATAACAAAGAGACTTTCCCGATGCGGTGCCGGTTGCGATCACTGAAGACTCATTGGCGCGCAACGCATTGATTGCTTCAACCTGATGCGACCACAAACCGTTTTCGGGAATGAGATCATTGAGATGCTCAGGAAGTGGTGTTGCTAATTGCGCATAACGTGCGGCGCGAGCAGGAAATTTTTCGATATGCACAAAGCGCTCATCATCGGCCATAACAGCGGCCAGTTGTTCGAGTGATTTGGCAGCGGCTCGGGGCATCACATTGATGCTACGGGTTCAATACGACACCACCGCTGACGAAGGGCCTGAAGTAGAGTTTGTCTGTGTTCGAGGTCGCGATGACGCAGTTTCCGGGCGGAGTGATTCTGCAACTCGTCGGCGATATTGATGTCTCGACAATGCCCCAATTCCAAAAAGCCGTGCGTGAGTCAATGGATGACGAAGCCCATTCATTGGTTTTGGATTTCTCCGGTGTCGATCTAGTTGATGCAGTGTCATTGGGCGTGGTGTTAGAGGCGATCAAGAAAACGCAGTTGCGCCGAGGCCGACTGGCGGTTGTCGACCCTTCGGCGGCCGCCCATCGTGAATTCGAACTCACCCGCCTAAGTGAAATTGTGGAGACGTATCCGACCATTGCGGCGGCAGTGGCCGCCCTTACCTAATTTGCGCCGTCTTTCGTGAACGTTTCGTAAACAGATGCCAAAAGTCGTAGTCTTTTAGCGGTGCGTCGGGAAGGCTGGTCGACACGTTCTTATCGCGTCGAAGGAGACCACCCTGCTGCAGATTCTCGTGCTCTATGCCGTCGTGGCGCTTGGCGCTGTTGCCTTTGGGCGGCAGTTGCGGGGCCGCGTCTTTTGGCTGGCAGCACTGGCACCGCTTGGAGGTGCGCTTTGGGCGACTTGGGCCGCGACGCAACTTCATGACGGGAAGTCACTTACTCAATCGTGGACTTGGGTAAGTCAACTTGGTCTAACAATTGATTTGCGCGCTGATTGGTTTGGCGTGTTGATGGTTTTCATCATCACTGTCATTGGTGTTGGAGTTTTCATTTACGCCAAGTCGTATTTTGGAAATGATCTTTCATCAACTCGCTGCGCTGCGGCACTTGTTCTTTTCTCGGGCGCAATGTTTGGATTAGTTCTCAGCGACAACCTTCTTTTGTTGTTTGTCTTTTGGGAACTCACATCGATTCTTTCTTACGTTCTTATTGGAACCAATGAAGAAAAACCAGGTGCGCGCGTTGCGGCGTTACATGCGCTTTTAGTTACGGGTGCCGGCGGTCTCGTGATGTTGGCCGGTTTTGTTTTATTAGGACAAAGCGCTGGCACATATTCGTTATCGCAACTTCTGGCACAACCACCTTCTGGTGCCGTGGTGAATGTGGCAATGGTGTTGATTGCCATCGGCGCTTTTACGAAATCAGCTCAAGTTCCGTTCCACGGTTGGTTGCCGCGAGCGATGGAAGCACCGACACCAGTAAGTGCGTATTTGCATTCCGCCACCATGGTGAAAGCCGGTGTTGTGATCGTTGCGCGTTTCGCACCGACCTTTGCTGATACAACACCGTTTGGTCCGTTGGTGGTGAGCGTAGGTTGCGCCACCATGTTGTTAGGCGGTTGGCGTGCCCTTCGACAGCATGATCTGAAGTTGCTTTTGGCTTTCGGAACAATCAGTCAATTGGGATTTTTAATGATCCTGTTTGGTTTCGGTCAGAGTGAATTGGCTATTGCCGGTTGCGTCTTGCTCATCGCGCATGCGGCCTTTAAAGCATCGTTGTTCTTAGTGGTGGGGATTGTCGATCACCAAACGCATACTCGCGACTTTCGTAAATTGGACTACCTCGGTCGTAAATGGCCGGTCATGGCAACGATCGCTGTCTTAGCGGCTGCATCTATGGCGGGTGTACCGCCACTTTTGGGCTTTCTTTCGAAAGAACTTTCTCTTTATGGTCTTCTTGATCAAAGCGGATCAGGTTCACTATTTGTATTAGTAGTGGTGTGCGTCGCTTCAGTTATGACGGTTGCTTATAGCGCTCGTTTTTTATGGGGAACGTTCTTTTCATCAACTTCCGGAAAAGGCGCTCTTAATGATCCGGTTGCTACGCCAAAACCGCGCCTCGAATTTTGGGTCGTGGCTTTCGTTCTTTCGTTATTTGGATTAGTTATCGGAATCATTCCGTCAACATTGTCAACGTTGGTTGATGGCGCTGTCTCTTCGCTTGGTTTTGGAACGGTTGACGCTCATCTCGCTTTGTGGTCGGGAATTTCCGGCGCACTCGGTCTTTCACTACTCATTTTGTTTGCAGGCTTTTTGCTCTTTGTTCTACGACAGCGATTCGAACGTTGGCAAGGGAAGTTCAAGGTTCCCTCATCTGTATCGGTTTACGACAAGACGGTGAAAGGAGTTCTTACTCTGGCCGATCGTGTTACGGCTGTTTCGCAAAGCGGTTCATTACGGGTGTATTTAGTTGTCTTGGCCGCAACGATGGTTGTGTTGCCGGCGGTTCCATTGGTCGTGCACGGTTGGCCCGACTCTTTCCCGACGTTCGTTGATTCGCCGATGCAAATTTTGATCGGCGCGATCATGATTGCGGCCGCCGTAGCCGCCGCGGTATTCCGCCGACGGTTTGCCAGCGTTATTGCATTAAGTGTCGTGGGTTATGGAATGGCCGGTCTCTTTGTGGTGCAAGGAGCTCCTGATCTTGCGTTGACGCAAGTTCTGGTTGAAACCCTCGGAACTGTTGCCTTTGTTTTAGTGATGCGACATCTCCCCGAACGGTTCGCAATTCCTTCACCACGTCGCACGTTTGGAGTTATTGCCGTTTCGGTATCGGTAGCAGTATTCGTTTTTTGGTTCGTTCTTTCGGCCGGAAGTATTTCGGGCACGCCCACTCCACGAGCCGATGTTGTTGAAGAAATTGCTCCTTCATCACAACGGGTTGAGGCTGATCCAGAGAGAACAGTGAGTGAGGAGTACCTTGCTCGATCGAAACCGGAAGCCCACGGCAGCAATGTTGTGAATGTCATCGTGGTTGACTTCCGCGGCTTTGACACTCTGGGTGAAATCACCGTGTTGTTTGTGGCCGCAATCGGCATTGTTGGATTGCTGCGAATGCGACCGCGTAAGAAACGGAAACTTGCGACGGAAAATCTTTCAGGTGAGTTGGTGTCATGAGCGATATAACCAACAACAACTCTGCGCCACAACCAGGTGATCCCACGATCGGTCGACCGTCGATGATTTTGGACGTTGTCGTGCGCGCGGAGTACCACGCGCTTTTAGTGGCATCGATTTGGTTGCTCTTCATTGGACACAATCTTCCGGGCGGTGGATTTATTGGTGGCCTTGTCGCCGTGAGTGCATTTGGATTGCGGCTGGCGGCCGGAGGCGTTGATGAATTGCGTAAGTCGTTGCGTGTTCGGCCGGAAGTTGTTGTTGGTCTTGGCTTACTGGCGGCCGCCGGTACGGCAATTGCGGGGTTAATCAATGGCGGTTCGCTATTGGAAAGCCGTGAATTACATATCGACCTTCCGATACTTGGCGAGATTGCCACCAGTTCGGCGTTCTTTTTTGATCTCGGTGTGTATCTCGTAGTGGTCGGCAGTTTCCTTTGGTTACTCGACGCAATGAGTTCTCCGGAAGATACGGAGCCGACATCATGACAGTGGTCGTCGCGTTCATTGTGGCCACGCTTTATGGCGTCGGCATGTACATGATTTTGCAGCGTTCGTTAATTCGAATTGTGCTTGGTCTCTCGTTGCTTTCGCACGGTGCCAACTTGTTACTGCTTCTTTCGGGCGGTCGTGCAGGGGTCGCCGCCTTTATTGGTCGCTTCACTGGGAACGAAACGGTTGTTGATCCCATTCCGCAAGCGTTCGTGCTTACAGCGATTGTGATCAGTTTCGCTATGACCGCCTTTTGTGCGGCTTTGGCCTATCGCAGTTGGCGATTGACAGGTGATGATGATGTACTCCCCGATGAAGAAGATCATCGTCTCGCCGAAGCCGTCATGGAAAAAGGAAGTCCGCGATGAACGGACTTTTGATTTTCCCCGTGGTGGCACCATTGGTAGCGGCGGCGCTCTCCACAATCTTTCATAACAGTCGGATAACGCAGCGAGTGCTTTCCATCATCACTGTTTGTGGATCGCTAGCCGTTGCGATTTTGTTGCTTCTCAAAGTGAATGCTGATGGCCCGCAAGTTACCGATCTTGGTGGCTGGCCGGTTCCTGTCGGTATTGCGTTAGTGGCGGATCTCTTTTCCACTTTGATGTTGGTAATCAGTTTGATCACGGTTTTGGCTGTATTGGTTTTCTCTTATGGTTCAAAAGCCAATGATGACCTTTGGCAATTTCATCCGGCGTTTTTAGTTCTGACGGCCGGAGTTTCGCTTTCATTTTTAACGGGCGATCTCTTTAATCTTTTTGTTGCCTTCGAAGTAACGCTGGTGGCGTCGTATGTCTTATTGACTCTCGGTAGTAAGGCGTCACAAATTCGCAATGGAGTCACCTATGTGATCATCAACATGGTGGCGTCGGTGTTTTTCCTCACCGCAATTGCATTTGTCTACGCCGCGACAGGAACCGTTAATTTCGCTGATCTGTCAGAAAAGATTGCGTTGCTACCGGACGCAATGAGTATTGCGTTGGCTCTTTGTTTTCTTGTTGTGTTTGGCACAAAAGCGGCCATGTTCCCGGTGTTTTCTTGGTTGCCCGATTCCTATCCGGTTGTGCGGGCGCCAATTGTGGCGGTCTTTGCCGGTCTACTCACCAAAGTGGGTGTGTATTCGTTAATTCGTGTTGAAACGGTGGTCTTCGCGGGCAATGGCATTGGCACCGTCATTTTGATTCTTGCCGGCTTAACAATGGTGATTGGCGTACTTGGCGCGATCGCCCAAAACGACATTAAACGAATCTTGAGTTTTCATATCGTGAGCCAAATCGGTTACATGATGCTTGGTCTTGGTCTGTTCACTGTCGGTGGAATTGCAGCCGCAATCATGTTCATGATCCACCAGATACCGGTCAAAACAAGTTTGTTTTTAGTTGGCGGAATGGTCGAGGAATCAGCGGGAACAACCGCACTCGATCGCATTGGCGGATTGCGTCGGAAATTGCCGTTTGCGGCGCTTCTATTCGGTCTGGCGGCGGCCAGCATTGCTGGACTACCGCCGTTTTCCGGATTCATCGGCAAGTTGTCGATTGTGGAGGCGGGTTTCGCATCTCATGAATACCTCATCATTGCGGTGAGCCTTTTTGTGAGCGTGCTCACACTTTTTTCAATGGCCAAAATTTGGAACGGAACTTTTTGGGGTCCAACGGAAACAGCAAATGAAGGCGATTCTCTCGTTTTGACTGGCCACAAAACGATGGTCAGCGCCACGACTTTCCTTGTTCTTATTACGTTGGCCGTTGCCGTTTTCGCTGGGCCGATTTATGAACTCTGCGAAAAAGCGGCGACTGACTTAGTAGATCCCACTCGTTACATAAAGGCGGTGATGGGCAAATGAAGACGCTTGGTCAATTTGTTCTTCGCTTTGTGGCGTTGTTGATCCTTTGGCTTTTACTTTGGGGACGCATCACGCCCGCAAGTGTTGTTGGTGGATTTTGCGTGATCGCTTTTGTTTTGGCCGTAGCGCCAGCCGGGCCAGGAAAAACCGCCCCCCAAGATCACGGCCGTTTAAGTCTTATTGGTGTTGTTGTTTTTGCGGTTGTCTTCGCCAAGGCACTTGTTATTGCAACGTGGCAAGTTGCGGTGGCCGTTGTGTTCCCCAATCGAGTGAAAGCACAAATTGTCAAAGTTCAATTAACGGCGCGATCACCGTTGATTGGCACAACTGTCGCCAATGCCGTCACGCTCACACCGGGAACGATGACCATCGATGAACAACAAACTGAAGATGGAATCGTTTTGTGGATTCACGCTCTTATGGTTGACGACCCAGAAGATATTTGTCGCGACGTAAGAGACTTCGAACGATATGCCGTTGCTGCGTGGGGCAGTAAGGAAGATCGACAACGCTTACAGAGGAAATCATGAACGTCGTCGCCGTTATCTGTTTCGTTTTTCTTGGTATTGGTGCGTTGTTCACCACGGTGAGACTTGTACTCGGACCGTCACTCGCTGATCGAGTTGTGGCCTCGGACATGTTGTTGACGTTTTTGGCTCTTGCTATTGGCGTTCAAGCAGCTCGCACTGGTGACGGGTTGTATTTGGGCGTCATGGTTGTCATTGCATTAGTTGGTTTCTTGGGCACAGCGTTGGTGGCCCGACTTATAGAAAGGCGCGGCGGATGATCGGAACAATCATTGCGGCAACGTTGTTGCTAAGCGGCTGCTTTTTAGCAATGTTGGCGGGCGTTGGAATTTTGCGTTTACAAGATGTATTCGGTCGGCTGCATGCCGCCACAAAACCGAGCGCGCTCGGCGTGTTATTGGTCTGTATCGGCGCCGCCATTGTGGTGAATGGTTTAGAAGCACGTACGCAATTGGCAGCAGTGGTGCTCTTACAGTTCTTTACTTCGCCGGTTGGCGCTCATTTATTGGGCCGCTCTTCTTATGAAGCCGGTTTGATGCGGTAGTAACCGGCCGATTTAAAACTCAGTTGTTTTGCTGAAATCAAAATCAAAACGGTTTCGTTCATAGTGATATAAATTTTAACGACAACGGTTTCCGCCGCTGCTGTTCGAATGAATTTATTTGCGACTTGTTGTTTATGAGTCGAGGAGGGAAAACCCGATGCTTGCCGGCTTTCTTCTATTCATCCTTATTCTTTTATTTTTTGCCGTTGGCATGGCGGCGCTAATCGGAATTTTGGCGGGTTCATGGGCGTCATTTGAAAAGGCAGGGCAAGAGGGTTGGAAAGGTCTGATTCCTTACTACAGCACTTATAAGTGGTTAGAAATATCGAACACTCCGCGTTGGTATTGGATCTTCATAGTTTTGCCGGGTTCGTTATCGTTTCTTATGTGGGCTTCAGCTCCAACTGGCAGTGCCTTCATAGTCCTAGGAACTTTTTTTCATATCGTTTATCGGATATTCGTTCTTTTATTGTCAATCAATGTTTCAAAAGCCTTTGGATTAAAGCCTGTTTTTGCATTGGGCTTAGTGATTCTGCCGTCTATTTTTCTACCGATTTTGGGTTTTGGAACGTCGACATATATCGGTTCAGCGAAGAGATCAGGTAAATGACGTGATCGGGTACGCATCCGCGAGATTCGGAGATGTGAATAAATGACGTCATTGGTGTTTGGTCTTTTGCTTCTGTTTTTTGCCTTTTGGGTAGTAATAGCGATTACCACTTCGTATTTCGTCGGAATGTGGAAAGTTTTTGTTAAATCCGGGAAAGAAGGATGGGAGGGCTTGATTCCCTACTACAACGTGTTCAAAATTATTGAGATTGTCGGACGGTCGAAATGGTGGTTTGGACCGTTTTTATTGTCCGCGATTCTTTATTTCATCCAAATGTTCATTGGCTTTGTTGGACAATTGCTATTCAGAGGAACTCTGGCAGACGTATTCGTTGTATTGGACATCATTGCTATTGCGATTTCGCTTATCGCTTGGATCCCCTTGAGCATTGATCTCGCCAAAGTGTTCGGCAAGAACTGGCTATTTGGCCTGGGTACCGCCATTTTCCCATTTATTTTTCTGATGATTTTGGGTTTTGGATCGGCAACTTATGTGGGCCCACGTTTTCCAAATGACGGTTCCGCTTCGACGTAACTGATTAACGGCGCAGGAGGCACGCCATGGAAGAAAAGAAAAGCACTTCATCTGAACGAATCAAATTCGTTGTTGCCCAAGCAATCTTTCTTGTTGCCTTAATTGTTTTCAATCGTTGGCTCAGCGAATCCGATTTATATAAACAAGGCGAAGGAAATCAATGGCGTATTGGAGTTAACTTAGCTGCCACTTTTGCTGTATGGGCGGCGGTTTTTTATTACCAAAACCGATTTTTATCGTACAAACCTCCCGCAGAACTAACGATTAAAGAAAAATTGAGGCGACAATTCAAGAACGCCGATCAGCAAAATCGTGATGCAATTGATTTGCTGTTCCTTGGTGCTGCTTGGTTTTCGAGTTTCATCTCATTTTTTTCATTGATTGGTCGAATTGGTTTCGGATTTCGATTTGGAACCGTCGGATTCTTCATTGCAGCTTTTCTTTGGTCTATGTCGTACTTTTTGGGTGAAAACATTGGGTTTCGGAGACGTCGACAAGGACTGCCAACCATTTTCTCTCGATCTCCAATTCGACCTCCTCGCCAGATCGGCTACACCGTCAAATATTTACTGAGTTTTTTTCTTCCGATTGTTGTAGCGAACATTTTGTTTCGCCTTAATCGAAGCGACGAATTTCGCGAAAGCCGAGTGAATTTGTTTTTGGCTTTATTAGTCGTAGTGGTCTTTGCTGTCGTGTCGGTGCGTATCGTCGCTGGACTTTGGGCATCAATCATTTCTTTCAATCGCACATATGAAAACGTTGAAGGGATTTCTTGGAGGAAACCGCTCCGCTATCCGCTTTATCGCAGTGAGTATGTAATTGTTGCGCTCGGCTCATTTCAATTGCTCTACGGCTTCTTTTTGTTGCCGTATCTGCATAAACCGCTGCCGAAAATCGAAACCTACACGCCGTTCTTCCAGGCGCTTCAGTTCACGATTGCAATTGTCCTAGTGAACTGGTTGGTTTCAGTAGTCGCACGACGCCAACAAAATGAGTCGATGGATTAAGAGCGCTATTGCAAGTACGGACCTAATTCACGACGAGCAAGTTGCATACGATGAACTTCGTCCGGTCCATCGGCGAAACGCAAGGTGCGAAGACCGGCCCACATTCCCGCTAGTGGGAAATCCTGAGAAACACCGCCGCCCCCATGAGATTGAATCGCCCGATCCACAACGCGCAAGGCAACGTTGGGCGCCACCACTTTGATGGCGGAAATTTCGACTCTTGCCCCCTTATTTCCAACGGTATCCATGAGCCAAGCGGCTTTCATGGTGAGCAAGCGGGCTTGTTCTATTTCGATACGTGAGTCGGCAATCCACTCTTGAATAACACCTTGCTGAGCCAGTGGTTTACCGAAAGCTTCACGTTGCACAACTCGGCGACACATCATCTCTAGAGCGCGCTCAGCCATGCCAATACAACGCATGCAATGGTGGATTCTTCCGGGGCCCAATCTCGCTTGTGCCAGCGCGAATCCGCTTCCTTCTTCGCCTAAAAGATTGGTAACCGGAACGCGCACGTTATCGAAGCGCAGTTCGCAATGGCCCTCACGATCGTTATAACCAAAAACTAAAAGATCACGCACCACTGTTAATCCAGGTGTATCCATCGGTACGAGGACCATCGATTGTTGTGTGTACGTCGGTGCGCTGGGATCGGTCTTGCCCATAACGATGGCAACTTTGCAATGCGGATTTGCGGCTCCACTAATCCACCACTTACGACCGTTAAGCACATAGTGATCACCGTCGCGTGTAATGGAAAGACTGATATTGCGCGCATCACTTGATGCAACATCAGGTTCGGTCATCGCGAAACACGATCGAATTTCTCCGTTTAGGAGTGGCACAAGCCATTGCTCTTTTTGTTCGGGAGTGCCAAAAAGCGCAAGAATTTCCATGTTTCCGGTGTCTGGAGCTGCTGAGTTCACTGCTTCCGGTGCGATCGGACTGCGACCAGTAATTTCCGCTAACGGCGCGTAATCAACATTTGAAACTGGATCGGGTGTCCACTCGGTTGTATGTGGCATAAACAAATTCCAAAGACCGCGCGTTTTTGCTTCGGCTTTGAGTTCCTCCATCACCGGTGGATGAAAATGCGGATCGCCGTTTGCACGCATTTGTTCGGCGAAGATCGGTTCGGACGGATAAATGCACTCGTCCATAAATTTTAAAAGTCGACTTTGTAAGTCAGCGGCGCGCGGGCTTAATGAAAAATCCATTTCACTTCTTTTCTGTTCGTCCGTAATCGTCTTCGAGTCGGACAATGTCGTCTTCACCGAAATACGATCCGGTTTGCACTTCGATAAACACCAACGGTTTGTCTCCGTCATTGCGCACACGATGAGCAGTTTCAACTGGAATTTCGATTGTGCGTCCAGCAGGAACGATGTGATCAACGCCGTTAAGGGTGACAACCGCGGTGCCCGCAACCACGGTCCAAATTTCCGAGCGTTGATGATGCAATTGATAGGAGAGACGTTGCTGTGGGTTAACGGTGATCCGCTTCACCTTGGCGTCCGGCCCATCGTCGAGGACGACGAAGTCTCCCCATGGTCGACGCTCAGATGAGCCCGCTGCGCCGAGGGGGCGCAGGCTGTCGGAATCGGGGGAGGAGGGGGTGTTCGCCATAGGCCGAGTATGGCCGAAAACCGCCGACTGGCGCGGAAAATGCGGCTCAACCAAAAAAATCGGAGACCCCCCTTGGGGGTCTCCGTTGAACCATTTTCGGCACCTGTGGTTGACAGGAGCCTTGATTTCGTCTCAACCTTGTCGCCCATGGCTGGACCCCTCGTAATTGTCGAATCGCCGACGAAGGCGAAGAAGATCACCGAGTTCCTGCGCGAATCGCAGGCCGGTGCCGCACCCACCGTTATCGCATCGGTGGGACATATTCGCGATCTTGTGAGCAAAGCCAAAGAGTTGCCAGAAGGTAAGCAAAAGGAATGGTGGTCGTACCTCGGTATCGATCCCGATCACGATTTCCGTCCTTATTACAAGGTGTACGACAACAAAAAAGAAACAGTTGCCGAATTGAAGCGCGCCATGAAGTCGGCGGATGCGCTTTATCTCGCTACCGATGAAGATCGCGAAGGCGAAGCAATCGCGTGGCACCTTTTAGAAGTTTTGAAACCCCCGGCGGATATGCCGGTGTATCGCATGGTGTTTCATGAGATCACCGCGCCGGCTATTCGTGAAGCGTTTGCGAATCCGCGTCAACTCGATCAGAAGTTGGTTGATGCTCAAGAGGCGCGCCGCTTGCTTGATCGCTTAGCAGGTTATGACTTGTCACAAGTTTTGTGGAAGAAAGTCAATCGCGGGTTATCCGCTGGCCGTGTGCAGAGTGTTGCGACGCGATTAGTAGTTGAACGTGAACGCGAAATCATGGCCTTTATATCCGCTGATTGGTGGGATATTAAGGGCGTTTTTGCCGCAACTTCGGAACCAATTCCGTTTGAAGCTCGTTTGCTTTCCGTTGATGATGTGCGCATCGCCACCGGTAATGATTTCAATGACGAAGGCGAACTAAAACGAAATGATCGTCGCATTCTCGATGAACAAACAGCGCGACAACTTGCAACGGAATTAACGCAAGCAAAGTTTTCCGTTCGTTCCGTTGAAGCCAAGCCGTATCGCAAAAAGCCTTTAGCGCCGTTCACAACTTCGACATTGCAACAGTTCGCCGGTCGTCGCTTGAAGATCTCGGCCAAACAAGTCATGTCGATGGCGCAAAGTTTGTACCAGCAGGGTTACATCACTTATATGCGTACCGACTCGACGAACTTGTCGGAAGCGGCAGTTAATGCCGCGCGTCAAGAAGTAACGGAGCGTTATGGCGCCGATCAAATTGATGCGGGCCGTGTGTGGTCGAAGAAAGTTGCCAATGCGCAAGAAGCGCATGAGGCCATTCGTCCGGCTGGTGATCGATTCCGTCGTCCGGAAGATGTGCGCAATGAAGTGCAACCCGGTGAAGCTCGTCTCTATGAATTGATCTGGCAGCGCACGGTCGCCAGCCAGATGGTTGATGCCATCGGTGAGACGGTAACGGTGCGTTTCGGGGCCAAAACGGCTTCCGGCACTGATACTGAATTTTCCGCTTCGGGAACGGTGATCACTGAACGTGGCTGGATGCAGGTTGAGGATTGGCGCAATGACGATGACGACAACGCCGAAGATGATGAACGGCGCTTGCCCGCCTTAAAGCAAGGCGATGAACTCACGGCTAATGAAATAGAGCCGGATGGTCACGCCACTAAACCACCGGCGCGTTATACCGAAGCATCACTGGTCGGGAAACTAGAAGAACTTGGTGTTGGTCGTCCGTCAACCTATGCATCAACGTTGGAAACGATTCAAGGACGCGGTTATGTCTGGAAGAAAGGATCGGCCCTTGTTCCGTCATGGGACGCGTTTGCGGTCATCCGACTTTTAGAAAACCATTTCTCCGAACTCGTTGACTATCAATTCACTGCGCAACTTGAAGAAGTACTCGACTCCATTGCGAATGGTGATGCCAACAGCGTGGCGTTGCTTTCCGATTTTTATTTCGGACCGCAGGTAAATGGTGAACGTCGCGATGGCTTGCGCGATTTAGTCACGCATCGATTGCCGGAAATCGACGCTGCCGCGATCAATACATTTGAACTTGGTGAAGACCAAAATGGAATGCCGGTTGTTGTTCGGCCCGGCAAATATGGACCGTATGTGCAACGCGGTGATGACAACGCCGGCATTCCGCTCAACATCGCACCGGCTGAATTAACCGTTGAAAAAGCGCTCGAATTCTTATCTATGCCCCGCGGCGGAAAGCCGATTGGCGATGATCCCGAAACCGGTCTCACTGTCTTTGTAAATAGCGGTCCGTATGGTCCTTATGTGCAACTCGGTGAAACTGATCAAGCAGAAGATGGCAAACCGAAACGCGCCTCACTTTTTGCCAGCATGGATCCTTACGAAATTTCGTTAGAAACTGCCCTGCAACTTTTGTCGTTCCCGAAAGTCATAGGTAACGATCCCGATTCGGGCGATCCGATCGTTGCGCAAAACGGAAAATTTGGTCCTTACCTCACGAAGGGAACGGGCGAAAAACCAGACACGCGCAGTTTGGAAAGTGAAGACCAATTACTTACGGTCACTTTGCAAGACGCGCTTTATCTCTTCTCGCAACCCAAACGTCGCGGACGTTCGGCGCCGAAACCACCTTTGGCGGATCTCGGTCCTGATCCCGTGACCGGCAAACCAATGGTGGTGAAGGACGGTCGCTTCGGCCCCTATGTCACCGATGGCGAAACAAATGCCAGTTTGCGAGTTGGGGATGTTCCCGAAACGTTGAGTCCTGAGCGCGGCGCTGAACTTTTGCAAGCCCGTCGTGATTATTTGGCCGAAAACGGTGGCGTTGCTCCCAAAAAAGCGGCAGCCAAGAAGTCAGCGGCAAAGAAATCTTCGGCCAAAAAATCTGCCACGAAAAAGGCGGGGGCGAAGAAGGCGACCAAAAAGCGTGCGACAAAAAAAGGCCCTGATCTCATGACGGCCCGCACGATTCCCGCCACTCACTCCTAACGTTCGTTCAGCCACGGCCCAAACGTGTGACCGGCTGAAACGGGCTACGGAACTAGGCTCGTCGTCATGGCTGTGCCGCGTCCAAACCCCTGGGACGATGCCGACAATCAGCCCGGATCGACTCCTGAAGACGAGGACGCCACGATTCCGGGTTGGCACCGGGCATCTCTCTTTGGCGACCCAGTCGATACCGAGACCCTGTTGCACCCCGACGGTGCCGACCGACCAGGCCTGCATGTCCGCCTTTTCGGCTCCCATGACTTTTTTCGTTTATGGCTGGTTCAAGTCGTTTCTGCCACCGGCGATTGGCTCGGATTCTCCGCCATCATTTTGTTAGCCCAGCAAATCGGTGGCGGCGCCGGTGCCGGCGCAATCTCGCTAGTCATGATGGCGCGCATCATTCCCGGATTCTTTTTCGGTCCGTTAGCGGGAGTGTTAGTCGATCGTTGGGATCGCAAAAAAGTGATGGTGTTTTGCGATCTTGGGCGCGCCGCCGTTATGGCGTTACTGCCATTCGTAAGTGATGTTGTCGGATTGGTTTTGGCTTCATTGGCACTCGAACTTTTGACGTTGTTATGGGCACCGGCAAAAGATTCCGAAGTTCCAAACCTTGTTCCGCGTGAACATCTCACAACCGCGAACTCTCTTTCGCTTGCGGCTGCCTATGGAACATTCCCGTTTGCCTCTTTACTTTTTGCTTTATTGGCCGGCATCTCGGTGTTGTTCGGACATATTCCCGGACTTGGATTCTTAGAAAACAACCAAATCGCATTGGCGTTTTATGTCGATACCGCAACATTTATTTTCGCGGCGTGGATGATTTCTCGCTTGGATCTCCCCCGCAAAAATCGTCGTCGTTCGCCGCTTGATGAGCCGCGTCGATTTGATGCGAAGAAAACAATTGATGAATTACGCGAAGGCTGGCGCGAGATTTATTCCAATCACACCGTGCGGGCAGTGAATCTCGGTCTGGCCACCGGATTAATCGGTGGCGGAATGTTGATTCCGCTGGGCGCGGTGTATTCCACCGATGTTTTGGATGCGGGGGCAGCGGGTTACGGCCTTTTCACAACTGCATTGGGCTTTGGTGTTGCCATTGGTGTCGTAGGAATTTCTGCGCTGCAGAAAAAACTTCCCCAAGCAACAGTTTTCATTTCTGCACTTTTTGCTGCCGGCATATTTCTCTTCGTGGCATCGTCGGTATCGACGTTTTGGATATCGGTAATGTTCGTCGGCTTAATGGGTGTTGCCGTTGGACCGGTCTACGTACTTGGTTTCGCCATGTTGCAACAAGAAGTACATGATGATTTACGCGGTCGTGTTTTCAGTTCGTTAAATACGTTGGTGCGCGTTTGTATTTTGTTGTCAATGGTGGTGGGCCCATTGCTGGCGGCATTCTTCGGCGGAATTTCGACTTCGCTTATCGGTGGCGACATCGAGTTGGGTGATCGTTCCTACGATCTGCCGGGCGTTCGCATAGCCCTGTGGTTGGCGTCATCAATCATCATTTTCGCGGCGGTGGCTGCCTGGGCGTCGCTACGTGCGGGTGATCGTGCGAAAGCAAACGGTTCGGCCGATCCATCGTGACCGGAATGTTCATCGCGTTTGAAGGCGGGGAAGGTTGCGGCAAATCCACCCAAGCCAAACTTCTCGCCGAACGACTCGGTGCGGTGCTGACGCGTGAACCAGGGGCAACAGAAATCGGCGCGCAATTGCGTCAGTTGATGTTGTCGAATTCAACGAACGGTTTAGCGGCTCGTGCCGAAGCGTTATTAATGGCGGCTGATCGCGCGCAACATATTGCTGAAGTAGTTCAACCCGCATTGGCGTCTGGCCGACATGTTGTGACCGATCGTTTTGCAGGATCATCAATTGCCTATCAAGGGTTCGGACGGCAGTTACCAGTTGATGACATTTTGTTTTTGTCGCGTTTCGCCACCAACGGGGTTTGGCCCGATCTCATCATTTATTTATCGGTGCCTTTAAGCGAAAGTAAAGAACGTCTGCCGCAGCAACTTGACCGCATGGAATCGGAATCCGATGAGTTTCATGAAAATGTGCGTGCCGGTTTTCAGTGGCAGGCCGAAAACGAACCTGATCGTTGGGTGGTCATTGATGGCAATCAATCAATTGAGCAGGTCAGCGCTGCAGTGAACAAAGTTGTGTTCGACCGGCTACAACTAGAAGCGTGAATACCAGCGTTGCTCTTGCCGAGGAGTCGATTTTCCGCGATGTCGTGGGTCAAGAAGAAGCCGTGCAATTTCTTCGCGCTGCCGCAACGGCTCCGGTCCATGCATATTTGCTGGTCGGTCCGCGCGGTTCCGGCAAGAAAGCGTTAGCCCGTGCGTTCGCGGCGGCAATTTTGAGCGCACCGCTAGCAAGCGATGCAAAAGAGCGCGCTATCGATTTGGTGTTACAGGGTAAGCACCCTGATGTCATGGAATTTGAACGCGAAGGCGCGTTCATTCGTGCTGATGATGCGCGGGCGATCATCGACCGCATGTCGAAATCAGCCATGGAAGGTGGTCGGAAAGTTGCCATCCTCGATGAATTTCATTTGGTGCGCGACGCCGCACCGATGATGTTAAAAACAATCGAAGAGCCTTCGGCACAATCTTTTTTCATCGTCTTGGCTGATGAAGTTACGGAAAGTCTCGTCACCATTGCTTCTCGTTGTGTGCGAGTGAATGTGGGCGCGATTAGTTCTGACATCATCGAACAACGCTTAATTGAAGAAGGCGTGGCTGCTGCGCTCGCGCATGAAGCTGCAAGCGCGGCCGAAGGCGATCTTTCTCGGGCACGTTTACTGGTGCGTGATCCTCGCTTATCGGTTCGTCGTGCCGCGTGGCGCGCGGTGCCAGATCAATTGGAAGGTCGTTTAGGTGCGGCTGTTGAATTGGCTGACAATTTGCTGGCCACTATCGATGATGCGATGGCGCCACTGCTCGAAACGCAAAAGGAAGAAATCGAACAATTCGATGCCGAGAGTTCGGTGGTTGGAAAACGCGCGACTGGCCGCAAAGAAATTATTGATCGACATAAGCGCGAAGTGCGTCGCTATCGCACCGATGAATTGCGGTTCGGTTTAACAGAGTTAGCGCGGCGCTATCGCGAAGAAATGATTGATGGCCCCGATCCCAAAACCGCTATCGCGGCGATTGAAGCGATTAGTTCGGTATTGGCCACATTCACCCGCAATCCCAATGATCGGATGCAACTCGTGGCATTGTTTGCTCGTCTCGGCCGGCGAGAGCACTGAAAAACACAAGTTCCAATCGGGTCTATCCCGCAGGGAGACGATGAAAATCCACTCGAAATTCGACACTCCGCATATGGCGGCTAAATTGACCGCTCCCGCCCGGGTAGCTCAGTCGGCAGAGCGGCTCACTCGTAATGAGCAGGTCAGGAGTTCGATTCTCCTCTCGGGCTCTCATGGCTGAACCAGATACGTTCATCGACGATGCGATGGAATACATGCCGCAGTTGTATTCCGCCGCAATGCGTATGACGCATAATGCCGCCGACGCTGAAGATCTGGTGCAGGAAACGTATTTAAAGGCGTATCGCGGGTTTTCAAATTTTGAAGCCGGCACCAATTTGCGTGCTTGGCTCTTTCGAATTTTGACCAACACCTACATCAATTCCTACCGCTCAAAATCGCGCCGGCCGGTGGAAACAGAACTCGATGACGTCGAGGATTTCTACCTCTACCGTCGTATGGGTGGACTCGAAGCCGCCCGCTCGTCGCGAAGCGCTGAAGATGAATTGATGGATTGGTTCTCCGATGCCGAGGTGAAATCAGCAATCGAGGCCCTGCCCGATTCATTTCGTATTCCGGTGATTTTGAGTGATGTAGAAGGCTTTTCCTACAAGGAAATCTCGGAAATTTTGGACGTCCCGATTGGAACGGTTATGAGCCGGCTTCATCGGGGAAGAAAATCACTGCAAAAGCAGTTACATGACTATGCCCTTGAACGAGGCCTCGCCGAAGACGAAAATTCTTCCCAAGGCCGCGACGGAATCGACTGATATCGAGGCATCCTGAGAGACCCCTATGACCGACGACAACACCCCCCTCAATTGTGAACGGGCCCTCGCTGAGGTCTACACCTTCCTCGACGGTGAACTCACCGACGAAAAGCGTCGTCATATCGCCTCCCATCTCGAATCCTGTACCACCTGTTTCGAGGCGTTTGATTTCCAAACTGAACTGCAGATGGTGATTTCCACCAAGGCCAGAGATCAGGTGCCCGAAACATTGCGGATGCGAATCGCCGAGAAAATCTCGTATCTCCGCATCGATATTGGGCAGAACCGTCCCGATGACGGGCACGGTCTTTCGCAGGCCTAGGATAAAACGCTATGGATCTGCTTTTCGCCGAACTCAACTGGTCGTTTTGGATTGCGCCCTTCCTTTTAGCTCCCGTCATTTTGATCATCATCGCCATGATCGGGATTTACCTTAAGAAAGTCGTCGCACCTCGTTATCCAAAGCGATAACTGAAATGCCGGCAGCAGTCGATTGGAGTGTGGCCGAAAAGGTCGCAATCCGCGCTGCTCGCTCAGAACCATTTGCTCGTAGTTATCACTACGACTCTTTGCAACCAGATTTTGAACGACTTACTGCAATTGCAGAAGAACTGGTAGCGGCCGAAACCGGTTTACGTTCTGCCTGTGGTCCGGCGCGTGCGCGTGTTACCGATCGGGCTGGTTGGATTCGCGCCAACATCTCGTCGTTTCAACGATTGTTAGCGCCGCTTTTAGAGAAGTTCGCTGATCGTATGAGTTCATCACGAACCGCCGGCGTGACGTCCAAGTTGGCTGGTGCCGAATTAGGCGTAGTACTTGGTTGGATGTCAGGTCGTGTTTTAGGCCAATACGACTTACTCATTGTTGAAGAAGAAAATCCTCTCGACCAAGACATCGTTTATTACGTCGGCCCCAATGTTTTGCAATTGGAAAAAACGTTTGCCTTTCCACCGGAACAATTTCGAATGTGGTTGGCGTTACATGAGGTAACTCACCGAGCGCAGTTCACTGGTGTTCCGTGGTTACGCGAACATTTTTTGAGTTTGGTGCATGCCACGATCGAATCAGTTGATCCCGATCCGGAAAAAATCACCGAAACACTTGGTCGCGTTGTTACCTCTTTACGAGCTCGCGATGGTTCATTGAAAAATGGTGGTGTTGCAACCTTGATGGCGTCACCGGAACAAAAAGTGGTGCTCGATCAAGTGGGCGGCCTAATGAGTCTTTTAGAAGGCCACGGCGATATCACGATGGATCGAGCGGGAGCGGATTTCATTCCTTGTGCTGATCGTTTTGCGCAGGTATTGCGGCAACGGCGTGAATCGGCCCGAGGCGTCACGCGAATTTTTCAACAGTTAATTGGTTTGCAAGCCAAACTCAATCAATATGCCGAAGGCGAAAAGTTCATTCAACAAGTGGAAAATGTTGGCGGCCCATCACTTTTGGCAAAAGCATGGGAAGCGCCGGCAAACCTTCCGTCGTTAGAAGAAATTCGTCAACCCACTCATTGGATTGACCGAATGGGCGCGTCGTTAGCGGTATGAAAACCGAAATCGATCAGTTCGCTGCTCGTTGTAATTTTCCTGCACCTGGTCAACCGTTTCGGTGTGGAGTTTCGGGCGGTGCCGATTCTTTAGCGATGATGATCTTGGCCGTTCATGTTGGGTGCGATGTCACGGCGATTTATGTCGATCATGGTTTGCGTGCTGATTCAGAAAAAGATGGCGAGTTTGTGGCTGCGATGGCCAAAAAATTCGGAGCCCAGTTTTCATCGGTGAAAGTTGAAGTTGGCGAGGGTGGAAATATCGAAGCCCGCGCAAGGGCGGCTCGGCATGAGGCCCTCGGCGATGCCGCAATTGCGCATACAGCTGATGATCTCGCCGAGACGATGATCATCAATCTTTTACGGGGTGCTGGCCCACAAGGTTTGAGCGGACCGCAATTGAGTTTTCGCCATCCGGTTTTGCAATTACGACGCGCCGATACCGAACGGGTTTGCGCGCTCCATGAAGTGCAATGGCTCAATGATCCGATGAATAGCGATCAACGATTTGTGCGAAATCGCATTCGTCATGAAGTTCTTCCTTTGCTTTCCGATATTGCTCAGCGTGATGTCGTCGCAGTGCTGACGCGTCAATCACCGCTTTTCGCTGAACAATCGGAATTCATTAATGCATTGGCCGATCAACTCGATCCAACTGATGCCAATGCGTTAGCGGCTGCACCTCCGGTGGTGGCCAAGGCGGCCATTCGTCAATGGTTACGCGCCACCGAAGTTGAAAATCATCCACCCGATCAAGCCACCGTCGAACGAGTGATGGCCGTAGTCAATAATCAAGCAACGGGCACCGATATTGGCGGCGGTCGGAGAGTGGAACGCACCAATCGAAAACTTCGTATCGAAGTTGGAAACACTGCGCCGTAACCTGAACTACATTCGCCGCGTGGTCAACGAACCTTCAGCGCGACATCCGCATCCCGACGAAGATCCCAACTTGGGCAAAGTCCTTGTCACATCGGAGCAACTGCAACAACGCATCAGTGAACTTGGTGCACAAATCACGGCTGACTATGCCGGCCGTGCTCCGCTATTAGTGGCGGTTCTTAAAGGTGCAGTCATGTTCATGGCCGATCTAGCGCGCGCTATTTCGTTGCCCGTGGAAATGGATTTCATGGCTGTGTCGTCATATGGATCGGCAACAAAGACAAGCGGTGTGGTGCGCATCGTGAAAGATCTCGATATCGATCTTGGCGGGCGGGACGTCATCATCGTCGAAGACATTGTCGATAGTGGACTGACGCTTAACTACTTGCGAAAGAGTTTGGCGGCTCGTCACCCGGCCAGTCTTGAGGTTTGTGCGCTCCTTTTGAAAGAAGGCATGCAGAAAGTTGAACCCGATCTCAAGTACGTCGGGTTTCGGATCCCCGATGAATTTGTCCTCGGATTTGGGCTGGATGTGGCCGAGCGCTACCGCAATCTGAACGATTTACGGGTCTATATCGGCCCTTGAGGCCTTGCTGAACCGGATTTATCGTCCATTTGGGAATCTTTCCGCCTTTTCGTCTGCTGAACTACTGGACGCACCAACAGGAGTAGCAATGGAACCCGTCGATCTTCCCCGAATTGAAAATGCCGTACGCGAGATTTTGGTCGCCATTGGGGAAGATCCCAATCGAGACGGTCTGCTTAATACGCCGAGTCGCGTTGCGCGTATGTACGCCGAAGTATTTGCCGGACTTCGTGAAGATCCCACTTCACATTTAAAGGTTGTCTTCGAAGCGGATCATGACGAAATGGTGATGGTGCGCGATATCGCACTTACTTCCATGTGTGAACATCACCTTGTTCCGTTTATGGGTAAAGCACATGTGGCCTACATCCCTGGTCCTGACGGTCGCATTACAGGTCTTTCAAAAATTGCTCGTCTCGTTGATGCCTATGCCAAACGTCCGCAAGTACAAGAACGATTGACGGCGCAAATTGCTGACGAAATTGAAAGGACATTGCAACCGCGCGGTGTTTTAGTTGTGATTGAAGCCGAGCATCTTTGTATGTCAATGCGCGGTGTGCGTAAACCAGGTTCATCAACTGTGACTTCGGCGGTGCGCGGTTTATTCCGCGATAGCGCTGCGACACGTTACGAAGCAATGCGATTTATTGACGGCGCATGAGTGATTCGCCGGTAGTTGCACATCTTGGAGTTCCGCATACAACAACGCCTCTGGTTATGGGCGTTGTAAATGTCACGCCCGATTCATTTAGTGATGGTGGTCGTTTTCAAAATCCGAAAGACGCCATTGCGCATGGCATCGATTTATTCGCACAAGGCGCCGACATTCTTGATATCGGAGGCGAGTCAACTCGTCCCGGTTCACAGCCCGTTGATTGGCAAACTGAATTAGAACGAGTACTGCCTGTCGTTACGGAATTAGCGAAGCACGGTCGCGTGAGTATTGATACGCGCAAACCAGAAGTTGCTCGCGAAGCAATTGGCGCGGGCGCCACGATGTTGAACGATATTTCTGCATCGTTATGGTCAATTGCCAGTGAAGGAAAAGTGGCGTACGTCGGAATGCATATGCAGGGTGAACCACTCACAATGCAAAACGATCCGCATTACGACGATGTTGTTGCCGAGGTTTGCCAATTCCTCGATTCGATGGCGAAATCGGCGCAGGCGGCTGGAGTGAACGAGATTTGGATCGATCCAGGCTTCGGATTTGGAAAAACTTTCGCTCATAATCTCGACCTTTTGGTCAATGTCAGAAAAGTGGTCGATTTGGGCTGGCCGGTGATGGTGGGCACGAGCCGAAAAGCCATGCTGGGCCGCATGATTGCTGCCTCTGATGGCACGGAAGCGCCTCCGCCTCCCAATGATCGACTTGCGGGTTCCATTGCCACTGAAGTCTGGGCAATGCATAACGGAGTGGGCATGATTCGGGCCCATGACGTAAAAAGCGCCGTCCATGCGGCCAAAGTCGTGGCACGATGACGAGCGTGGCGAGCAAAGGAAAATGGGCCCAAGGAATCCGGCCCCGCAATTTTCACTGGGTATTGACCGATCGGCTTGCCGTCTGTGAGCGACCGGGTGGATACGGCGCGAACCATCGCAAAGTGCGTCGCCAAGAAGAAATCATTTGGGTAAGGGAAAACAATTTCAGTTGCGTGATCTCATTGATCTCGGCGCCCCATAACTTGCACAACTACGACGAACTCGGTGTGGTGTGGCGTCATCGCCCCGTACCGGATGACGATATTTCGATTTTTCAGAAGGCCTTCTATAACGAACTGAAAATGTTGCTGGGTCGGGGCGAGCGAATTTTGATGCACGCTGATGAACTTGGTGACCGCGTTTGCGGTTTGGTTGCCGGCTACTTGTTATGGAGTGGATTAGTAGAAAGCGCTCCGCGCACCGTGGCCGTTATTGAACAACTCACCCAACGCCAACTCGGACCTTTGGGACGCGAGATGGTGGCTTCGGCCGCAGCATTAGCCAACGCAACGAGTGACGAGGACTAGATACGCAATGAGTTCGACGTCAATGTCCGATTCGTATTCGTTTGCCGATTGCCTTGAATTACGTGGCTTAGTGATAAGCGCAATTTGTGGCGCATTGCCTGAGGAGCGCACGCGCAAACAACCGTTGGAAATTGATTTAGATATTTACTTTGATCAAAGCAGTTCTGGTCAAAGCGATGATCTGGCGCAAACAGTTGATTACGGCGCCGTCACTGCAGCAGTGCAAAACGTTGTTGAAACGTTGGAACCACAATTGCTTGAACATCTTGCGCAGAAAATTGCCGAAGTTGTTCTTCGTGATGCCATGGTGAATGCCGTTACCGTAAGTGTTCGCAAATTGCGGCCACCCGTTCCTCAGGTGCTTTCCACCTCCGGAGTGCGTATAACTCGGAGTCGGTGATGGCCCGAGCGTTTTTGGGTCTTGGCTCAAATATGGGCGATTCGCTTTTGTTTTTGCGCAATGCCGTTGCTGATATTCCGGATGTCGTAGCGGTCTCGCCGGTTTACCGCACCGAACCAATGGGCGGCCCCGAAGATCAAGATTCTTATTTCAATATTGTCGTTGCTTTAGATACGCAACTTTCTCCTTATGAATTGCTAGCGCTTTGTCAGAAATTGGAAAGTGACGCCCAAAGAGTTCGAACCATTCGTTGGGGCCCGCGCACATTAGATGTTGATGTCCTGTGGGTTGAAGGCATTGTTATGAACGAGCCGGATCTGGAAATACCTCATCCGCGGATGTGGGAGCGCAACTTTGTTATGGCGCCGTTATTTGATGTGGCACCCGACGTTGCTGGTGAAGATTGGGCCAAGCGAGCAGTTGGCGCGATCGAAAAACTCGGTCCGCTCAATGAGTTGTAAGTTGCTAGATCTGCGAGATGACAATGCAAGTTTTTACTTCTAAACGCGAATTACGCCAGTACTTAGATGTTGTACGCCAATCCGGTCAGACGGTTGGGTTTGTACCGACGATGGGGGCATTACATCGCGGACACTTATCGTTGGTGGAAACATCACAGCAAAGTTGTGATGTGCACGTCATGTCGATCTTTGTCAATCCATTGCAATTTGGTGCGGGCGAGGATTTCGAAAAGTATCCGCGTCAGTTGGAAGAAGACTTAGAAAAAGCACGGGCCGCTGGAGTTGATGTTGTTTTCACTCCGGACACAAATGAAATGTATGAAACCGAAACTCATACGACCGTGCATGTTTCTGATCTAACGGAACGATTTGAGGGTGAGTTTCGTCCGGGCCATTTCGATGGTGTCACCACCGTTGTGGCAAAACTTTTCAACATCGTCGGACCATGTCGCGCCTTTTTTGGTGAAAAGGATTTTCAGCAACTAGTCGTCGTGAAAAAAATGGTGGCCGATTTAGATATTCCGGTTGAAGTCATTGGCTGTCCGACACTGCGCGAAAACGACGGATTGGCGATGTCGAGTCGAAATGTTTATTTGCAACCCGATGAGCGAATTGCAGCCACGGTTCTTCACCGCACGTTGCGGGCAGGCGTTGCGCTTATCGAAGCCGGTGAACGTGATCGCACGTTCATCGAAGAGCACATGGCATCAATCGTTGCCGCTGAGCCACTGGCTCACTTGGAATACGTGGCCATTGTTGATCCGGAAACTTTGGCTTCGCCGGAACAACTTCGTAGCGGGACCAGCGTTCGTCTGTTGATCGTGGCGAAAGTTGGTACACCTCGACTCCTCGACAACATCGGCGCAGAAATCAACTGACCCGTTTGGGTATCAGTTGTTAAGAGAAGGCAGACTGTCTAACTGTGACATCTCACTTCGACTTGTTGGTAGTGGGTTCGGGCGTCGCCGGACTAAGTGCGGCGTTAGAACTCAATCCATCAATGCGCGTCTGTGTTGTGACCAAAGCGAATGTCACCACCAGCACGACGCAATGGGCCCAAGGTGGTGTTGCGGCGGTGGTGAGCGGAGAAGATTCGTTTGCTGACCACATCGCCGACACGTTGGCCGCCGGAGTTGGTTTATGTAATGCAGACGCCGTCAATGTTTTAGTGACCGAAGGTCCGCAACGGGTTGCTGAACTGGCAGCACGGGGCGCGCAATTTGATCTCGATAGCAAAGGCAAGTTCGAACTGGCCCGTGAAGGTGGACATCGTTGGCCCCGCGTTATTCACGCTGGTGGTTCGGCAACCGGCGCGGAAATTGAACGGGCGCTGGTTATGGCCATGCAACATCGCGTTGAAGAAGTTTTCGATTTTTCGATGGCCTCGGAATTGCTGGTTGAAAACGGTCGCTGTGTTGGTGTTGTTGTAATTGGCAAAGATCAAAGTCGACGCGAAATAACCGCCAACAATGTTCTGCTCGCCACCGGCGGTGCTTGTCAGATTTATTCCGTTACAACTAACCCGACGTTGGCTACCGGAGATGGAATGGCAGCAGCGTTGCGCGCCGGCGCAGTAGTGGCTGACTGCGAATTCGTGCAATTCCATCCCACGGCGCTTTATAGCCAACGGGAACCTCGTCCTTTAATGACCGAAGCATTACGTGGTCACGGCGCAGTGTTGCGCACTATTAATGGCGATCGTTTTGTCGATGAAATGCTGCCGCGTGATGTGGTGAGTCGCGCCATTACAGCGCAAATGCAAAATGATCAATCAGCCCATTGCTGGTTAGATGCAACAACACTCAACGATTTTGAACATCGCTTTCCTAATCTCTTTTCTATTTTGCAAAACGAAGGTATTTCCCCCGATAAGGATTGGATTCCGGTAGCACCTGCAGCACATTATTTTTGCGGTGGTATTGCGACTGATCTCAACGGTGCGACATCGTTGCCTGGTTTATGGGCTGCTGGCGAGGTTGCTTGTACCGGCGTGCACGGCGCCAATCGATTGGCATCGAATTCCCTTTTAGAAGGAATGGTGTTTGGTTCGCGTGTTGCCCATGCCATTAACGCCAATCTTTCGGCCACCGAAACGGGCGCGTTGGCCGATGTTCATAAAACTTCAAGAAAACTTTCGCTCTCTGATTTTTGGTCGAATCATGCAACGTCATCGGTATCCAAAATTGATCCGTCGCGCCTTTCCGACGTTCGCCGCGCTATTCAAGACAACATGACGCAAAACGCCGCGGTCATTCGCAGCGCGGAATCGTTACAAACGGCATTGGACCAACTCAACAAACTGGCGACCGATCAAGATTCATTGGAAGCAAATGATTCATTGGCTGGCTACGAAGTCGAAAATCTCTTGCTCTGCGCAGCAGCCGTATTGGTTTCGGCCCAGTCCCGTACCGAATCGAGGGGAGCGCATTGGCGCGCTGATTGGCCCGAAACCAACCCACAAATGGCGGAAAGAACGGCTCTGCTCCCGTGAGTTCGCTCGCTAGGCCCTCGGGCGGGCAGGCTGTAGAGCATGTCTGAGGCCCTTTCTGCTCCCCGCACCGCGGTTGTCGAAGCCGTTTCCCGCGCTTTGGCCGAAGATCTTCTCCCGCTGGGCGATGTCACATCCGCACTTTTGCCTTCGGGCTTAGAGGCCACGGCCAAGTTTGTAAGCCGTGTCGACGGCGTGCTCGCTGGATGCGATTGCGTCACCGAAACTTTTGCGCAAGTTGATACGAAGGTTTCAGTGCAGTGGTTGAAAGGTGACGGCGATGAAGTCACCAACGGAACTGTGATTGCAACTGTGAGTGGACCGTTAGCTTCGCTTCTTACGGGTGAACGCACGGCGCTCAATTTCTTGGGACATCTTTCTGGTATTGCCACGCAAACAAAAAAGTACGTTGAGAAAGCAAAGTCCGGCGGCAATGCTTATGTCTGGGATACACGGAAAACCACACCAGGTTTACGCGTTTTAGAAAAAGCTGCCGTGCGCGCTGGCGGTGGTCGCAATCATCGCGGCAATCTCAGTGATTGGGTGTTGTTAAAAGACAATCACATCGCCTTATTTGGCATTACCGATGCGGTCGCTCGCTCTCGTTCAATGTGGCCGGCCAAAACTGTTCATGTCGAATGCGACACGTTTGCGCAATTACAAGAAGCGATTGCGGCTAAAGCCGACGCGGTATTGCTCGACAACATGACTCCGGATGAAGTGGCGGAATGTGTTCGTTATGCAAACAACGCTGATCACCGACCGCTAGTTGAAGCATCCGGCGGTATCACGTTGGACACAATTGCTGCCTATAGCGCTGCCGGTGTCGATTGCATTTCTATTGGTGGTTTAACGAATTCAGCACCGGTACTTGATATCGGTCTCGATATTGATTCGGTTTAGGAGTTCATATGCTTTTGGCAGTTGATGCCGGAAATACGCAAACCGTTCTCGGTCTTTATGAAATTGGATCGAAGACCGCCAGTGGACGACGTCCCGAAGATGGTTTGTTGGATCACTGGCGAATCACAACAGCATCAGATCGCACAAGTGATGAATTCGCTGTCATGTTGCAAGGCTTTTTAGCGCTGCGACGAAATTCTTTTTCCGATATTGAAGGAATTGTTATTTCGTCGGGTGTTCCCAAAGTAACGGCGACGTTGCGCGAAATTGCTGCTCGTCATCTCGACTTTGAACCAGTCGTAATTGAACCGGGCGTAAAAACTGGTATTCGCATTGACTACGACAATCCCAAAGAAGTTGGCGCTGACCGCATTGCAAATGCCATCGGCGCTTATGACCTTTATGGCGGTCCCACCATCGTTGCTGATTTCGGAACGGCCACAACCTGTGATGCCGTATCTGAAGACGGTGTGTATTTAGGCGGCGCTATTTCACCGGGAATTGAAATTTCGATGGACGCGTTAGTGGGTCGTGCTGCGGCGTTACGCGCCGTAGAACTAAAAGAGCCCCGCAATGTTTTAGGTAAATCAACCGTGGAGTCGATCCAATCGGGCGCGGTTTATGGATTCGCGGCGCAAGTTGATGGACTCTGCGAACGAATTGAAGCGGAACTTGGTACTTGTACCGTTGTTTCCACTGGTGGACTGGCTGAAACCATCACACCGTTTTCGCGTCGCATACAACACACCGAACCGTGGTTGACATTGCACGGTCTGCGTTTGGTGTACGAAAAAAATCAATAAGCGCTTTAGGCGCTGGCGCGTACGGTGCCGAGCAAATGTTCACCAGCGGCTTCTAAAGCATTGATTGCTTCAGTGCCGGTGAACGGCGCCAGTGCACGCAAACCACCGTCGATGTAGTTGCGCGCGGTTTCAAGCGAACTTTGCACACCCGGTGAAGAACGCAAGAGCGCGCGTGCCTCGGCAATAGCCGCTGGGTTATCAACGGGTTCCAAGGAACCGTTGGCCGGTGTGAGTTGCAGAAGAAGTTCTTGCAGTTGATCGGCTAGCGCACCACCCTCGGCCAATGTGCGAATTACCGGCAAGGTGTAGGTGCCTTCGATGAGATCGTGACCGGCAGGCTTACCGAGTTCTTCGTCGGTTGACGTGACGTCGAGCAGATCATCAACGATTTGGAACGCCATTCCGAAAGAATTTCCGAACGTAGTTACCGCTTCAATTTGTTCCCGCGGTAAATCGGCAACGATGCCGCCGATACGACATGAGGTGGCTAACAACGATGCGGTTTTGCCATCGATAGAAGCGAAATAGGCCTCTTCGCTGCGCTGCAAGTTGAATGCGTGTTGCAGTTCTAAAACTTGACCTTCACATAAGCGAGCAATTGTCGATGCTAAAAGTCCGGCGACCTCAGTTCCGAGTGAGGCTGCAATTTCGGAGGCTTTTGCTAAGAGATAATCGCCGGCCAGGATTGCTTTGAGATTTCCCCAACGTGCGTTCACACTTTCAACCGTGCGGCGCGTGGTGGCATCGTCCATAACGTCGTCGTGGTAGAGCGAACCTAAATGAACGAGTTCGACAGAAACGGCGCCCATGATGACATCGGCCGGTGCCGGTGACATCACCGTTGACGCGCTGGCCGCTGATGTCACGGCGAATGCGGGGCGAACTCGCTTTCCACCGGCACGAATTAAGTGACTGGCGACTTCAGTTAAGAACGGATCTTCGGAAATAACCGAAGCAGTGAGAGCGTCTTCGACCCGCGCCAAATCGGCTTGGAGTACCGGAAGCCTGAGCAGGGGGGAGGCCGAGGACATGTGGACAACATACGCCGCGAAAGCCGAAATCCCTCAACCGAGCGAAGTTGTCCCCAATTTCGCAACTCCCGCAACAAAAACCGAGTGCGCCACACGCACCGGCGAGGCGAACGGGAGGGCGCTAGATACACTCAGAACACGAATTTCCGGTTTGGAAAGCAGGTACACGATGTTCGAACGGTTTACCGACAGGGCTCGTCGAGTAGTGGTGCTCGCGCAGGAAGAAGCGCGCCTTTTAAACCACAACTACATCGGCACAGAGCACATTCTGTTGGGCTTAATTCATGAAGGTGAAGGCGTAGCGGCGAAGGCTTTGGAGTCGCTCGGCATTTCGCTTGAGGCTGTTCGTTCACAAGTAGAAGAAATCATTGGCCAAGGTGGTTCCTCACCGAGCGGTCATATTCCATTTACTCCGCGTGCCAAAAAGGTTCTCGAACTTTCACTGCGCGAAGCGCTGCAATTAGGTCATAACTACATCGGCACTGAACACATTCTTTTAGGTTTGATTCGTGAAGGCGAAGGCGTTGCCGCTCAAGTTCTCGTCAAACTTGGTGCTGATCTTTCGCGTGTGCGTCAACAAGTCATTCAATTGCTTTCCGGTTACTCCGGTCCGGGTGCAGCGCCAAGCGAAAAAGCAGGCGCACCTGCGGGTGGTTCGGCTGAAGCATCACAAAGTGGCTCGGCTGTTCTCGATCAATTCGGACGCAACCTCACGCAACTGGCGCGCGAAAAGAAACTCGATCCAGTTATTGGTCGTGCGCGTGAAACCGAACGCGTTATGCAAGTTCTTTCTCGTCGTACCAAAAACAATCCCGTATTAATTGGTGAACCGGGTGTTGGTAAGACGGCCATTGTTGAAGGCTTGGCGCAAGCCATTGCCGCTGACAATGTTCCAGAAACATTGCATAACAAGCAGCTCTACACGCTCGACTTGGGCGCGTTAGTCGCGGGTTCTCGTTACCGCGGCGATTTCGAAGAACGCCTCAAGAAAGTTCTGAAAGAAATTAAGAACCGTGGCGACATCATTTTGTTCATCGACGAAATTCATACGCTCGTTGGCGCCGGTGCCGCTGAAGGTGCAATCGATGCCGCCAGCATTTTGAAGCCGATGTTGGCTCGCGGTGAATTACAAACCATTGGTGCCACCACACTTGATGAGTACCGTAAGCATCTTGAAAAAGACGCGGCTCTTGAGCGTCGTTTCCAACCCATCAAAGTTGAAGAGCCGACAGTTGCTCATACGATCGAAATTCTTAAGGGATTGCGCGATCGTTACGAAGCACATCACCGTGTCACCATTACCGATCAAGCCTTAGTGGCGGCTGCCAATTTGGCCGATCGTTATATTTCTGATCGTCATCTTCCCGATAAGGCCATCGACTTGATCGATGAAGCCGGTTCGCGTTTGCGTATTAAGCGCATGGAAACACCGCCCGATTTCAAAGAACTCGAAAATGAAATCGCCAAGGTTGTGGAAGAGAAGAAGGCGGCCGTTGAAGCACAGCAGTTCGAAGAAGCCGGTCGCTTACGCGATCGCGAAAAAGAATTGCTGGCGCAAAAAGAAGCCAAAGAACAAGAAATGAAAGATTCGGGCATCGACTTATTTGATGAGGTCGATGAAGAAGCAATCGCCGATGTTCTTTCGCTCTGGACGGGCATCCCCGTTTACAAACTCACCGAAGAAGAAACAGCCAAGTTGCTGCGTATGGAAGATGAACTCCACAAGCGAGTTATCGGCCAGGAAAGCGCAATTAAGGCCGTTAGCCAAGCGATTCGCCGCACACGCGCCGGTTTGAAAGATCCGAAGCGTCCGAGCGGTTCATTCATCTTCTTGGGCCCATCGGGCGTTGGAAAGACCGAACTTGCCAAGACTTTGGCCGAGTTCCTTTTCGGCGATGAAGACGCACTGATCTCACTCGACATGAGTGAATACATGGAGAAGCACACGGTTTCACGTTTAGTGGGATCGCCTCCTGGTTATGTCGGTTATGAAGAAGGCGGACAACTCACCGAAGCGGTGCGTCGTAAGCCGTTCTCCGTTGTGTTGTTCGACGAAGTTGAAAAAGCGCATCCCGATGTGTTCAACACGTTGTTGCAAATTTTGGAAGAAGGCCGACTCACCGATTCACAAGGTCGCTCGGTTGATTTCCGCAACACCGTTCTCATCATGACGTCAAACTTAGGAACGGCTGATCTGCGCAAGGCCAACATCGGCTTTGGTAAATCAGATGAAGCGGTTTCTTATGAGCGCATGAAGGAAAAGGTCAACGAAGCGCTGAAGCAGCACTTCCGCCCCGAATTCCTCAACCGTATTGATGACACGATTGTCTTCCATGAACTTTCCAAGCCGGAAGTGACAACCATCGTTGATCTCATGATCAAGCGCGTCACCGTGCAATTGCAATCGCAAGGCATTGGTTTGGAACTCACTGAAGCAGCCAAGTTGTTGTTGGCCGATAAGGGTTACGACCCGACACTCGGCGCTCGACCGCTGCGTCGTGCCATCCAACGTTTTGTTGAAGACCCGCTTTCGGAACGATTGCTGTGGAAGGAATTCCGAGCCGGACAAACGGTGGTTGTTGACGCCGAACCGGATCCGGAAACTGGCGATCGCATCATTGTCTTTAGAGCAACAGAAGGTTTCGAGCCACCTCCTATGGAATTGGCCGAAGCTGGCGCACCTGAATAACAACGGTTCAGGCAAATGAACGGGCGAGGGGCGCCGAAATGGTGTGCGGTAGTTGTCGCGCTCTGTCTCATGTTTCTCACTGGTTGCCAAGTCACACTGCGCACTGAAGTTGTCGCGAAACAAAACGGTTCCGGTGAAGTCATTCAAATGATTGGCTTTGATGCCGAGGCGTTGAAGCGCGCCGGTAATCCGCGTGAAGCAGTGCGTGCTGATGACCTTGTGGCGGCTGGTTGGGTTATTGATCCTGAATATGTGGAAGGCGATATGACGTGGTTACGCATTCGCCATTCCTTCGCCAACGTAGAAGAAGCCAACAAAATTCTGGCGCAATTATCGGGGCCTGATGGTCCGTATAAAGATCTGCAATTAAAGAAGAGCGACAGTTTTTTCACTAATACCGTGCAATTTCGCGGCATTCTCGACACCACCGCTGGCTTATCGGCGTTCACCGATAAAGCGTTAACGGATGCATTAGGTGGCGATGCGTCGGGCGGATTGATTGCTGCTGCGGAAACGGCCACCGGCAAAAAAGTTTCCGAAATGGTGGAGATGAATTTGTTTGTTGATGTTTCGGGAGAGGAACGGACCTTCAATGTTCCCCTGTTTGAGCCGCAACAAAGTGAAGTGAAAGTGACTTCTACGCATTCGAAATTGCCGCAAATATTTGAGTTTCTTCTCTTGACCTTCCTCGTAGTGGCCACAGCCGTGGTGATCGGCACGAGGGTGCGTCAGCAGCGAATGAAGTCACGGCGCCTCATGCGGCCCTCTATGCGCCGTTAGACCGCCGCAAATGTCGCAGGCTCTGTCTATGGTGGTGGCGTGGCGAAAGTAAAGACGGTCTTTCGATGTATGGAATGCGGCACCGGTGTGCCGAAGTGGGCTGGCCGCTGCCCGGGTTGCGATGGGTGGAACACCCTTATTGAAGAAGTTGAAGAGTCGGTGCCCGTCACTGCCGTTTCGTTAGCGCGCGATATTCCCGTTCCCATTGCGCAAGTCGATAGCCAACAGTGGGCGGCACGTTCCACTGGTAATCCCGAACTCGATCGAGTTACGTCCGGTGGTTTTGTGCCGGGCTCAGTCACACTGGTCGGTGGCGAACCAGGTATCGGCAAGTCAACGTTGTTATTGCAAGCAGCCTCGTCATTGGCGGCAACGGGCGCGAAAGTTCTCTACGTCTCGGCGGAAGAATCAAAACAACAAGTTCGTTTGCGAGCCACACGGTTAGGCGCGCTCGAAGATTCATTGTTCTTAGCCTCCGAAACTTCCGTTACCAACATCATTACGTCCATCAACGAATTACAACCCGATGTTGTTGTGGTCGACTCAATTCAAACCGTTAGCGTTCCCGAATTAACTTCCGCTGCTGGTTCGGTTGCTCAGGTTCGCGAAAGCGCCGCACGTTTAGTTTCACTAGCCAAAGAAAAATCCGTCACCATTGTTTTAGTTGGCCATGTCACAAAAGATGGCAACTTGGCAGGGCCGCGTGTGTTGGAACATCTTGTCGATACCGTCATTGCATTCGAAGGCGATCGTCATCACGCATTGCGTTTAGTGCGGGCGGTAAAACATCGATTCGGTTCCACCGATCAACTCGGTCTTTTCGAAATGACACCGCAAGGTTTAATTGGGGTACCCGATCCCAGTCGTTTATTTCTGGCGGATCGTCGTGATGATGTTGCCGGTTCTGTTGTAACTCCAGCAATGGAAGGTGATCGCCCGTTACTCGTTGAAGTTCAAGCATTAGTAACTCGCACCGATCTGCCGTCGCCCCGTCGTAATGCTCAAGGCATCGACACGGGCCGACTTTCAATGGTGTTGGCTGTTTTGGCCGAACGAGTTGGTCAGTCACTTAGTTCGCATGATGTTTATGTTTCTGCTGTTGGCGGAGTGCGATTAGTTGAGCCCGCGGTCGATCTTGCGTTAGCCGTTGCATTGGTTTCAGCTCATACCGGCATTGCCTTGCCCGACGATCTCATCGTTTGTGGCGAAATTGGATTAGGCGGAGAAATCCGCCAAGTTTCAAATGCCGATCGGCGATTAGCCGAAGCCGCAAGATTGGGATTCAAACGTGCGGTCGTACCTCGGCTTTCCGCTGATCCCCCCGAAGGATTAACGGCCATTCGTGTCGATTCCCTTGGTGATGCAATAAAGGCGTGCGGATTACATCGCATTGAGCGCCGCGCCGACAACGACTTCTAAAACGCCGCAAAATTCGACGGGTACAATCGAGAAATGGCCCGCCGTCAAAGTGATGCAATGTTGTCAGCCCTGGCGGCGGTGGCTCCTGGTCGTCCGCTTCGTGAGGGTATTGACCGAGTCTTGCAATCCAAGATGGGTGCCTTGATTGTTATTGGTGATGGCCCAGAGGTGCTCAATATTTGCTCGGGCGGGTTCCTGCTCGATGCGGCTTACAGCCCGCAACGCTTATCGGAGTTGGCCAAGATGGACGGCGCCATTGTGTTGGCGCCCGATGCCAGTCGTATTGCACGGGCCAATGTGCATTTAGTTCCAAATCCAAATGTTCCAACTTCCGAAACCGGAACGCGTCATCGCACGGCCGAACGCGTGGCTCGCTCACTTCAAGTTCCTGTTATTTCGGTTTCGGAAGAAATGTCGATCATTGCGGTGTACTTGGGCGATGAAAAACATCAACTCACTCCGGTGCCTCGTCTTTTGGAGCGCGCTAATCAAGCGATGAAGACGCTTGAACGTTATAAAGAGCGCCTCGTTGAAGTTACGAATCAACTGACGTCACTTGAGTTCTCGGGTTATGTCACTGTGCGCGATGTCGTCATCATGTTGCAACGTACGGAAATGGTTTTGCGTATTGCCGAAGAAATTCGCGCCGACATTGTTGAGTTGGGCGCTGAAGGTCGATTAATTCGTTTACAACTTGATGAATCGCTGGCGGGCGTCGTTAACGATCGTCGCAGTGTGGTGTTGGATTATGTCCACGAAGATAACGAGTGGCATTTTGATGAAGCCTCGGAAGAACTCGCCCGTTTAGAAACCGAAGAACTTTTAGACTTGGGCGCAGTCGCCAAGGTTTTGCATTTGCAATCTGACGATTTAGATGCCGTTGTGTCGCCTAAAGGTCACCGTATGTTGTCGCGTATTCCACGATTGCCCGATTCAGTGATTGATCGTTTAGTGCATGAATTTGGCACTCTGGATGCATTACGAAGTGCGTCGGAACGCGAACTTGAATCCGTTGATGGCGTTGGTGATCATCGTGCTAAGGCAATTATTGAAGGTCTTTTGCGAATGGCGGAATCGAGCGCCAATGATCCCTACAACTGAGGTGCGATGAGAATTCAACTTTCGACAGGTACCACTGCCGAATTGGCGCGCTGTGAAGGCGAACCAAAAGCAGGCGTGGTGCTCTTTCCCGACATCATGGGTTTACGTCCTTTATTTGATGACATGTGTGCGCAAATGGCGTTGGAAAATCAATGGGTTGTGTGTGCGCCCGAACCATTTAGCGGTAGAGAAGATCTCGACGTGGCGCAACGTTTAGCCGCTATGCGCGATTTGCGAGAAGAAAATTTGCGCGCTGATGCATTAGCGGCGGCCGACGCCACTGGATGCGAAAACGTCATGGCAACTGGTTTTTGTATGGGTGGAATGTTGACGTTTAAAGCAGCGGCTTCCGGGCGATTTGCCCGCGCCGCTGGTTTTTACGGAATGATTCGCCTGCCCGCCGATTGGGCGGGTGGCACTTTGGCCGAACCAATCGTTGCGCTTGCCGAGGCTAAGTGTCCGGTGATGGCCATCATCGGCACGGCCGATACATTCACTCCGCCGGCCGATGTTGATGCGGCCGAAGCATTAGGGGTTCAAGTTGTGCGTTACGAAGGAGCGGAACATGGATTTGTGCATGACGCTTCTCGTCCGGCCCATCGCGCCGATGATGCTGCCGATGCTTGGCAAAAAGTACGTTTGTTTTTGCAGTTGTAACCGAAGTTTTTACGAGAAAAGAATGTAAATGAAAGTAGATATTTCCTTAGCAATGTCCGGGCCCGAAGGTTCGCCGGAACGAGCAGCCGAGTTACAACAATTGGGCGCTGATGGTTTATTCAGTTTCGAAAACGCCCATGACGTTTTCTTTCCATTGGTTTTGGCATCAACATCTACTTCAGTTGATCTGATGACGAATGTGGCGATGGCGTTTCCTCGCAGTCCATTACATCTCGCCTATGCCGCCAATGATTTACAACTGCTCACCAAGGGACGTTTTCGTCTTGGTCTTGGTTCGCAAATTCGTCCTCATATTCAAAAGCGTTATGGATCCGTTTGGGAAAAACCTGTTGCGCAAATGCGTGAATGGGTGTTGGCTACCAAAACGATCATTGATCATTTCGCCGGTGAAGGCCCATTCGATTTTCGGGGTCAGTGGACAACCCATACGTTGATGACACCAAATTTCAATCCCGGTCCAAATCCATACGGAAAAGTTCCCGTATTGGTCGGTGCCCTCGGGCCAAAAATGTGTGAAATGACGGCTGAAGTGGCCGACGGTTTATTGGTGATGCCATTTAATTCGGAAAAGCATTTCGCTGAGCGAACGATGCCAGCGGTACAACGCGGATTAGAGAAGGCCGGTCGCACAAGAGGCGATATTGAAATCATTCTTGAAGTCATTTGTGCCGTAGGACGCACTCCCGAGGAAATCGAAGCCGCCAAACGCGGAGTATCGATGTTGCTTTCGTTTTATGGTTCAACACCTTCGTATAAGCCGGTGCTTGATGTTGAGGGCTGGGGCGCTTTGCAACCCGAACTTAATGCGCGCTCAAAACAAGGCGATTGGGTTGGTATGAGCGAACTCATCACCGACGAAATGTTGCACACCATCTCAGTGGCGGGAACTCCTAAAGAAGTAGCGGCGGAAATTGTTCGTCGCTATGGACATGAAGCCGATCGGGTGTGTTTGTACTTCCCTGGTTATGACTTAAGCGATGAAACGTTGGCCGAGACAATCGCTGAAGTGAAACAGCAAAGCGCAGGTGCGCGTAAATGAGTGAAATCCTCGACTTTGGCACCGATCATGTAGTGGTCGAACAACACGACAACGGCGTTGTGGTAGCCACGTTAAATCGACCGGAATCGCGCAATGCTTTTTCGGGCGAGATGGGACGAGTATTAGGTGAGCTCTATGTGAAGGCCGATACCGATGACGATATTCGCGTTGTTGTGATCACTGGTTGCCCACCAGCGTTTTGTGCTGGCGCCGATTTCTCCAGTGGTTCTGCAGTTTTCGCTAAATCCGATGCACCAAGTTTCAGTGCCAATCCGATCACTCCGCCAGCATTTCGAATTCGTAAACCAGTCATTGCGGCCGTTAATGGTCATGCCATTGGAATTGGATTCACACTCACGCTTCATTGTGATCTGCGCATCATGGCGCGAGAAGCGAAATACGGAATCGTGCAAGTACGGCGTGGCGTTATGCCGGATGCGATGAGCCACTGGACATTGCCGCGTTTAGTTGGGTTTACCAACGCGGCCGATATTTTGCTCACCGGTCGCACATTTACCGGTGATGAAGCCCGTTCACTGGGAGTGGCTAATGAAGTTCTTCCCGCCGATGAAGTATTGGAACGAGCATTAGAAATCGCCAACGATATTGCGGTGAACACTGCGCCACTTTCGGTTGCAGTGAGTAAACGCTTGTTCTGGGATTCAATGGGTATGACCGCCGCCCAAGTTGATTATGTGGAAACTGAATTACATCACCATTTAATGGGAAAGCCCGATGCAAATGAAGGCGTGATGGCATTCCTCGAACGGAGAGATCCCGAGTGGTCGCTTTCGGTGAATAATGATTGGCCGGAGCAATGGCCATCGGCGCCAGATGCGCTCTAACGACCGAAAGGGCGGCGATGAAAACCACCAGTGATGTTTTACAAGGAAAAGATCTTTCCGGAAGAACGTTTTTAGTTACCGGTGCAACAACCGGTCTGGGATTTGAAACGGCTCGTGCCTTACTTGCGGCTGGCGCCACTGTTTCCATTACGGCGCGCAATGCAGAAAAAGGCGCCGATGCTGTTGCTCGTTTGCAGGCCGAAGTAAATGATGCCGATGTTGAGTTTTGTGTAGTTGAACTTTCATCGTTGAGTTCTGTGCGCGCATTTACTGATGAGTTTTCGGCAACGCACGATCGTTTAGATGTGCTTATTGCCAATGCCGGCGTGATGGCCGTGCCTTATGGATTAACGGAAGATGGTTTCGAACTTCAATTCGGCACAAATCATCTTGGCCATTTTGTTGTAGTTGGTCGGTTGCTGCCGTTATTACTTTCGTCGGACGCGCCGCGCATTGTGATGTTGACATCTGCCGGACATGGAGCCTCCGACATTATTTGGGATGACCCCAATTTTTTGTCGACGGAATATTCAAAATTGACCGCTTACGGTCAATCTAAAACGGCCAATATGTTGCACGCCGTTGAATTGGAAAAGCGTTATGGCGATCGCGGTTTACATGCTTGGTCAGTGCACCCAGGCATGGTTTCCACTGATTTAGGTCGACATTTCACCAAAGATGACTACGCCGAATTAATTGCTCGCGCTAAATACGCCGGTGGGGAATTACCGCCGCGAGTTGGTGTTGATGTGGGCGCGTCAACTCAAGTTTGGGCCGCCGTTAGCGATGAAGTGCTCGCCTATGCCGGCGGTTATCTGGCCGATTGTGCTCCCGGATCACCGGCACGTTACGCCGTTGACGAAGAAGCCGCCCGACGTTTATGGGAACTCTCAGAACAAATGGTGGGAGAAAAGTTCCCGGTTCTTTAACGAGCGCGCAACTCGAGTTGTTCGCGATTTGAAATGCGGTAACGACGATCGGCTTGTTCGATCCAACCCAAGCGAATGAAACTGGCAATGGCCTTATTAACGCGTTCGCGTGAAGCGCCAACCATTCCGGCTAATTCTTCTTGTGTAATCGGCAGTGAAAATTCGTCGTTCTTTCCGGCCATTTCCAAAAGTCGTTTGGCGGTACGACCGGTGACGTCCAAAAACACTGAGTCGGCAAGTTGTTCATCGGTGGCCCGTAAACGAGAGGCCAACATCTCAACCACGTTCCATAACAATTCCGGGCTCTGGCGATAGATCTCGCGCAACGGCGGATAAGGAATCGTGATGACAGTGGAGAATTCAAGGGCTCGGGCTTCCGCCGAGCGTTGACGACCGTCAAAAAGTGGGAGTTCCCCGAAGAGATCGCCCCGCTCCATAAGCGCCACCATTGACTCACGGCCATCGGCGGAGCGATTGGCGATAGCAATACGGCCTTCAGTTACAACGAAAAGGTCCTTGGCATCGTCGTTTTCGGCGAACAAAACGCCGCCACGATTGAACGATCGATCTCGCGAGGAGTTGATCACGATGTCCATCGCGTCACGATCGAACCCCTTGAAGAATTCGATATTGCCTAAAAGTTCACCATCAGTCACGGGAATGACTTTAGTGGGCCTTTGCTGCCCTTCGTTTTCGCCTTTGCGCCTAACCTGAGGAGAGCCGAAAGTGGAACGGACCATTATCAATGGCTGAGCAAACGCCAACTCAACCCACTTCAACCCCTCCGGTCGATGGACCGGTTTGGGCGATCGTTCTAGCCGCAGGCGCGGGTCGGCGATTTGGGCCCTCACCGAAACAATTTGAGGTGTTAGACGGCGATCGAGTGGTTGATCGCTCGCTCAGCATCGCTCGTTCGGCGGCTGATCATGTTGTCGTTGTGCTCGCCAATGGCGAAGAACGAGAAGGTGATGCCTTAGTGGCTGACGGGCTTGCCGATGTATGGGTCTACGGCGGAGAGGAGCGCGCTGATTCGGTGCGCGCCGGTTTATCCGTCATTGATGATTCAGCGGCGGTGATCGTTGTGCATGATGCAGCTCGACCGTTGGCCAGCGCGGAACTTCATCGCAATGTGGTGCGCGCTATTCGTGATGGAGCTGATGCTGCAATCCCTGCCGTTGCGGTTACCGACACAATTAAGAAAATCACTCATGATGAACGTGGTCGCATGGTTGTTACTGAAACTCCAATGCGCCATGAATTAGTTGCCGTGCAAACACCGCAAGCATTCCGCGCTGACATTTTGCGACAAGCTCACAGTGGAAATGCATCGGCAACTGATGACGCAGCATTAGTTGAATTAATTGGCGGTGTTGTGGTCGTTATTGAAGGTGAGCGCACCAATATAAAAATCACCAGTCCTGAGGATTTAGCCATAGCGGCGGTTCTCTTGTCGGACCTCGGGTAGCGTGTTTCTATGACGGTTCGAATTGGTCAGGGCTTTGATGTTCATGCCTTTAGCGATGATGAGTCTCGTCAATTGGTTTTAGGTGGAGTGCGAATTGCGGATCACCGCGGTTTGCACGGACATAGTGACGCCGATGTCATTGCCCATGCGTGTGCGGATGCGTTGCTCGGAGCCGCCGGATTAGGCGATATCGGACAACATTTCAGTGACACCGATCCGCAATGGGAGAACGCCGATTCAATGTTGATCTTGGAAAAAGTCATCAACATGGTCGAAGGTGACGGGTGGAATGTCGGCAATATTGATCTCACCGTTATTTGTGAGTCGCCAAAGATTGCGCCCTATCGCGAAGAAATTCAGGCCAAACTCACGGCTGTTGTTCATGCACCAGTTTCGGTGAAGGGTAAGCGCGCCGAAGGCTTGGGTGCCTTAGGCCGCTCTGAAGGTATTGCTTGTTTTGCGGTGACAGTGGTGGAGAAATGAAACGAACTCGTAAAAGCAGCGCACCGCGCTCATCGCAACGATCGACATCGTCGCGTGGTGGTGCCAAAAGCAGCGCAAGAGGTAGCGCAAAAGGCGGCACAAAGGGCAAAAAGCCAATGTCGCCGGCGGCGAAAAAAGCGGTTGAAGCAAAGAAGGCTCGTCATGCCGCTGCGTCGGTGCGGAAAGCCGACCGCCCCGGTGGAACGCGTCGCGTGCGCGGAGCAGAAAAACCGTTAGCCCGTGGTCAACGTGCACCGCGTGGTCTTGGTGGCGATCAAGTTGAAGGTCGGCAGGCAGTACGCGAATTACTTCTCGCTGGCACTCGGCGCGTACGCGAAATTTATGTCGCCGAAGAGCAGGACAATAACGATGTACTGGCCGACATCGTCGAATTAGCCATGGACTTAAAAGTTCCCGTACGTGAAGTTACGCGCACAAAACTTTTTAGTCTTGCCCGTACTGAATCTCCGCAAGGTGTTGTTGCATTCTCGACGGAATTACCAGAGGTCGATTTAGAAGCGTTAGCGAAACGAAAAGGCCGCGATGGTGCAAAACCATTTTTGCTGGCCGTCGACGGTGTCACTGATCCCGGAAACTTAGGCGCGCTTTTGCGTTCAGCTGAATGTGGTGGCGTAACTGGTGTGGTGTTGCCAAAACATCGCGCTGTGCACATCACTCCGACAGTGACGAAAGCCGCCGCCGGCGCAATTGAGTTTTTGCCCATGTCGTTAGTTGGCGGGTTACCCAATGCGCTTTTGGAATTGAAAAAACTTGGTGTTTGGGTTGTTGGCCTTGATATGGGTGGCGATACCGAATTGTTTGATTTGCCCGTGGCCAATCAACCGGTGTGCTTAGTCATGGGCGCCGAAGGCAAAGGTCTTTCGCGACTGGTACGCGAACGTTGTGATGCCGTTGCTTCTATTCCGCTTCTAGGTGAGTTGGCGTCACTGAATGTTTCCGCCGCCGGTGCCCTTGCCGTGTATGAAGTAACGCGTCAACGGATTGCCGCCAAAAAGACCTCATAAAAACCCAATTATTTTTGGGCGTTTTGCAATGATTCCCACACCTTGATGGGTGTAAGCGGAAGATCAATATGAACAACACCAAGATGCTGCAACGCATCGATTACAGCATTTTGTACTGCTGGCGTTGAACCAATTGTTCCCGATTCACCAATTCCCTTAGCTCCGAGAGGATTGAGCGGAGTGGGTGTTTCCATTTCGATTCGTTCAAACATTGGGAACTCAGCCGCTGAAGGAATGGTGTAGTCGATGAAGGTTCCAGTAAGCGGATTGCCATCTTCGTCATAGCGAACTTCTTCAAACAGCGCTTGTGCGATTCCTTGTGCGAGCCCACCGTGCACTTGGCCATCAACAAGGAGCGGATTAAGAATTCGCCCAGCGTCATCGCAGGCAATGATGCGTTGCAATTCAACTTTTCCAGTTTCGATATCAACTTCAACTACTGCCAAGTGAGTACCAAAGGGGAATGACGGTCCGGCGGCGGAAAAATCGGACAGGCCAACTAACTGGCCTTGGCCCGCCACTGTTGAAGCGATATCGGACCAGGAAACTGAAACAGCGGGGCTACCTACGACATGAAAATTGGCGGTGTCGGTGTTTAAGACAACATCATCAAGGTTGGCTTCTAAAAGATCAGCGGCGCGACTGCGCGCTTGGTCCACCATCTTGTTGGCGGCATCGAAGACTGCGCTTCCGGCAATCTGCAATGAACGCGAACCGCCCGTCACTTCACCAGATGGAACTAAATCAGTATCGCCGTAGACAACTTCAATGTCTTCCATGGCGATTCCCGTTTGTTCATGCACCAGCATTGACCATGCTGTGACATGTCCTTGGCCATACGGATTTGAACCGGTAACAATGCGCGCTTTTCCATTTGGTAAAAGTTCAACGGATCCGTATTCGCTTCCACCAGGCATTGCGGTGATTTCGACATAAGTAGCGAAGCCAATACCCAGCAATTTTGTTGCGTTTTCGTCACGTCGTTTTTGTTGTTCGGCGCGTAAAGCGGGGTAATCCACGGCGGCTAAGACACGATCAAGAGAACCGACATAATCGCCGATGTCATACACCGTTCCGGTTTTGGTGGTGTAGGGAAAGTTTTCGTTACCGATGTAATTGCGACGACGTACTTCGGTTGGGTCTAAACCAGCGGCGGCGGCGAAAATATCCACGGCGCGCTCGATTGCGGCCGATGCTTCGGGACGACCGGCGCCGCGGTAGGCGCCGGTAGGCGTGGTGTTAGTCGCTACTGATTGTGTTGTTACCTCAACATTTTCAATGTCATAAACACCAGTTGCCATAATGCGCGTGGCAAAGGGAAGAATCGCTCCCATATTGGGATACGCGCCGCCGTCTTGTAGAACATGAATTTTGTACGCGAGTAATTTGCCATCTCGCGTTCCACCCAATGTGACAGTTTGTTTTTGACCGCGACCGTGGCCCATGCCGGTCATATTTTCGGAACGAGTTTCGGTCCAACGCACAGGTCGTTTTGTGCGACGAGCAAGTTCACCTAATAACAGTGCTTCGGGAGCCGCATGTGCTTTCGCGCCAAAGCCGCCACCTACGTCGGGACAAATAACGCGAACTTTTTCGGGATCAACGCCGTAAATGCCGGCAACCGTTGTGCGAACAGGATGCGCGCCTTGACAACCAATGGAAAGAATTAACCGATCGTCTTCCCACCACGCAATCGCCGAACGATTTTCGATCGGCGCTGGTGCCAGTCGTTGGTTCACCATTGTTTGCGTAATAACGACATCGCAATTGTCGAATGACAATCCGTCGCCTTTACTTGGCATCGCCATCGCGGTATTTGTGCCAACGCTGTCGAAAAGAAGGACTTCATCACTGGTGGCATCTTCGGGTCGCACCACTGCGGGCAATGGATCAATATCGACGATGACGAGTTCTGCAGCATCAACTGCTTGAGCACGCGTTTCGGCCACAACCGCCACAATTGGCTCGCCCACGTAGCGCACAAATTGTTCGGCCAAAATCGGACGACTCATGCCCTGGTTGACCATGGCAATGGGAACAATGTGATTGAGCGAATGATCGTTTGCCGTCACGATGTCGATGACGCCTGAAGCCGATTTAGCCTCGTCGATATCGATACTCACAATGCGACCATGTGCCACGGTGGAACGCACATAAACAACGTGGGCGGCGTTATCAACGGCAATATCGTCGACGTAAGTGCCGCCAATCGTAAGAAGGTCTGGGTCCTCTTTCCGGACGACCCTATTTCCAAGGATGCTCATGGCCAGACGCTAGTTCTCGGGCGAGAAACATGCCGGAGAAAGTTGCGTTTTTGTCCGATGGAGACCACCATCTTGCGAACCACCAAAAGGGGGAAATGTGTCTTCTTCAACGTTGATTTGGGAACCACCCGCTGGCACCGAGATGCTTTTTGCATCGGGCGCGCCATTCGAAATTGCGGTTGAGCCTGTTTTAGGAATTGATTGCAAGACGTTTGCTAATCGCATGCCGAATATGCGTGTGGCACTTGAGCAACTTTGTCAGCGACATGGTGCAATTCCTAATTTGGTATTTCCTGATATCACGTTGACCTTCGATGATCTTCTCGCTTCGGTAAAACGCGTGGCGAAATATTTCGCTGACAATGGCGTGAAGAAAGGCGATCGCATTGCTTTCGCAGCCGCCAACATTCCTGAATATGTCGTCGGTTGGTGGGCAACGGTGGCCAGTGGAGCCATTGTTTCCAGTTTGAACGGCTGGTGGACGCCAACCGAACTGGAATACGGAATCGAATTAACCGATCCGACATTGGTTTTTGCCGACGGTCCGCGCATGAAACGCCTCGAAGAAACCAGTGTTATCGGCACGCGCAATGTTCATCCGTTTTCCGATTTGAGTTCATTACTCGGCCCGGCGCGCGCCGATGATCCGGCTTTACCTGATTGCGTAATTGATGAAGACGACCCCGCCGTGTTGTTGTTTACGAGTGGCACTACTGGTCGTCCCAAGGCCGCCACCCTTTCGCATCGCAATCTCATTCATTTTCCGATGGCCGCCACTTTGGCCGGAGCAATTGGCGCGGTGTTAGCTCCACCGGCCGCTGCACCGACATCTCCACCATCACAAGTGTCGAGCATCATGGTTGGCCCCATGTTTCATATTTCAGGCGTTGCTCCGGTGATGGTGTCGATTTATGTGGGATCGAAATTGGTCTTTCCGCCGGTTGGTGCATGGAGTGAAGTAACGCATCTGCAACTCACCGAGGAACACAAAGTTGGTGGTTGGAGTGCAGTGCCAACACAGTTCTGGCGTCTCTTAGAGCATCCCGATTTTGAAAAGTACGACACTTCGAGTGTCACCACCGTTGGTGGAGGTGGAGCGGTGTACTCGCCGGAACTCTTCCGTTTGATTAATCGCAAAATGCCGCAAGCCCGTATCGGTGTTGGTTACGGCATGAGTGAAACCGTTGGATCGGGTACGCGTTTAGGTGGCGTCACGATCGAAACGAATCCTGCATCGGTGGGAACGATCGAAGCGATGTGCGAATTACAGATTCGTGATGAAAACGACAATGTTTTGCCCGAAGGTGAAGTGGGCGAGATTTGTTTACGCGGTGCAGTGGTATTCCTTGGTTATTGGAATAATCCCGAGGCAACCGCAAAAGCACTGGATGAAAAACGTTGGTATCGCACTGGCGATTACGGACGAGTAGAAAACGGCGTTCTTTATTTGGAAAGTCGTATGCGCGACATGATCATTCGCGGTGGCGAAAACATCTACCCGATCGAGATCGAGCATCGTCTAGAAGAACATCCCGAAATTGCCGAGGTTGCCGTAGTTGGTGTTCCTCATCATCAATTGGGTCAAGAAGTTGCGGCCGTTGTGGTCGTGAAGCCGGGATCTCAACTTTCACCCGACGATGTTTGCAATTGGGCGGCTGAAGCTTTGGCGAAATACAAAGTTCCCACGCATGTGCTTTTCCGCAGTGAATTGCCCTATAACGCCACAGGTAAAGTGTTGAAACACGAATTAGAAAAAGATGTCGTGGCGGAACTAGGGAAATAATTTGCGAAAAAAAATCGGGCTTTTCATTTCAGTCCTCGCCGGACTTTGCGTTGTCCTATTTGTGGCGAGTTGTAGTTCCAGTTCATCGTCGAGTAGTTCGTCAACAACGTCGGCTACTCCAACCACCATCGCTCATGGGCCACCTATTTCGGTACCGGCGGCAACGCAGGCAGTCACCACTTCAAGTTTGGAAGGCGCCGCTGTACAACCACAGGTGTATTCCTATGGTTCGAATCCGGCACAAAAACTTGAGGTGTACCAATCAAGTGGTGATGAAGCCGGAACCATTTTTTATATTCACGGCGGCGCGTGGATGGGTGGAGATATGAACGGCTTCACCTCGACTTTGGTGTTGAGTGAAGAAGCACAAGAACGTCTCTCTGAGTTCAATCAGATCACTACTACGGCCGGAAACAACTCTTTAGCGCAATTGAAATCTCAGTTAACCGGTGGTTGGGACATTGTTTCGATTAATTATCGACTCGCAACCGACGCTTCAGGCCCTGGAATTCGCGCGCAACAAATGATGAATGACGTTGACACCGCCGTTCGTTACACATTGGCTAATGCCAGCAAAATGGATATCAACACCGGCAAGTTTGTGATGTCGGGTGGTTCCGCTGGTGGTCACTTGGCGTTAATGGAAGCACTGACAGGTCCGCAAGGAACGTATAAAGCGCCCAATCTTCCTGCCGATTTAGAAAACGTCACAGTGAAGTTTGATGGTGTCTTATCCATGGTGGCCCCAACCGATTTAGCGGCGTTGTACAAAGCAGGCGGTATTGCACCGGGTGGTGTCGAAGCACTCTTAGGTTGCACATTGGGAAATCCACCGGCAATTGCGGGTAACCAACCATGCGATCCAAATCTGGTTGCACAATTTTCACCGTTGGTCTTGACGAAACAAGCCGTGGCCAACGGAACGATTCTTCCGCCCGCTTATTTCATTTATGGCGGTCTTGACACTTTGGTAGTTATCGCCACGCAGGGCACACCCGAAGTAAATGAATGGGCAATGGCGACCGGCGTTAATCAATGTTGGTATGACTTCCCGCCGAATGCGGGCCACACCTCTGACGATCAAGTCAACCAATTAGCGGTTGATTACTGGCTCGACAATGTGCAGTCTGGAAATTGGACAGGCCCCAATGCCAAAATGCCGACTTCCTAATACGTAATTTTTCGTTACGTATTAGCGAGTAGTTTTTAGGCGCTGCCCGGATAGCTCAGTTGGCCAGAGCACCTGTCTTGTAAACAGGGGGTCGTGGGTTCGAATCCCACTTCGGGCTCCAAAATTGCTTTTTCGAACTACCAAGAAATGACGTTGTTCGTTCGTAAGTTTTCGATCTCGTCTTTGCTGAGACCGGCTTCTTGTAACACCGTTTGCGTATCGCATCCTGGGTAAGCGTAGGTTTCGCGCACTTCACCGGGTGTGCGACTTAAACGTGGCGCCGGTTTCAATTGCGTCACCGATCCTTCGACAGGAACGAAATTGCCGCGGGCAACGAGATGAGGATGAGATTCAGCCTCGGCAAAACTCAATACCGGTGCGTAACAACAATCAGTGCCGGCTAACAACTCGTCCCATTCATCGCGAGTTTTCGTGAGGAACACTTCGGTGAAACGAGCGCGTATTTCCGGCCAACCATTCGTGTCGTTTTGATCGGGTAACGAACTTGGATCGATTTCGAGTTTCTCAAGCAAAAGAGCGTAAAACTTCGCTTCGATAGGAGCGATGGTGATGTATTTACCGTCTTTAGTTTCGTAAACGTTATAAAACGGTGCGCCGCCATCGAACATGTTGGTACCGACTGGTCCGGTATGCCAACCACTCTTTGTCATTCCATAAAACACTTGGAAGATTGACATCACGCCATCGACCATGGCGGAATCAACCACTTGACCTTTACCTGATTTATTTGCTTCCAACAGTGCACAAACCACGCCGAACGCGAAATGCAATCCACCGCCGGCAAAATCACCAAACACCTGCAACATCGGAACGGGCGGCATGCCTGGCGAACCGATCGAACTGATCGCTCCGGTAATTGCTTCATAGTTCAACGAGTGCCCAGCGCTGGGAGCCAGAGGACCGTCCTGACCCCAACCGGTGAGTCGTCCGTAAACCAATTTCGGATTGCGCGCCAAAAGAACATCGGGACCGATGCCGAGACGCTCGCAAACGCCCGGTCGGAATGCTTCACAAAAAACATCGGCCTTTTCAACGAGCGAACACAAAAGTTCAATTCCTGCAGGCGATTTCAAATCGATGGCAATTGAACGGCGACCACGATCAAATTCGCTGGCGCGCCACGTTGGTTTTTCACCAGTCGGAACTTCGTGGAGTGGATGCACACGCACGATGTCGGCGCCCATATCGGCCAGTTTCAACGTGCCATATGGAAGCGCGCCGAGGCCGGCTAATTCGATGATTTTGATCCCGTCAAGCGGTCCCATCATTTCCCCCTCATGTTGCTTTGCTCACCCTATTCCACATGATCGAACACCCGTTGGGGGTGCTTGCATCGGGGGCGAATTCGCACGAAGATCACAGGTAATGGAACTCACCGAACGCGATAAAGCCATCCTCGATTTCGAACGTAGTTGGTGGAATGAAACCGGTCCGAAAGAGACCTTGATTCAGCAACGTTTTGAGTTGTCGGCGAGTCGCTATTACGAAATCTTGGGCCAGTTGCTTGATAGCCCCGAGGCCTATGAATACGACCCGCTAGGTGTACGTCGCCTTCGACGTCTTCGTGACCGCCGTCGCCGAGCGCGACAAGAATCAACATCTCAGGTTGGTCAACCGCCAGGTTAGGGAGCGTCATGGCTAACGAAGGTACGAACTCCACAACTGGGCGCACCGGCATCATTGTGGTGATCGTGGCCGTCCTCGTTGGTCTTTTGTTGCTCGGTCGCGGTTATGACAACTCATCGTCGGAAATTTCTGGTCCGGGAAGCAGCACCACCACCGTTGCGCCCGACTCATCGACGACAATTCCATCAGGGAACGTGAATCCCGCTGATGTGAAGGTGAAAGTTGCGAACGCAACAAATGTTGTCGGTTTGGCAACGAAGACTCGCGATTCACTCTTGCAACGCGGATACACCAGCGTTTCGGTTGGCGATTCGACAACAAAACAAGAAGCGTCAACTGTGTTTTATGCGCCGGGCGCTGAAAGCGCGGCCGCCGGCGTTGCACAAGCATTGGGATTAGCGCCCACTGTGGTTGGACCATTGCCGAATCCATCGCCAGTTGCATTAGGAGATGCAGTGGTGCTGGTTATGGCCGGTCTTGATTTGTGAAAATCGTTGTTGCGCCCGACAAATTTAAAGGAACAGTTTCAGCCATTGGAATGGCTGAAGGTGTCGCGGGTGCGCTAACAGAAATCGGACATACCGCCATCGCCGTTCCGCTCGCTGATGGTGGTGAAGGTTTTCTGCAAGTTCTCGGCGGACCTAACCGCAACACGATTGTGCATGGTCCATTAGGTGACACTGTTTCGGCGTCATGGCGATTGCATCACAACGTTGCCGTTATCGAAATGGCGCAAGCCGCAGGACTTTCGTTGGTGGGCGGAGCTGAATTTAATGATCCGATGGAGGCCTCAACTCGCGGCGTTGGAGAACTTTTGGTCGCTGCGGCCGAAGCCGGCGCGCGTCGCATCATTGTTGGTGTTGGCGGTTCGGCCACAACTGATGGCGGTTTGGGTGCATTAAAAGCAATGCATCCCACGGGAAGATTTCGCGGCATCGATATTGAAATCGCTTGTGATGTGCAAACCACATTTGTTGAAGCCGCACCTGTTTTTGCGCCGCAAAAAGGTGCATCGGCCGCTCAAGTGAAATTGTTGCAACGCCGATTGGAACGGTTAGCGCAGGTGTATCTGCATGACACTGGTGTGGAAGTTGCTGATGTTCCTGGTTCTGGTGCGGCCGGTGGTTTAGCCGGTGGATTATTGACAATTGGCGCCCAATTGCGTAGCGGTTTTGAGTTAGTTGCAGAAGAACTCGAACTTGATCAAGTTTGCGCTGATGCCGATTTAGTGATCACCGGCGAAGGATTTCTCGACGAAGAATCGTTTAACGGAAAAGTTGTCGGCGGTGTTGCCACACTCTGTGCAGAACTAAACGTTCCTTGCTTAGCGATTGTGGGCGAAGTTTTTGAACCGCTGCCCGAGCAAGCAAAACAAATCACCACGCTTTCCTTAATGGAAAAATTTGGCGAGGATCGTTCGTTTAACGATCCCGTTGGTTGCGCGGCTGAACTCGCTGTTAACTACGTGCGGAATCTTTAAAACTTGCTGATGATGTCGTCGGCGTACTTCGCCATTGCATCAGGAAGTTTCTTCGGGTGCATCGACAATGGTGGTGTCAAAATTCGCGTGACACCTAAGTCGGCCAAAAGCTTGATCGTGTCGAGATCAGGTGGCCCACCGGTGGTGATTTCAATTTCCGACGGGTCGCGACCTGCTTCACGCGCTGCTTCTTGAAGAACCGGAAGCAATTCGGGGAGTTTGCGCGGGTCGGCGGGAAAGAATCCGTCTCCGCATTTGCCCGCTCGACGAGCCGCCGGTTTCGAATGTCCACCAACAACGATGGGAATCGTTCCGTTTACCGGTTTTGGAAACGAGTACACGTCGGTGAAATTGGAATGTGTTCCGTGATGAGTTGCGACGTCGTTTTCCCATAAAGCGCGCAATGCGTGAATGGAATCGTCGGTATGGGCGCCGCGGTCATCCCAAGATTCGCCAATGGCATCGAATTCCTCGTGCAACCAGCCAACACCAACACCCAAAATGAATCGACCGTTGGTCATTAAATCGAGTGTCGCGCATTCCTTGGCTAAAACAACGGGATTACGCAACGGCAAAATCATCACGCCGGTTGCGAGTTTGAGTTGTTTGGTATGAGCGCCTACCCAAGTAAGCCAAATAAGTGGATCGGGAATAGGCGCCGTTTCATCGCCCGGCATCTTTCCGTCGCGCGAATAGGGGTATTCGCTTTCATAACCTTTCGGCACGGCGGGATGTTCAACAACCCACAAACTTTCAAAACCGTTTTCTTCGGCACATTGTCCGATAGTGGCGGCACCATCAGGTGAAACGAAGCCGCCAGTGTTGGCAAAGATGATTCCGAATTTCATGAAACGACATTAAGAGATTTTCAGCGCTGACGCTCGCGGTAGGCCTCAACTGAACGCAGTGGTGGACGTTCGCGATAAACGATCTCGACTTGGGCCAGATCGGGAGGCGAAAACGTGAACTCATCGGGGGCAAGACCCGTTCCGGTGCGCCGCAAAGCAGCCTGCATTACTTGGGCCGCCATTGGCGAAAGTTCGTGTAGCGGTCGATTGCGATGAATGCGTTCACCGAGGTCAACTTGCGCGATGGCATTCGCACCGAAATTTTCGGCGACATCAATCAGCATCGCGATATCCACTCCGTAACCTTCAACGAAAGGGAGTGTTTCCAAAATTTCACGTCGACCGCCATATTCACCGGAGAGTGGTTGCACGATTCCGGCTAAATGTGGAAAACACATTGTAAGAAGCGGTCGCGCTACAAGTTCCGTTACGCGACCACCGCCGCGTACATGTCCATCCACGGGACGTTCGTAAAACCCTTTTACAAATCCGACGTCTTGGTGGTGAAGAAGCGGACCAAGTAATCCAGTAATGAACCGATTATTGAAATCGCGAACATCGGCATCACACCAAACAATGACATCACCTTTCGATGCGAAAACTGATTTCCATAACGCTTCACCTTTACCGTGACCGCGTCCAAATTCGCTGAGAACATCCGCTGCCCGCACAACGACCGCTCCTGCATTACTCGCCTCATCATGTGTGCGATCGGTGGAGTGATCATCGATCACGACAATCTCGTCTACTAATCCGAGATGATCGACGAGTTCAGTGCGGATTGTGGTCACAATGGAACCCACAGTCGGTTCTTCATTGCGCGCCGGTATGCACACCGAGACCGTGGTGTTTCCTTTGGCGGCAACCAGTTCATCGAGGCCAAACTGGGAGGCGGAGAACGTCCGCGGGGTCAACATGCCCCCATCGTTAGCCACATCCGCCGTCACGGCAACATCATTGCCGCTGAACGTCGCTAGAGTCATAACGTTCAATTTCGATCGAGGTACCCATGAGCGTCACAGTTCGAGTCCCACCAGTCTTCCGCCCCCTCACATCCGGTAATTCGACCGTTTCGGTCGAAGGGGCCACCGTCGCTGCCGTGTTGTCCAATTTGGATGCTTCCTACCCAGGCTTTTCCGAGAAATTGCTGGGCGATGATGGCGCTTTAGTGCGTTATGTCAACGTTTTTGTTGATGATGATGACGTTCGCTTCTTGAAGGGTCTCGATACCCCTGTGCCCGACGGAGCCACGGTTTCCATCATGCAGGCCGTTGCTGGCGGTGCCGCCTAGGCCTCCTAAGGCAATTTCGGGCCAAAAGGATCTGGCCCGCTCAGGTTGCGATTTTCGATAATCGGTGGTTTCCTATTAGCAGTCTCCGACCGCGAGTGCTAACGGGCAATTCCCCAAAACAGTCGTGGTCCCCACCCCCGTCCGTGCTGACTCAATGTCGCATGGGACTACCGCAAGGAGAAAAACCCGATGGCGAAAATCATCGAATTCGACGAAAAAGCGCGCCGTGGCCTCGAAGCCGGCATGAACAAATTGGCTGATGCCGTTCGTGTCACCTTGGGACCGAAAGGCCGCAATGTGGTGCTCGATAAGAAGTGGGGTGCTCCCACTATCACCAACGACGGCGTTTCGATTGCGAAAGAGATCGAGTTAGAAGATCCGTACGAAAAAATCGGCGCTGAATTAGTAAAAGAAGTTGCCAAGAAGACTGACAATGTCGCCGGCGACGGAACAACAACCGCGACGGTGTTGGCATGGTCAATGGTGCGTGAAGGTCTGCGCAACGTTGCGGCCGGTGCCAATCCGATGGCCGTGAAAAAAGGAATCGAAGCTGCTGTTGCGGCTGCGGTTGAAGGCATTCGCGATATGGCCGCTGATGTTGAAGACAAAAGCCAAATCGCGCAGGTTGCAGGAATTTCTGCCGCCGATGCAGAGATCGGCGAAATGATTGCGGAAGCAATCGACAAGGTTGGCAAAGACGGTGTTATTACCGTTGAAGAATCAAACACTTTCGGAATGGAAATGGATCTTGTCGAAGGTATGCGTTTCGACAAGGGCTACATCTCCCCGTATTTCGTGAACGACACCGATCGTATGGAAGCGGTTTTAGAAAACCCGTACATCCTTTATGTCGGTTCGAAAATCACTTCGGTTCGCGATCTTGTTCCGCTTTTGGAAAAGGTCATGCAAGCCGGCAAGCCGCTTTTGATCATTGCGGAAGATATTGAAGGTGAAGCGTTAGCAACATTGGTGGTGAACCGCATTCGCGGAACATTCACTTCGGTTGCAGTAAAGGCTCCTGGTTTTGGTGATCGTCGTAAGGCGATGTTGCAAGACATGGCCATCCTTACTGGTGGTCAGGTCATCACCGAAGACGTTGGTCTTAAGGTTGAAAACGCAACTATCGATCTGCTTGGTCAAGCACGCAAAGTTGTTGTCACCAAAGACGAAACCACCATCGTTGAAGGCGCTGGTTCGGAAGCAGAAATTGCTGGACGAATTGCGCAAATTAAGAGCGAGATCGATCGCACCGATTCCGACTACGACCGTGAGAAGTTGCAAGAACGTCTCGCCAAGTTGTCCGGTGGTGTGGCGGTTCTCAAGGTTGGCGCAGCCACTGAAGTTGAATTGAAGGAAAAGAAGCACCGCATCGAAGATGCTGTGAGCACAACGAAGGCTGCAATTGAAGAAGGCGTTGTTGCTGGTGGTGGCGTGACTCTGTTACGTGCCCAAGCTCGTGTTCTTGAATTATCCAAGTCACTTGAACATGACGAAGCAACGGGTGCACGCATTGTTGCTCACGCATTGGAAGAACCGATCAAGCAAATCGCAACCAACGCTGGCTTAGAAGGTGGCGTAGTTGTTGAGCGTGTTCGTTCGATGCCGGCCGCTAGCGAAGGTTTGAATGCGGCAACGGGTGAGTACACCGATTTAGTAAAGGCCGGCATCATCGATGCTGCCAAGGTGACTCGTTCCGCATTGCAAAACGCAGCGTCTATTGCGGCACTCTTCCTCACTACTGAGGTTGTTATTGCTGATAAGCCCGAAGGTGCGGCACCGGCGATGCCGGGTATGGACGATTTTTAAATCGTTCAGTCGAACATTGGTTAGTTGCGATGGGGCGTTTCGGCGCCCCATCGTCGCGTCCGACCTTTGTTGAATACGGGTGAGCCAGTAGCGTTTGGACATGGCTGCCCGTCGATTTCAATCGATACTTGCGCAAAGGTTCACTCAGCGCGGTAACGCCAACGACGGTCGGCGCCCCGAAATCGTGATTGCCGAGGAACCGCTGGAAATTCGGCTTAACGAACAATTGGCAGCCACCACCATGCGCACGCCCGGACATGATTTTGAACTTGCCGTTGGTTGGTGTTGGGCCGAAGGATTGTTGAAAGAAAAACCGTCTGATATTCGCTATTGCGCAACTGGATCAGCGGTGGAAACTGAATTCAACACCGTCACCGTGCAAAGCGCATCGGCGAATGAAGTAACTCCACGGCTTGCAACGGTTTCATCATCATGCGGTATCTGCGGCGCAGAACAAATTGAAAATTTGACCAAGCGCTTATCGCCGTTACAACCAACAGTTGAATGGAATCCCAACCTCGTTCTTCCCGTCATTGAAAACGTGCGGGCCCATCAGGAACTGTTCGAAAAGACAGGCGGAGTTCACGCTGCTGCAGCATTCACGTCAACGGGGGAGATTGTCGTAACCCGTGAAGATATCGGTCGACATAATGCCGTTGACAAAGTTGTTGGACATCTTTTATTGCAAGATGCGATGCAGGCCGGACTTGGATTATTTGTGAGTGGCCGCACCTCTTTTGAAATTGTGCAAAAGGCTTGGGCCGCCGGCTTTGAATTCATTGTGGCCGTTTCCGCGCCTTCATCGTTGGCGGTCGAAACGGCCGAGGCGGCGAATATCTCATTAGCGGGATTTGTTCGCGATGATTCGTTCAATCTTTATGTGAAAGGTTCGCGATGAAACGTCCGCACCCCGAACTTTGGGTGAGTTGGCGACCAAACGGAATTGGCTTACAAAAGCCAAATCACTTTGGCGACATGGCCAAAATCGCGTGGACCAACAAAGGGAAAGCCGGTTATGCCTGGCAACTTTTGTCAAAAGGTGTCTGCGATGGATGCGCGCTTGGAGTTGCTGGTTTACATGATTGGACTACTGAAGAAGTTCATTTGTGTTTGACGCGATTACGTCTCTTAGAGATGAATTGCGCCGATCCGTTCGATCACTCTCGTCTCGGTGATGTTGAAAAGTTGCGCACCTTAAGCGGTGCTGAATTACGCGAGATGGGACGCTTGGCGTATCCAATGCTGCGTCGAAAAGGAGAAAAGGGATTTCGCCGCATCGAATGGGAAGATGCGTTGCAATTAGTGGCTGATCGGTTGCGGGCCACGGATCCTGAACGAGTGGCGATGTTTGTAACGAGCCGCGGCATTACGAATGAAACGTATTACGTCGCCGGTAAAGCAGCGCGTGCTCTCGGCATTGCCAATGTTGATTCGGCGGCGCGTATTTGCCATGCCCCGTCGACGACGGCGTTGAAAGCAACGATCGGTGTCGCGGCAACGACGTGTTCGTTAAGTGATGTTTTGGAATCGAATCTGATTGTTATTTGGGGAGCAAATCCCGCCAACAATCAGCCGGTCTTCATGAAGTACTTATTCAAGGCCAAAAAGAACGGCGCCAAAGTTGTTGTCATAAATCCATATTTAGAACCGGGATTAGAAAACTACTGGGTCCCTTCAAATGTTGAATCGGCACTTTTCGGCACGAAGATCTGCGATCTGCATTTACCGGTGCGCCCCGGTGGCGACGTTGCGCTCGCTGATGCCATTTGCAAACGATTGCTTGAATGGGGCGCAATCGATCGGCAGTTCATCGAAGAACACACAACGGGTTTTGATTCCTTGCGCGCACATCTTGAATCGCTTTCTTGGGATGACCTCGTTGCTGAATCGGGAATTGAACTTTCAGTGCTCGATGAATTTGTTCATATGTATGCGGCCGCTGGTGCGTCGATCCTTTTGTGGTCGATGGGCATAACTCAGCATCGCCATGCGGGTGAAGGTGTTCGCGGCATTGTCAATGTTGGTCTGTTGCGCGGCAACATTGGCCGTGACGGTGCGGGTCTTATGCCATTGCGGGGTCATTCGGGGGTTCAAGGTGGAGCCGAAATGGGCGCTTACGCCACGGCCTATCCCGGCGGTGTTACTCCGACACCCGCGGCGGCACGTGAATTGTCGGCCGCATGGGGTTTCACTGTTCCCGATCATGCTGGTTTAACGGCGGCGGAAATTCCCGAAGCAGCGGCGCGCGGTGAGATTGATGTGCTTTGGATGTCAGGTGGAAACTTTTTAGAAGCGTTGCCCGATCCCGATGGTGTCGATAGTGCAATGCAACAAGTTCCGTTCCGCATTCATCAAGACATTGTGCTCAGTTCCCAGATGTTGATTGATGGCGACGAAGTTCTGTTGTTGCCGGTTGCGACGCGTTATGAACAAGAAGGTGGCGGTACCGAAACAACTACCGAACGTCGAGTGGTTTTCTCGCCGCAAATTCCGCGTGAAGTTGGACAGGCTCGTTCTGAGTGGCGACTCTTTGCCGAAATTGCGGCGCGTGTTCGTCCCGATTTGCAAACGAAATTTTCTTGGGGAACGAATCAAGAGTTGCGCTCCGAAATTGCGCAGGTCGTCCCGATGTATGCCGGTATTGAAACGCTGCGCGATACCGGAGATCAAGTGCAATGGGGTGGTCGACATTTATGCGCCGACGGGAACTTCCCAACACCAGATGGTCGCGGTCATTTAAGTGTCCTAACTCGTCCGACAATCGACTTACCACCTGGAACGTTTTTGGTCTCCACTCGACGCGGCAAACAGTTCAACACCATGGTTCAAGATGAAGTTGATCCGTTGACGGGATCGCATCGCGATTCGATTTTCATTAACGCGGCTGATGCCATCGCCCTTGGTTTAAACGAAGGTCAGCAAGTCGTTTTGCAATCCGAAACTGGTGAGTATGTCGGTCGACTGAAGTTCGCCAACCTCGCCTCTCGATCTCTTCAAGTTCACTGGCCTGAAGGAAATGTTCTGCTTGCCAGCGGCCCTGAAAATCGTGAATCGGCCTCAAAAGTGCCGGATTACAACGCTGTTGTCACTATTTCGGCTCGGTAATTACCGTTCCATCGCTGCGGCTCGCAATTGGGATCTCCCGATTCGTAGACTGCTGACGTGAGCGAACTCGTAACTCCTTCAGTCGGCATGGCCGTTATTCATTTATTTTGCAAAGTCGGCCCTCTTGCTGATGGTGACGCCATTCGGGATGCAGTGAATAAGGCACAAGCCGAAGGAGACCAAATCGTCTCTGTCGGCATCTTTGGTCATAAAGCTGATTTGGCCTTTATGGCATTGGGTTACGACATGTGGCGTTTGCGGCGTTTCCAGGCGGCTCTGCAACAAGCCGGGCTCGAAATTGTTGACTCCTACGTTTCGTTGACCGAACTTTCTGAATACGCCCAAGGTGTGCCCGAACCGCAACGCTCGGCCCGTCTCACCCCGCAACTTCCGCCGGCCGATAAACCGGCGTGGTGTTTTTATCCGATGTCAAAGCAGCGTGGCGATGTCAACAATTGGTTCACTCTTGATTACGACGAGCGCAAAGAAATGATGTACGAACACGGTGCATCGGGTCGCAACTTTGCTGGTCGAGTTGTTCAAGTTGTTACTGGATCAGCCGGTTTAGATGATTACGAATGGGGAGTCACCCTGTTTGCTAACGCTCCCGATGATCTCAAAGAAGTTGTGTACACCATGCGTTTCGATCGGGCATCGGCGTTGTATGCGATTTTCGGGCCGTTCTATACCGGAATGGTGGCTCCGATCGAAGAGGTTCTTTCCCAACTAGGGATCGAATAGGCCATCGACGTGGTGACGACCAATTCACTTGATAGTTCGCTACAAAAACTCGAAGAAGTTTTGCGTGGGTACGAATCAGTGATTGTTGCTTTTTCCGGTGGAGCGGATTCAGCCTTTTTAGCATTTATGGCGCAAAAAGTTTTGGGTGACAATGCACTTTGCGTCACCGCGATTTCCCCATCGTTTGCACAAGCCGAACATGAAGATTGCGCGCAACTGGTAAATGAATGGGGTTTGCAATGGAAAGAAGTGCAAACCGAGGAATTCGAAAACCCCGCGTATGTTCGTAACGAAGGTGATCGCTGTTTCTATTGCAAAACCGCATTAATGGATGCAATCGAGCCGATCACAAAAACGAAAAAAAGCGTTGTTGTATTAGGTGTAAATGTCGATGATCTCGGTGATCACCGGCCTGGACAACTTGCGGCATCCGAACGCGGCGCCAAGTTTCCACTTGTTGAAGCGGGGTTCACCAAAGACATGGTGCGCCAAGCATCAAAACAAATGGGTTTGCGTACATGGTCGAAACCGGCAGCCGCTTGTTTGTCATCACGTGTTCCTTATGGAACTTCAGTCACGGTTGGCATTTTGAGCAAAGTCGAACGCGCTGAGGCTGCGTTACATCAATTGGGCTTCAACCAATTACGAGTGCGCCATTACGACACAACCGCACGTTTGGAATTTCCTATTGACGAACTTGAACAAGTTCTGCGTCATCGACAGGAAATCGTTGAAGCGGTAAAAGCCGTTGGCTATGCCTATGTCACTGTTGATCTCGAAGGTTTTCGCTCTGGAAATCTCAACGCTGCTCTCGACAAGTGATTCTTTATGTCAACTGATGAAGAGGTAATGGTAAATATCAGCAACGAGTTGCTCGATGCTGTTTCCACTTCTTTGCCAATTTGGATTGAGCGTTCAGTGAATGAACGATTGCGCAATGCGCACATTGCGCCGACTGAGGAAATTCAATCTCAAATCGGCAAAGCCTCCGAGCAGGCTCAAAAAGAAATTGTTGAACAACTTCGACAACTCTTCAGCCTTGATATCGACGATCAGAAGATTGGACCGTTGCAGATTTTGCGTCGTGCCACGGTGTATCCCACGGAAATTTTGCGCTCGGCAGGCGTTCCGCCAGTGCCTCGTGACGAACAAGCAATCTCGATGTTCGCCGACGATATCTACGATCTCACTCCGGCAAATTTCGCTGATTTAGGCCCTGATGTGCATGAAAAGGCCATCGTTTGGGGTGCGGCGAAAGCCCATATCCACCTTTCGCGGCGGCGGGCGGAAGGCCAGCGCTAGGGGAGAAAACCCCTCAATAACCGCTCTGCGAATCGTTCACACAGCCGAAACATTTTCCGAACCGGTCGGAAACAACCTTTCGACATCCTTTCGGCTGTCTGTTGTTTAACTGATTCGCTCAACCAGGAGGGCGACCGTGATTGATGCCGGTAATACCGCATGGATGCTGATGGCCACCGGCTTGGTGTTGTTTATGACACCGGGCCTTGCATTTTTCTATGGCGGCATGGTCCGCTCGAAAAATGTTCTCGGCATGCTCATGCAGAACTTTTTCGCCATGGGTTTGATGGCCATCATTTGGGTGGCGATTGCATTCTCATTGGCGTTTGGAAACTTCGGCGACGGAGGGTTCTTAGGCAACCTCGACTTTGCTTGGATGCGCAACATCGTTGCTAGTCCTGGTGAAGAAGCGTTTGCCTTGACTATTCCGTTCGTTTTGTTCTGTGCGTATCAAATGACATTTGCTGTGATCACTCCCGCACTCATTACGGGTGCGACTGCTGATCGCATGAAGTTCAAGGCGTATGCAATTTTCATTGCGGTATGGCTTGTTGTTGTTTACGCACCCGTTGCTCACTGGGTATTCGGTGGCGGCTGGCTGGCCAAACTTGGCGCACTCGACTTTGCCGGTGGCGCGGTTGTTCATATCAACGCTGGCGCAGCAGCCTTAGCAGTGATTTTGGTGCTCGGTAAGCGTCGTGGTTGGCCGCGTGAAGGTATGCACCCTCACAATTTGCCGTTCACACTTTTGGGAACTGGCATTCTGTGGTTCGGCTGGTTTGGCTTTAACGCTGGTAGTGCTTTAGCGGCGAACGGAATTGCTGCCAACGCCTTAATCAACACGTTCCTCGCTGCTTCTGCTGGCATGCTCGGCTGGGTTGTTACTGAACGTATTAAGGACGGAAAGCCGACCACGCTCGGCGCTGCTTCCGGTGCCGTTGCCGGTTTGGTTGCGATTACCCCGTGTGCAGGTTTCGTCGGCGGTATGGCACCGGTGTACATCGGTTTCATCGCTGGTGTTCTCTGTTTGTTAGCGGTGCAGTTGAAGTTCAAGTTTGGTTACGACGACAGCCTCGACGTTATTGGCGTCCACCTTGTCGGTGGTTTGGTTGGTGCGTTGCTCCTTGGCTTCTTCGCTGATGCATCGATCAACGAACTCGTAGCTCATGAAGGTGTATTCCTGGGTGGCGGATTCAGCCTCCTTTGGTACCAATTCGTGGCTTCAATCGTGACACTTGTGTTCTCGTTCGTGATGTCGTTCATCATTGCCAAAGTGATCGACAAAGTGGTCGGACTTCGAGTTTCGGAAGAAGACGAAGACGAGGGCTTGGATTACAGCCAACATGCTGAAACCGCCTATTCATTCGGCGCTACTGGTGCCATGGATCGTCGTTAATTAGTCATCTATTCAAATCGAAAGAACGAAAGAACGAACGAAGGGATACGGTGCCGATATGAAACTCGTAACCGCCATTATCAAGCCTCATAAGTTGGATGATGTTAAAGATGCTTTGAAAGCTGCTGGATTGCACGGTATGACCGTTGATGAAGTGAAGGGCTTCGGTCGTCAAGGTGGCAAGACAGAGATTTATCGTGGCGCTGAATATGTCGTCGATTTACTGCCAAAGGTAAAAGTCGAGACAGTTGTGCCCGATGAATTGGCCGATCAAGTAGCTGACATCATCGTCAACGCCGCTCGAACAGGAAAGATTGGTGACGGCAAGGTGTGGATCACCAATGTCGACAAAGTCATTCGTATTCGAACCGGCGAACTTGGCAACGACGCGGTTTAAGGCGTTGCTATGACCCCCCAGTTAGATCGCCGCAGTGTTGTTGATGACCCGAATATTCGTGGTCTCGAGTTCTGCGAGCATCTATCGGGGTTGGTTGATGATTGGTTGCGCCGACTCTGGACCGCGGCTGATGGTCCAGAGTCGGGCGCAGCATTAGTCGCCGTTGGTGGCTATGGACGTGGTGAACTTTCACCGCAAAGCGACATCGATCTTTATTTGTTGCATGCGCCCGGAATGAAAGTGGGCGAACTCGCCGAAAAGATTTGGTATCCAATTTGGGATCAGGGAGTAAAACTCGGTCACGCCGTGCGAACTGTCAAAGAAACTTTGTCGCTCGCATCGGATGATTTAGATACCGCTACGTCGATTTTGTCGGCTCGACATATTGCTGGTGATCCCAGTTTCGCCGAACAGTTAAAACAAAAAGGTTTTGAACTTTGGCAGAAACGCTCAAATCGTTGGCTTGAGGAACTTAATAATCGCGTTGAAGAACGCCATCATCAGGCCGGCGAAGTTGCATTTTTGCTTGAGCCTGATTTGAAAAATGGTCGCGGTGGCCTCCGCGATGTGCATGGTATTCGTTGGGCTGAGGCAGCCGGCATTCCACTTTTGCCCGGTGACGATGCAGCCATTGACGAGGCCTATCAAGTCATTTTGTCGGCTCGCGTTGAATTGCATCGTCGTACTGGTCGACCGTCTGACATCTTGTTATTGGAAGAGCAGGACGAAGTTGCGAAAGCCCTTAAATATTCCGATGCCGATGATTTAATGCGTGCGCTTTCCACTTCTGCCCGCACCATTGCTTGGGTGAGCGACGATCTTTGGTATCGGGTGCGATCGAAATTGAATGGCCCGACGCGTCGTAAGTTGCGCAGTGATGAAGTGGCCTATGGAGTGGTTATTCGCGACGACGTCGTTGGACTTTCTCAAGACGCTGATCCCGTAAATGATCCGAATCTTGTTTTGCGAGTTGCCGTAACCGCGGCGAAATCAGACTTGCGCATCGAACGAAGTGCGCTCGATGCATTGGTGGGTGCATCCCCGATTCAAACTCCTTGGGGTGAAGAAACCCGCCGCTTATTTGTTGAATTATTTCTGGCTGGTCATCCTGCAGTCTCAGTTATTGAAACGCTTGACCAAAAAGGTTTATGGGAACCAATTGTTCCCGAATGGGGTCATATTCGTTGCCGACCGCAACGTAACGCCTACCACCGCTTCACCGTTGATCGACATCTTTGCGAAACGGCCGCCAATGCTGCGGAATTGGTCGATCGTGTTGATCGCCCCGATCTTTTAGTGGTGGGCGCGCTGTTGCACGATATTGGTAAAGGTCGGCCGGGAGACCACACCGATGTTGGCATTGAAATGGTTGCCGACATCGGACCGCGAATGGGTTTCGATGACATCGATACCAAAACATTGCAACAAATGGTGCGACACCATCTGCTACTTCCCGATACCGCTACTCGTCGTGATCTTTCTGATGACGGCACAATTGAATTTGTGGCGAACGCTGTCGGCAATCTGACCTGTTTGCGATTACTCGATGCACTTACCGAGGCCGACTCTTTAGCAACTGGTACCGCGGCATGGGGCCCGTGGAAAAAGGATTTAGTGGGCGTACTTGTTTCGCGTGTTGCCCATGTGTTGTCAGGCGGTGAAATTTCCACGGCAATTGACGATGGATTTCCGACATCGCATCAGTTGGAACTGTTGCAGCAACGCCGTCGTATTTTGGAAACTGACGGTGATCAGTTAATTGTTGTAAGCCCCGATCGTCCCGGTTTGTTTTCCCGCGTGGCGGGTGTCTTGGCATTGCATGGTTTGGCCGTTTTGGAAGCGGCTGCATATTCCGACGGTAATGGGATGGCGTTGGAAGCATTTCGCGTGCAGTCGTCGTTTACCGACGAAATAATTTGGGATCGTGTACTTGTCGATTTAGAGAAAGCGCTTGATGGCCGACTTGCTATCGAAGCACGTCTAGCCGAACGATCGAAAACGTATCGCCGTGGTCGTCGTTTACCCGGTGTTGTCACCCACCCCGAGGTGTTGATCGACAACAATCTTTCGAAAGATTCAACGATTGTTGAAGTGCGCGCACCAGATGGTTCTGGTTTGCTTTATCGGATTACGCGTGCGCTTCATGAACTTGACCTGAGCGTGTACTCCGCCAAGATCGAAACCATAGGAACTGACGCGGTCGATTCGTTTTATGTGCGTGACAGCCAGGACCGCAAGATCTCCGACGAGGAATACCTCAGCGAAGTGCGACAAGCGCTATTAAATGCGCTTGTCGAAAAGGCCTGAGCCGCCTCGGCATTTGCCAGCGCTGGCCAGTAGCGTGACGGCATGGAAATCACTCCGCAGGAACTGATCCGTTGGAGCGAAGCGTTGGCTGGAATTGCGCGCACGGGTTTGGGCTTCACGCAAAATCTTTATGAACGCGAACGGTTTGAAGAGGTGTTAGCCGTTGCGGCCGAAATTCGTGTTGCGGCTGGTTCGAAATTTGAAGCCGAAACTCTCGTCGACGAATGGATGAAATCGGTTGGTCAAGGGGTCCCCGGTTACCAAACACCCAAAGTTGCCGTTGGCGCCATTGTGCAAAACGAACGCGATGAAATTCTGTTGGTGCAACGCGCTGATTCGGGCATTTGGTTATATCCAACGGGATGGGCCGATATTGGTTACTCGCCGGCGGAAGTTGCGGTTAAAGAAGTAAGTGAAGAAGCCGGTATCGAATGCGAAGTCGTGCAACTTTTAGCCGTGTACGACGGTTTACAACGTCGCTTCACCAGCGTTCCGCTGTATTCATTGGTTTTCCATTGCCGTGCCACTGGTGGCGAGTTGAAGGCCCATCCTTTAGAAACCTCCGATGTCGGTTGGTTTTCGTTAGATGATCTTCCCGATATGACAGCTGGTTTTGAATTATGGGGACCAATGGCGCGCCAAGCATTTTCAGGCGCGTCAATTGACGTGCATTTTGATCACCCTCGTTCGCCGGTATGGCAAGGCGATCATTTAATTGTTGATCTAACCGACGATTAATCCTGATCGCGTAAAAAGCGTTCTACTTCGTCGACCAAACTTTCCGCATCACGAAATGCGTCTGGCTCTTCGTCGTAACGACGCTCTAAATGTTCGACGTATTCGGTGGTCTCAGTATCTTCAGCCACTAATTGCGAAACTTGATGCTCGTAGGCGTCGGTTGCGAATTTCAATTCAGTGGTATCGACATTGATATCGAGTAATTGTCGGATTCGATCCACTAAAGCCAGCGCGGCTTTTGGCGATGGCGCCGAAGGAACATACGTCGGCACTGCGGCCCACAGGGCGGCTGAGCGAATGCCAGCTTGGCGACTTGCAGTGTGTAACACGCCCGTGATTCCGGTCGGACCCTCATAACGCGACGGCAAAACATTGAGTTCATCAACTGTTTGGTCATCGTATGCCGCGCCAAAAATTGATACTGGTCGAGAATGAGGCACTTCCGCCAAAAGCGCACCGAGCGTCACAATCATTTTCGCGCCCGTGGCATGAGCAACACCGATGACGTGATCAGTAAATGTGCGCCAGCGCAATTGTGGTTCGACACCGGCCAAGGTGATGATGGGATCACCATGGGGTGGGGCGTGACCTAATTCGAATTGATTGGCGGGCCATTCAATGCGACGTTCGCCGTTGTATCCAAGACGAACTTCTGGTCGCGTAACGGTGAAATCAAAAAACACTTCCGGATCGATATCGGCAAATGTTGTTGATCCCCATTGATCGGCAAGAAAACGAACGGCCGTTGTTGCTGCGTCGCCAGCATCGTTCCAACCGCCAAATGACACCAACATCACTGGCGATTCCAAAGCTGGTTTGTGATCCCAGCGGAGATAAGGAAGATCGGTCATTACCGGAAGGGTATCGCTTTCGCCTCGGTGGCCATCGGCAGATTATGAAGCGATGGGTCGGGCCTCATGTTTTTCGTTCTACGCTTGGGAAATGGCCGCGGGCAAGAACTCCAATGACAACGCTTCTTCGACGAATTCGGAAATTGACATCGTTGAATGCACACATGTCACCGACGGAGTGGTGCAAGCGTTTACCCGTTTAATCCCGCAACTTTCATCTTCAAATGCCCCTCCAACGAAGAGTGAGTTGGAGGCAATCTGTGCCGCTGAATCGTCGATTCTTTTGTTGGCGGTGGAAAAGAAATCAAACGAAATTCTTGGCAGTCTCACGCTGGCGTGGTTTCGAATTCCCACTGGCATTCGGGCATGGATTGAAGACGTTGTCGTCGATGAATCAGCGCGCGGCAAAGGTGTAGGTGAAGCGTTAAATAGGGATGCGTTAATGCGTGCGCAACAACTGGGTGCAAAAACCGTTGATCTCACTTCGCGTCCCAGTCGTGAAGCGGCAAATCGTCTTTATCAACGCATTGGTTTCGTGCAACGCGAAACAAATGTGTATCGCTTCTCGTTAGACGACTGATTAGTCGACCGCGACGTGTAATATTTTTATCAGAGATAGATCTGATTACGACGAGATCTAATTAACGTTCGCTGACTGGATGGTCGAAAAATGACAGATAAAGCAATCGGAATACTTCTTTTCGATGGCGTTGAAGAACTTGATGCCATTGGGCCATGGGAAGTTCTTTCCTTTTGGACGAGTTACTTCCCCGAAGATGGTTTTCGTGTGCTCACACTTTCTAAAAGCGGTGGTCTTGTTACGTGCGCCAAAGGTTTAGTCATTGAATCGCAGTATTCCTATGACGATGTTCCTCAACTAGATGTGTTGGTTTATCCGGGTGGACAAGGAACACGTGGCCACATTAAAGATCCAAAGCAGATCGAATGGTTACAAGCGAAACGCGAAGAAGTGTCTCTCTTAACAAGCGTATGCACCGGTTCACTTGTTT
>JBEGMF010000014.1:0-3124 GCA_041183205.1 Actinomycetota bacterium | reverse complement strand
GTGGTGGCCATTTCGTTGCGCACGGCATAGATCGCTTCGGCCTTGAGGTAATCAAGTCCGGTCAAAAGTGGTTCACCCATGGTTGGATCGGCAGCAACCAGCGCAATGATGTCGTTGGCATCGGATCCGTAACGAGTGATGAGATGTTTTTGTTGCACATTGGTGAGCGAAGTTCCGCCCGCATTCACGCGATCCAATTGTGTTGCGCCATGCAGTTTTAATTTCTTCGTGCGGCTGCGGCGGCGCAAACGGCCAAGAACCGATGTGTGAAGAACATCTTTGACGAGTTCATCAATAGTGTCGGCGGCCATCTTGCGATACGTCGTGAGTTTTCCGCCGGTAATAGTGACAACGCCGCTGGGTGATGTCATCACTTTGTGCCGACGGGATAGATCGGCCGTGCGTCCTGATGCAGCCGGGTCGGCCACTAACGGGCGTAATCCCGCCCAGGTGCCACAGATATCGGCCGGCCGCACTTTGTTTTCCAATACGCCATTAAGTGCCCGCAACAAATATTCGATGTCATCGGCGGTGCACTGAGGATCGTCGACGGGACCGTCGTAATCGGTATCGGTGGTGCCGACAAAGGTGAATTCACCCCACGGAACAACAAACACAGAACGTTTATCGCCCGGTACAGGAATAACAGCAGCAATCGTGTTTTGCACTAACTCCCACGGCACGGTGATGTGCACACCTTTCGCCGGACGAATGGAAGCGGCATGGCTCGATTCATCCATCGTGCGCACATCATCAGACCAAACACCGGTGGCGTTCACCACCGATTTGGTGCGGATACGCAGTTCTTTTCCATCGGCACGTGCATGTACCGCCACCACATTGCCTTTGGCGTTCTTTTCAATTTCGGTGAGCGCACAACGATTCACAACCACAGCACCAAAATCAATGGCGGCTGTTTTCGCCACGGTCAAACATAAGCGTGCGTCGTCGGCTTCGGCGTCGTAATACAAATACGACGACATAAGTTTCTCCGGCTTAAGGGTGGGGAAGTATGAGAGCGCTTGTTCTTTCGAAACTCGCTTATGGAATTTGCCGATGCGCAATCCGCCGGTGAAGTCATACATCCACATTGCCGTGCCCATCGCCCGAGCAAGTTTGCGATTGATGATTCCGTTCGAGGAAAAAATCGGAATGAGAAACGGCAATACCGACACCATATGAGGAGCGTTTTTACGCAAACGTTGCCGTTCGGCCAACGCTTCATAAACCAAACCGATATCGCCTTGTTGCAAATAGCGAATGCCGCCATGTACCAACTTCGAGGATTTCGATGAAGTTCCCGATGCAAAATCGTCACGTTCAATTAGTGCCGTACGAAGTCCACGGCTCGCAGCATCGAGCGCACAACCAACGCCGGTAATTCCTCCGCCCACGACAACAACATCGAACTCAGTTGATTCCAATCGTTGTAATGCATCGGCACGAGAAAAGGCGGTAGGGCTCACCTTTTGAGCCTAGGACGACAAGCCCTTGTGATGACAGGCCGAGAACACGGCCAATTTCGCCTGTGGAAATCTTTTTGCCATTGGGCGAGGGCCGTTGAAAACCCGACTTCGAGAAATCTCGAATTCAGTTTGTATCCCGTGCCTCGGCGCGGGAATACTCGTTGTTTCTGTCCACCCGCTCCTTAGGAGCCCTTTTTTATGAACACCACTTGGCGGTCCCAGGCAGCCTGCTCGGGAATTGACCCCCAAATTTTTTACCCTGTCTCAGATGACGATGCCGCGGCTATCGAAGCCAAGCGGGTCTGCGGAGTATGCAGTGTGCGTGAATCTTGTTTGGAACATGCGCTGACCCTTCGTGAAAAAGATGGCATCTGGGGTGGAATGACCGAACGTGAACGCCGCCGAATCATTCGGCAACGACGTCGGACCGCGTAATGGATTGGCCAGCGGTTCTGTCGAAACTGACCGCCGGCGAGGATCTTGACGCGTCGGTCGCAGCAGACGCTTTACAAACCATCTTGCGCGGCGAAGCCACTGACGCGCAGATCGCCGCGTTTCTCATCGGGTTGCGGGCGAAAGGCGAGTCGGTTTCCGAAGTAACCGCCATGGTTGATGTGATGCTGGCCAATGCCACTCCAATTGTGTTGCCTCCGGGTGACGATGCCATCGACATTGTGGGAACGGGTGGTGCGCCTTCGCGAAGGAAACACGCGCTCAACGTTTCGACGATGGCGTGTTTTGTTGCTGCCGGCGCCGGTGCGCGTGTTTTAAAACATGGCAATCGAAAAGCGTCATCAACGTCGGGATCGTTTGATTTGTTAGAAGCCCTCGGTGTGAATGTTGAACTCGATGCACAAGGTGTTGCGCGCTGCATTAGCGAAACGAATATTGGCTTTGCTTTTGCGCGATCGTTTCATCCCGCTATGCGTTTTGCCGGTCCGGTTCGATCCGAACTGGGTGTTCCCACGGTGTTTAATTTTCTTGGACCGCTTTCCAATCCCGCCGGCATTCGTCGACAGGTGATTGGAGTGAGTGATGTAAGCCTTGCGCCGATCGTTGTTGGCACGTTGGCTGAGCGCGGTGCACCGCGCGCATTTGTTGTTTGCGCCGATGACGGCACCGATGAAATTTCGCTCAGTGGTGCAACAACAATTACAGAATTGCGCGACGGATCAATTTCGACCTATCGATTTGAACCACAACAAGTTGGTTTGAAAGTTGTTGAGGCTGAGGTGCTTGCCGGTGGTGATGCGGCGCGTAATGCGGAGATTGCCCATTCGGTTTTCGCCGGGGAATCGTCGCCGGTTAGCGACATGGTGTGTCTTAATGCAGCCGCTGGTTTGATAGCTGCGGGCAAAGCCGATGATTGGCAATCCAGTTTTGAAATGGCCCGTAATTCGGTAGTGAATGGTTTGGCGGCCGAAAAACTTCAGCAATTGATTGCGATCTCTAACAATTAGCGTTTTGCGCTATTTCGCAATCGGAATTATTCGCACAATAAGTTGTTTCTGGATAGCGATCGGCTTCGCAACTAACACGCAAAAAATAATTAGACGTTTGACGCGCGCGGAGTAAATGTCGGCAGTGGCGGAAGTTGAGTTGCCAACCCGCCTTCACAGTGATGAATCGAAACAATCTCAGCGTATTTTTCGAGCCAA
>JBEGMF010000013.1:0-14894 GCA_041183205.1 Actinomycetota bacterium | reverse complement strand
GACCGAAAATTGATATCGATGTGCGTGATGCGATCGGTCGAGTGTGGCAATTAAGCACCATCCAGTTGGATTTCAATAACCCGGCTCGTTTCGATCTCGAATATGTGGCACCCGATGGTTCGCGTAAACAGCCGATCATGTTGCATCGAGCTCTTTTCGGATCGATTGAACGCTTCTTTGGTGTGTTGATCGAACATTATGCGGGTGCCTTTCCGGCATGGTTGGCGCCTCTGCAAGTGCGGATCTTGCCGGTTCGCGATGATCACGACGCCCATGCTCGACTTTTAGTCGCCAGCCTGCGGGCCCGTGGTTTCCGCGCTGATTGTGTCGAAGCCTCTGAGCCTCTAGGTGGACGAATCCGTCATGCCAAGTTGGAAAAAATTCCGTACGTATTAGTAATCGGCGATGACGATGTTGCTCATTCCACGGTTGGGGTGAACCCACGCGGGGGAGAAGTAGAGCGCAATGTTTCGTTCGAAGCATTTGTTGAACGACTCGCCGGCGATGTGGCGGCGCGTCGATGACATCACCGCTGGACCAACTTTGGGCAGGTTGGCGGTCGTCGTATATCGGCAAAGTCACACAACCTGGCGATACATCGTTAGATCCAAACGAACAAGGAACGTTGTTCGAACGCATACTTCGGCTTTCTGATGAAGAGGGAATGATCGTCAAACGATCCGACCATTGTTCGGTTCTGTTGAACGCTTATCCCTACACGACCGGGCACTTACTGATTGTTCCGAATCGGGCCGTTGCTGAACTCGAAGATCTGACCGACGACGAATTGATCTCTCTTTCGTATTTAACCCGTGATGCGGTCAAAGCATTACGAAAGGCATATCGCTGTGATGGTGTGAACGTTGGTTACAACTTGGGCCGAGCTGCGGGTGCCGGCGTTCCCAGTCACTTGCATGCACATGTGCTGCCGCGTTGGGATGCCGATAGCAATTTCATGACTTCTGTTGCGAATACACGTGTGTTACCCGAGCCGTTAATGGAGACATGGGAAAAAGTTCGCACTCACTGGCCTGTGACGTAACTCACATATCAATTTTTCTTGAGTGACCAAAGTCCCAAAATCTTTTTTCTGTTGCCGTTTTTGAATTTTTGCGCTGATTCATTGAATAGCCTTGAACTGTGAAGTCGGGTCAACGAAAAAGGGCAAATGCATTTCAGCGTTCAATGCGCGTGATCGCCCTTTTCTTGTTCTCGCTTGTCTTTATTGCGGCCTGTAGTTCATCTTCATCATCAGCGCCACCGATCACCATGCCCGATAGCGAAGGCAATGTGCAGGGCTACGCGCCAACTCCGGTGCGTACGGTCGGCAAATTGTCATTACCCAATGTGGAAACTGGTGCCAACGGCGCGGCCGCGCCGTTTACCGCTCCACCCGGTGGGTTGTTAGTGGTGTACTTCGGATTCGTTTCTTGTCCCGATGTTTGTCCAGTGTCAATGGGCGACCTTGCGGCTGGCTTAAAAGAAATGGGGCCAGCGGCTGACAAAGTTGAAGTGGCGTTTGTGTCGGTTGATATCGAACGCGATACGCCCGAGATGTTGAATCAATATCTCAGTTACTACTTCGGTGAAGGTAACTACCGCGCATTGCGCGCAAATGACGCGTATCAACTCAACGGCGTGACCTACGAGTTTGGTGCGCAGTGGAATGTGGAAGCGCACGAACCTGGCGATCGCACTTATGTGGTGTCGCATACCGGCGTCACGTTTGTGGTGAATGACAAAGGGCAATTGGTGTGGGCATATCCATGGGGAACGTCGGCCCCTGATATCGCCGCCACATTGAACGAACTGTTGGCGAAGCAGCAGTCGTAGAACGCAAAAGATCGAAAAATAAGGAGAAACAAATGAAAGAAACCACCATCGGCGCGGCACAGCGCGGCGCCACGAAAAAGTTCAACGCCAAGGCGATCGCAGTAGTGCTCGTCAGCGTGTTGGCACTTGGTGCGATTGCTGCTGGCTGTTCAAGTTCATCATCTTCTGATGGTGGTTCGGCCGGATCCATCAAAGTCACCAATGTTCTGGCTCGTTCATCGGCCGCCGCACAAGGAAATGGCGCTGTCTATTTCACTGTTGCGAACTCGGCAACGTTGCCTGATTTATTAGTTTCCGCTTCGGTAAGCGACACCATCGCCAAGACCACGGAAATTCACGAGACAAAGCAAGCGGGCGGAATGATGTCGATGTCACCCGTGAAATCAGTTTTGATTCCGGCCAACGGCACCGTTGAATTCGCACCGGGCGGCAATCACGTGATGCTTATTGATTTGGTCTCGCCGCTTGAAGTGGGCAAAACCTTTGACATGAAACTCGGCTTTTTGAATGCGGGCGTTGTGACCGTAAAAGCCAAAGTTGTGGCCGAGTAGCCCAACTTTTTCCTTGAGTGTGCAGTCGGCAGCGATCGGGTACTACGGTCGCTGCCGATATGTCCAACGAATCCGTGCAACCACCTTCTGACGAAACGCCAGCAGAGAACTCGAAAAGTGACGCGGAAATCCGCGATGAACTTCCCGAGGATCTCAACGCGGCTGGATTTGTTGGCCCGTACTTATTCCCGAATAACAATCGACGAAAGATTCCCGCCTATCTCTATTGGGCCATGTCGGCGGTATGTCTTGTCATCTGGCTTCTTCGTCGCAGCGATGATCCAGTCTTAATCAATCAAGGCGTGGTCATAGCCGCCATCGTTTTGGCTCTTTTAGGTTTGTATTCATTTGTCAGTGGTTGGAATCTTGACGTTGATGAAAATGACGCGTTAGTTGCCGCTACTCGACAAGTTGGTTTTCCTGTTGGTCACGCGTCAGCACAAATGGGTTGGCGCGGTTTATTAAGTCGGCCAACGTGGCGAATTTTGTTATACAGCGCTGAAGATCCGCCGGAACGTCGCGGTTTGGTTTTGGTCGACGGCGTTAAAGGCGATGTCATCGAATGGTTTGTTGAAGAGAATCCAGAAGATTGGACTGAATTCTCCTCATAATTCGGCGAGGATCTTTTCGATTCGTCGCAAGTTTCCTGCGCCTGTTGCCACCGCAATTTGTGCCAATTGCAAAAGAGAAATTTCTTCGCCGCCCACTAATTTGCCGGTGCGATTCCAATCGTGAAATCCAACGGCATCAATGAAGTCGGCTAACGAATTGGCATTGTCATGAATTTGCGCCAAGACCGATGACAACGGTTCGACAATTTCCGTTGCCCATTGACGTTGGGCCTGGTCAACAATGGCGGGATGCACGATCGTGTCGTCATGGAGACGAATATCGTTCATCGCTTTTTCGATTAAGGCCCAAGTACGGGCCGTGTCGGTCGCAACTTCGAGAGCGCTCACGCCATCGCGTCCGATCTGCGCCACTTTTTCCTCATTGGATTCGTCATCGATGGGGCGCAGTAACGCCGTATATCGACGGGGCCAAGAGCGCATGGCGATAACGGCATCATTTGGGCTTACCGAGGAGAATTCTTTGCCTGTGGCGGCCATGGGACGACCCTACCGGCCCAAATGATGGGTGGCGCAGCCCAACAGGGGACCCCTGCTAGCGTTTTAGCCATTCGCACGAGGTGCGGCACGTCTGACGGAGGAGATCGCCATGCTGGATGGGCGCTGGCGAACCAACATTGAAAACGGCCTGAAACCGGTGGGGGCAAAGTTGCTTGCCGCAGGTTTCACCGCTGACCGCTTGACGTTGGTTGGAGTCATCATGTCGGCCTGCGCGGCGGTAGCGATTGCTACTGGCCACCTTTCGTTGGGTCTGCTCTTTTTAGTTTTAACCGGTCTGCCCGATGCCCTTGATGGCGCGGTGGCCAAGGCTGCCGGAACGGCTGGTCCGCGTGGGGCCTTTTTCGACTCGGTTGCCGATCGAGTGTCCGACGCGATGTTGCTGGGTGGTGTGGCGTGGTACTTGGCCGACTCCAGCGGATCGTTAGCGCCGCTTTTGCCCATGGCGGTTTTGGCAGCGTCACTCATCATTTCCTATGAGCGCGCGAAAGCAGAAGCGCTTGGATTTAATGCGCGCGGCGGGGTGATGGAACGTGCCGAGCGCGTCATCTTGTTAGGTATCGGTTTACTTTTCGAAATGTTGTTGGTGCCGGTGTTGTGGATCATGTTGGTCCTCACGATTGTCACAGCCGTGCAACGTTTCGCCAAAGTTTGGAAGCAGGCATCGGTTGAACGTCCGGCCGCTCCAGTTACGCGCCGTGCAGCGCGTCGACGTGCGGCGAGGGCTTCTCGTTCGTCGGCTGCTTGGCGACAAAACCTGCAGGCCCGCCGACGTCGTTGAGCGCAGATGGCGCTGGATTATGTAACGGCGGCGTATCGCGCTGGCGCGGCATATAGCCGCACGGTGCCTCGGCCTATGGCTGAGTTCACGGCACGTGGATTAAGTCGAGCCGCAGCATCACTTTCAAAAGAGCGGCGCATGATGGTGGCGCGTCATTTGCATCGCGCCGCGCCGCAGTTACAAGGTCGCGCGCTTGATCGGGCCGTGGATGCGACCTTTGGTAGTTACGCGCGGTACTGGGTTGACTCTTTTCGTTTGCCCAAACTTTCGGTGCAAAAGGTTGACGAGCATTTTGCCGTTGAAGGTTACGACTACGTGACTGATGCATTACGCGGTGGAAATGGAGTGCTCTTGGCGTTACCGCACTTAGGCGGATGGGAATGGGCCGGTTTTTGGTTAACGCAAGTGCAAAAACAAAAAGTCACCGTTGTGGTCGAACCACTTGAACCGCCGGCGCTTTTTGATTTCTTTGCTGACTTTCGTCGTCAATTAGGGATGAACATCGTTCCGCTCGGTCCTGATGCCGGCAAAGTTGTTTTGCAAGCATTGGCTGACAATCACATTGTGTGTTTGCTGAGCGATCGCGATATTCGTGGCGACGGTATTGAACTTGAATTCTTTAATGAAGTCACCACCTTGCCGGCTGGGCCGGCCACACTCGCCATGCGCACGGGCGCGACGCTTTTAAGTGTGGGTGTGTATTTCGAGGGGAAGACTGGGCATGCCGCAGTTGTTGAACCGCCAATCGATTGTTCTCGGCAAGGAAAATTCCGCGCCGATGTCACGCGTATTACCACCGATTTAGCGCGCCGCTTAGAAGGATTAATTCGTCAAGCGCCCGAGCAATGGCATTTGCAACAACCAAATTGGCCGAGCGATTACGCAGCACTCGAGGCCATTGGTAAACCGCATCCACGTCCTCCGCATGGGCCGGCCGCGAAAGAGTCGTCGTAATGCGCGTCGGCATTGTGTGTCCGTACAGTCTCACTCTGCCCGGCGGCGTTCAAGGACAGGTATTGGCGTTAGCCGATGAACTACGCAATCAAGGCTTAGACGTACGTGTTCTTGGTCCATGTGATGGTCCGCCACCTAACGCAGGTGTAACTCCACTCGGCGATAGTTTGCCGACGGCCGCCAACGGTTCGGTGGCTCCGATCGCTCCTGATCCTGCGGCGCAATTACGCATTATCCGCGCGCTCCGTGATGAACGCTTCGACATTGTGAATCTGCACGAACCGCTAGCGCCCGGTGTTACGCAAACAGCGTTGTTATTTAAATCGCAACCGTTAGTGGGCACATTTCACGCCGCCGGTGAAAGTGCGGCGTATAAATGGCTTAATCCCGTGGTGCGTTGGTTGTCGCGCAAGTTGGATTATCGCTGTGCAGTAAGTGTCGATGCCGAGAAGATGGCGCAACAAGCTGTGGGTGGCGAGTACGAAGTTCTTTTTAATGGTGTGAATCTGCGACCGTTCGTGCATAACACGCAACCGAAAGCGCCGGAGCCCACGATTTTCTTTATTGGTCGCCATGAACCGCGCAAAGGTTTGGCTGTACTCCTCGAAGCCATGAATGAATTGCCGTCATCATTTCGTTTATGGATTGCCGGCACGGGTCCTGAAACCGATCAACTACGCGCCAAAGTTGCGGGAGATGCGCGTATCGAATGGTTAGGACGTATCTCGGAGCAAGAAAAGATTGATCGTCTCTGTCAAGCGTCGGTGTTTTGTGCGCCCTCGCTTGGGGGCGAATCATTCGGTGTTGTTCTGGTTGAGGCAATGGCTGCGGGCACGCCCGTTGTTGCAAGTGAACTGGCCGGTTATACCAATGTGGCCCGTCAAGGTGTTGATGCGGTGTTAGTCCCGCCCGGCGACTCGAGTGCGTTAGCCGGTGCTATTCGCAATGTGTGCACCGATTCGTCGCTTTCGCAATCGCTACAAACGGAAGGTCGTCGACGGGCTGAAGATTTCTCCATGACGGTTCTGGCCCAGCGCTATATCGAGATATTCGAAGACGTGTTGCGGAAAAGCGGCGGCGCGAAATCGCGCCGATAGCAGGGGAGTATCCTTGCGCTAGTTAAAGGACTGACCGTGGCAGATAATCGACCATCAAATCAGAACAATTCGCCCTCACAGCGATCGAATCGCGGACCGGCCAATCGTTCGTCGTCGAATCAAAATCGCAATCGCTCGGGCGGATCCAACAATCGCTCGGGTGGAAATCGTTCTGGCGGAAATCGTTCCAATCGCTCGGGCCAACAAGGCAATCGCAACCAGGGCGGCAATCAACGAAATCGTTCGAATAACAATCGCAATCGTCAATCGCGTCCCACTCAAGCGCCGCGTCAACCGGTTGCCGTTGTTGTTCCTCCCACTCCAACTGAAGTTGTGAGTGCTCCTTCGCTGTGGTTTGTCACCATTCCGTTTATTGCCGTCGGTGTTGTTCTTTCCATCGCGTTATTTGTTGTTCTCGGCATCATCGGACTTGCGATTGGTGTTGTACTTACGGCATTGGCGTCATGGTGGCGACTGCGCACGTTCACCCGCGGCATTGAAGAATCGTTATTGGCTGATATGTCGGCACGACCGGCGACTGAAAATGACTCGGCCAATTTGTTGAATTTGGTTGAAGGGCTTTCGGCAACAGCCGGTGTTCCGGTTCCCAAAATTCATATTGTGCAAAATGCTGGCGCAAACATGTGCGTGCTTGCGGTAAGTCCGCAAACCGCAGCCGTTGTTGTTACGAGCGGTTTAGTTTCGGCACTGAATCGAATTGAACTTGAGGCCGTTGTGGCGCGCGCGTTGGCGGCGATTCGTCAAGGTGATGCGGTGCTTCCGACATTGCGTGTCAAAGTTAAATCCACGGCCTTTCTAGGAATTTTTGGTGGATCGCTTGACTCAGATGTGAAAGATCTTGAAGAGGCTGAAGTTTTGGCCGACCGTGCAGGCGTTACGGTTACGAGGTATCCACCGGCCATGATTTCCGCTCTGGAAACATGCATGGTGGTCGGAACCTCTCTCGGCGGGAGTGGCTACGACCCCTCGTTGCTGTGGATGTTCCAGCCCAATGGCGGCTCGAATCTTCACTACCGCATCGAGGCCCTTCGACTCTTGTAATTGGGCAACAACGTGACTCCAACTTCAAATCCACGACGTCCTATGCGCCGTCGCTTTTTGTTCGTAGTTATTTCTCTTGTTCTCGGAATGTCGTTACTCGCAGCAGCCTGCGGTTCGTCATCAAATTCTGAACCGGCAGAAGAAACCACCACCACAACCACAGCGCCACCGTTGCCCACGTGGCCGCTCACTGGTTTGCCCGATGCCAAAGCCCCAGTCGACGGAAATCATCCCGCTATTTCGGTGAAGATGGACAACAGTTCGGATGCTCGTCCGCAGGTGGGCATTAACGAAGCCGACATTGTTTACGAATTGTTAGTTGAAGGCATTACTCGTTTCGTTCTGGTCTTCCATTCCAAGTTGCCAAGCGATATTGGTCCGGTGCGCTCAGCGCGTTCATCCGATCCCAATATCGTCGGCCAATTCTCACGACCACTCTTTGCATGGTCAGGTGGCAACAACGGTGTGGTTGGAGAAATTGCTGCGGCTGATCGCGCTGGTTTGTTAACCAACGCGGGTGTTGATGTCGCAACGGCCGCGTATTACCGCGAAAGTTCGCGTTATGCGCCTCATAACTTGTTCTTGCGTTTAACGGAGTTGCTGCAACTGAAGGCGCCGGCTGGTCAAGGCGCACCGGCGCCGGTGTATTCCTATGTAAAGGAATCAACGACCACCACTACAACGTCAACCACATCATCAACGACAACCTCAACAATTGCAGGACAGGTTGCACCCTCAACAACAGTCGCACCGCAATCGTTTATTTTGCCGGCTCCTGGTATGACAATCGACTTCCAAGGAGCAAAGGTTGATTACGCATGGGATGCGACACGCGGTGGTTGGCGTCGCTTCCAAGTTGATGGCAAGCATCCACGCCCCGAAAGCGCAACCGTCGATGCAGCCGGAGTGCAAGTTGCTCCCGCCAATGTCATCGTGATGTTTGTTGATTACGGCGCCAGTCCTTCCGATAACCGTTCGCCTATGGCCATCACTGTTGGTAACGGTCCGGTATGGGTGTTCTCGGGTGGCAAAGTCACCGTTGGTACATGGTCACGAGCCAAGGCCACGGATGCACCCACTTTGGTCGACAACATCGGAAAGCCAATTCTGCTGACGCCAGGTCGCACGTGGGTTGAACTCCCTCGGAAAGGCCAAGATGTTGCCCTTCTTGACCAAGCACAGGCCGACGGATTGCTGGCATTCAAAAAGGGCTAAGTATTCGACTTCGGCTTTACGGGCCAGTCCCCGTAGACTTAGGCCATGGCAACTGACCGAAATACCGGAACCGATCTTGTAAAACGCGGCCTCGCTGACATGCTTAAAGGCGGGGTGATCATGGATGTGGTCGACCCAGCCCAAGCGCGTATTGCTGAAGATGCCGGTGCGGTCGCCGTGATGGCGCTTGAGCGTGTGCCTTCCGATATCCGTCGAGATGGCGGCGTGGCGCGCATGAGCGATCCCGAAATGATCGAGGGCATTCAGGCCGCAGTGAAAATTCCCGTGATGGCCAAGGTGCGAATCGGTCATATTGCTGAAGCGCAAATTTTGCAATCGCTGCAAGTTGATTACATCGATGAATCAGAAGTGCTCACACCAGCCGATGAAGCACACCATATTGATAAGCACCTTTTCAATATTCCTTTTGTTTGTGGTGCCACCAATTTGGGTGAAGCGCTTCGTCGTATTGCCGAAGGCGCCGCCATGATTCGTTCCAAGGGCGAAGCCGGCACGGGCAATGTGGTGGAAGCAGTTCGTCATCTTCGTTCGATCCTTGGTGACATTCGCAAAATCACCACCGCCGATTCGGCCGAACTTTTTGATTGGGCCAAGAAGTTGCAAGCACCGCTTCCGTTAGTGCAAGAAATCGCCGAGACCGGAAAACTTCCGGTACCGATGTTTTGTGCTGGCGGTATTGCGACACCGGCCGATGCCTCGTTAGTTATGCAACTCGGTGCTGAAGCAGTGTTCGTTGGATCAGGCATCTTCAAGAGTTCTGATCCAGTGCAAATGGCCAAAGCCATTGTTGAAGCGACTGCCAACTATCAAGACCCCGACATTTTGGTGAAGGTAAGCCGTGGTCTCGGCGACGCCATGCCGGGTCTCGAAATTGGTTCACTCGACACCAAACTTGCTGAACGCGGTTGGTAAACGTGAACCCAAAGAACGCGGAGCCCCCAGGTGGGTACGCCGGTAATTGGCGTATTGGCTTTACAAGGTGCAGTTGATCTTCATCTGCACGCTTTTGCGCGTTTAGGCATCGAAACAAAAGAAGTTCGTAAAGAACGTGAACTCGACGAAGTCGACGCCATCGTTATGCCCGGCGGCGAATCATCAACGATTTCTAAATTGCTAGATCTGAACGATCTGTTTTCACCCCTTGCCGATCGCTTAGCGAATGGAATGGCGGCGTTTGGCACTTGCGCCGGCATGATCATGTTGTCAGCGGAAATTCTCGACGGTCGTGATGATCAAAAATCATTTTCGGCCATCGACATTGCGGTTCGCCGCAATGCATTCGGTCGCCAAATTGATTCTTTTGAAACCGACTTAAAGGTCAATTGCTTTCCTGAATCGCCGATGCACGCGGTGTTCATCCGTGCACCCATTGTTGAACATGTCGGCCCCGACGTTGAAGTGTTGGCCGTTGTTGAACAGGGTCGCCCAGTGGCCTGTCGGCAGAACAATATTTTGGTGACGTCATTTCACCCCGAACTATCACCCGATCTTCGTCTGCATGATTTATTCGTGCAGATGGCAGCAAAAGCATAAGTAGCAACAGGAGAACACCATGTCTGGTCATTCCAAATGGGCGACGATCAAACATAAAAAAGGCGCAGCCGATAAAGCACGCGGAAAACTTTTCGCCAAGTTGATCCGGCAGGTTGAAGTAGCGGCGCGTGAAGGCGGGGGCGATCCCGAAACGAATCCCACGCTGCGCACCATGTTTCAAAAAGCGCGAGATAACTCCGTACCGTTAGACACGATCGAGCGTGCGATCAAGCGCGGCACGGGCGAACTTGAGGGCGTCAACTACGAACAAATCACTTATGAGGGTTATGCCCCTAATGGTGTGGCCGTGCTCATTGATGTTTTAACTGATAACCGCAATCGATCCGGCAGTGATATTCGTGCCGCCATGAAAAAGACCGGCGGTTCAATTTCTGAACCCGGCGCAGTTGCTTGGCAATTCGAACGCAAAGGAATTGTTGTACTGCCATCGTCCATTAGTGAAGACGACATCATGTTGGCGGCATTAGATGCTGGTTTAGAAGATCTCATTGATGAAGGCGACACTTGGCGTCTTATGTGCGCGCCGAGCGATTTACCGGCTGTGCGCCAAGCACTGGAAGACGCAGGATTACAAGTCGATTCAGCCGATACCACCATGGTGTCGTCAACCACTGTGGTCCTCGACGATGTTGAAAGTGCTAAAGCGGTCCTAAAGGTCATTGATCTTTTAGAGGAATACGACGATGTGCAGGACGTTTATTCCAATTTCGATATCCCCACCGAGATTCTAAATCAACTGGCATAAAGCAACGCGAGCGACGTAGTTGAAGCGACTAGTTTCGTCGCTATGTCATCGCTAGTTGGACAGGCGGCACCGCAATTCTCACTTTCGGGAGTTGACGGAAGTTCAAAAGAGCGCTCTACGTATTCGTTGCGCGATTGCTTAGGTGAACCGGTCGTTCTTGTTTTTTATCCCAAGGACAATTCGCCGGTGTGTACGGCGCAGTTACGTTCTTATTCTCATGATTTTTCAACCTTCGCCGAAGTTGGCGCGAAGGTCTTCGCGTTAAGCCCACAAACTCTCGATGAACACGAAACGTTTATCGATCGCAATGGTCCATTTGCGTTCCCGCTATTGGCGGACACCGAAAAAGAAGTAGGCGAGAACTACGGCATTTTGGGACCGATTGGGTTTTACCGTCGTTCCGTTGTGGTGGTCGACTCTGAGGGTGTTGTGCGCTGGGCTCGTAAAGCGGCAGCCGGACTTACGTTTCGTCCCGTCGACGAGATCGTCGCGGCGGTAAAGGCTTTGTCGTAGGTTTCTCCGTCTCTAATTGCAGTCGACGCCAAGCCTCAACACGTTTCTCATCTAATTGACCGTCGGCCAGCCCGGCACTTATTGCACATCCCGGTTGACCTTCATGCTGGCAATCGGTGAAGCGACACATTTCTGCCGCTTCTTCCACTTCGGGGAACGTTTCGGAAACACTTTCCGTTTCGGCCACTAAACCAACGGCGCGAATGCCGGGTGTATCGATAAGCACACCACCGGAGGGAAGAACATGCAGCGAACGAGTAGTGGTGGTGTGGCGACCTTTGCTGTCTTTTTCGCGTACATCGCCCTCGGTCATGGTGGCACTGCCCATAAGCGCATTGACGATTGATGACTTTCCGGCACCGCTCTCGCCGAGCAACGTGACCGTTGATCCAGCAATCAACGTTCGCAGTTGATCGAGACCTTCGCCTTCTTTTACTGACGTAATCACCACCGGGATATCAGGATGGGCGAGTCGCACTTCGGCCGCAATGGCTTCGATGTCATCGTTTTTAGAAGCCTTGGTGAGCACGATGATGGGCTCGGCTTGTGCATCACGGGCCAAAGTGGCGCCGCGTTGGATGCGCCCATCTTTCACCGGTCGATCCACGCCACAAACCAACAAAACTTTGTCGATGTTGGCGGCCAGTTGTTGTTCGCCACTTCCATGTGCGGCGCGCCGACGCAACAGCGATCGACGGGGGAGCACGCCAACTATTTCTTCACCGCGCAATGCAACCCAATCGCCAACAACGGGGCGAGGGTTCAACCTTTGCGTGAACATCATGTTTTCTAAACCGCGCGCGGTGGCAACAACAACACCGGCGCCATGATGAACGATGATGCGACCGACATCGCAAGTGGCATCAAAAGAATTGAGTTCATCTCGCCACCGCGCATCAAAGCCCAGCGAGGCGAGTGTCATCTCAATTTCCTGCGGTGCTTGCTCCGGTGACATAGGCGTCTAATTTTTCCAGTGTTTTTTCCATATCCACTGGATGCTTCTTCGGATAATTCATGATTTCAATGAATTTGGGGATTCGAGCGGTCGACCAGTCGAATGTTTCGGTCACTTTCGTGCCGCCATCAACGGGTTCAAGGGTGTAGCGCCAAATATGTTTGCCGAAGTGCTGCCAGGCGATACGGCGGTTTTCCTCGAACTCCACCACGGTATTGCTGATGGTGTACGGAAAGCCGATCTTCATCTTCATTCCAAATTTCGAGCCCATGGCGAGACGTTGTGAGTCCTTGGCGCCCTGCACCGAATCGGATCCATCGATGATGCTGTGCTTCGACGGATCAGCCAGCACATCGAAAATCTTGTCGGCTGGTGCATTAATGATGCGGCTCACAGAAACTTCACGAGTGGCCATGGTTACCCTTTCGTCGCTGCATTAGCGCCGAACATCGCCGCGAATGCATCTTCAATTGTTGAATGTTTGAACTGATAGCCCGCTGCTTGTGCTGCGGCCGGCAAAACTTTCGCTGATGTAAATAAGAGCGCTTCTGCTAGTTCCGAACCTAATAACAATTTCGGTCCGAACGAGGGGACCGGTGCAAAGGTCGGTCGATGTAACGCTTTTCCTAACGCCTTTGTCATCTCGCTATTCGTGACGGGATTCGGAGCTGTGGCATTCACTGGGCCGTTCACTGCACCGTTTAATAAGTGTTGAATGAGTCCAATCTCATCGTCCATGGAGATCCAACTCCACCATTGACGACCCGATCCCATTTTTCCGCCCACACCAAGTTTGAAAAGCGGCAACATTTTCTTTAGTGCGCCACCCTTGGGCGATAACACGATGCCGGTGCGTAAAAACACTGTGCGAATACCGGCTTGTTGTGCTGGGGCGGCTGCGTTTTCCCATTGCACACAAACATCGGCCAAGAAATCATTGCCGGCCGGAGCAGATTCAGTAACTGCTTCGTTGCCAGTTGCGCCGTAGTAACCGATAGCCGAGCCAGAGATAAGCACCGACGGTTTGTTTTGTAACGACGCCAAAGCAGTGGTCAGCACTTCGGTGCCCTTCACACGCGAGTCGAGAATCGTTTTTTTGTAGGCATCGCTCCAGCGCTTGTCGCCGATACCGGCGCCGGCAAGATGAACGACCGCGTCGATACCTTCGAGTTTGGCGGTTTCGATGGTGCCTGCCATCGGATCCCAAGCAATGGCGTCAGGGCCGGCAGCGGTGCGCACAACCGGCACTACCGTGTGACCATCTGCGCGCAGTTGTTGACTAAGAGCAGTTCCAATGAGTCCAGACGCGCCGGTAACAGCAATTTTCACGGTGACTCCTTCAGAATGCGCCGTTGGTGGGGGGTAGTAGGTATAACCCCGATCACGGTGGCTTCATTCCCCGCCGCTACTATCTTTTTCATGAGCACGCGGAGACTGATTTTGTTGTCGTTGGCGTGTGGTTTGGCCATCCTCGCCGCGGCGGCCGCTCAATTGTTCCTAGCGGCCCGATAGCAGCCAATCGTTACTTGTGTCACTAGGCCATTTCGCCGATTCTTCGGTCGGGTTATGAGGTCGTGAGGACAATGGCAACGCCGGTAGGCTCGGTGTCGTGGCCGAAAACTTCGACGTCGTAATCATCGGAGGCGGACCGGCAGGGTATGCCGCCGCACTCTATGGAGCATCTGCAGGACTCAACATTGCCCTGGTGGAAAAACACCGAGTGGGCGGAACGTGTTTGCACGTTGGTTGTATCCCTGCCAAAGAACTACTTGAAACCGCATCGGTGCGGCGCGCCATTGAAGGTGCAGCCGAGTTTGGTTTAACCACTTCCGAACCGGTGTTGGATTTCTCCAAAACGCAAGTGCGGAAACAATCAATCATCGACGGTTTAACAAAAGGCCTCGAAGGTTTATTGAAGCGTCGCAAGGTAACCGTTTACGACGGCATCGGTTCGCTTAGTGCTGGTCATAAAGTGCGCGTTACTGGTGGTTCTTCAGGTGATGTCGAACTCACTGGCACCAATGTGATCTTGGCGTCAGGTTCTGTTCCTCGCACCATTCCTGGTTTTGAAGTTGACGGCAAACTTGTTGTTACGTCTGACGAATTGTTGAGCCTGCAAGAGTTGCCGGCATCTGCAGTTGTTATTGGCGGCGGCGCCATTGGTTGCGAATTTGCATCAATGATGAGCGACCTCGGCACCAGCGTCACCATCTTGGAAGCGCTGCCCAATATTCTTCCCGGCTGCGATTCAGATGTCACGCGCGTGGTGTTGAAATCATTCGCCGATCGCGGCATCGATGTGCATACCGGTGTCAGTGTGAATGGGCATACGCCCAATGCATCGGGCACCACCGTGAAGTTCGGTGACAATCAAACGATTGACGTCGAAATGGTTGTGGTGTCGGTTGGACGTCGACCGCTCACTGAAAATCTCGATTTAAGTGGCACCGCGGTGAAAATTTCGGAGCGCGGTCACGTTGAAGTTG
>JBEGMF010000012.1:0-17880 GCA_041183205.1 Actinomycetota bacterium | reverse complement strand
CCATGAGCGAATGGTAGGCGAGGGGCGTAGGCCGATGCCCATTCTCCTGACAAACTTAAAAAATGTTCTCCCATGTGATCTGCGATCTTGACGGAACCTTGTTGGATTCCGATGCGGCCTTGGCAGGAGCATTCATTGCATTGGGAGTTCCGGCGGAGGACATCACCTTTGGACATGTGGTGGCGACGGAATGTGAGCGTCTAGGGATTTCGCTCGATGACTACTTAGATGCCTACGACGAAAGCGCCGCGCAGCCCTTCGCAGGAGTTGAGGATGTGATTCGTCAATTGACGAAATCAACCTGGTCGATCTGTTCGAATAAAAATCCGCGTTCGGGCCATGCTGAATTGGCGCGGCTGCAATGGGATCCACTGTTGGTGGCGTTTGCCGATTCTTTTCAGGGACCGAAATCGCCGGAGCCGATACTGGAAAAGTTGTCGTTACCGCGCAGTGACGTTTTGTTTTTAGGCGACACCGAACATGATCGGCATTGCGCGCAAAATGCAGGGCTTCAATTTGCGTTGGCCGCGTGGAATCCGCGCGCCAGTGCACAACCGGGCGATTTAGTTTTGACTACGCCTCAAGAACTTCTGTCGGCTCTTCAGTTGTAGGTGCAGTTTCAGCAACGGCTTGCGGCGCAGGTTCGGCTGCTACCTCGGTTGCAGGTTCGGCTGCAGTTTCAGGAGCTGCGGGTGCACTCGGCTTCGCCGGTTTCTTCGGTTTGCCTTCAATGCCGAATAGCGATGCAACTTGCGGAAGACGTGACGCCAATTTCGTAACCGTGGAAATGAGTTCTTCGGTCGGCTCGGCGGGCTTACCTTTTGGAGTGACCTTGTTGCGCACGGGCGAGTAGGCGAGTGCGTCTAACACCGTGGCGTAACGATCACTCGGAGTTTCGGCGGTAAGCGAATCAATAGCGGCGGTACATAACGCAGCATCGAGATCAGCGGGAAGCGGTGCACCGGCTTTCGGTGGACGTGAGCTAACACGTAAAGCGCGCACCGGACGATTGCCTTCCAGCAACTCACGCAGTTCGTTCACCCATGCAATTTGTTCTGACTCAATGCGCGTATTCAATGCTTGACGTAGTTGTTCAGCAAGTTCGCGCGTTTCATCCGTGCGCGCATTGGCATCAGCCGCAACAACAACCGAACGTAAATCACGTAAATCAACATCGCTTTGACCGGCTAACGCGGCTTCCGCCTTGTCTTGCCATTCGGCCAGTTTCAACGCCGGCATTAATTGTTCGGCCAATGCTAAAAGGGGAGTTGGGTTGATCTCAGGCTTACCCGCCGCCTTGTTTTCTTCGTTCTGCTTTTCAACGGCAAGACGAACAGCCGGAATTCCACCTTTAAGAACTTGTTCCGCAATTGGTTTTTGTTCTTCCGGCAACGATGACAACACCGCGTTGCGATGAGTGCGACCAGCGCGTAAACGTTTTGCTTTGGGCTTTTCTGGTAGCGGCTTGGTGGGGCGGGGGCGACGCTCTGCTTTGGGACGTCGTTCCTTCTTCTCTGTCGTTGCGGTTGCGCCATCAGCGGGGCGTTCGCGACGCGGACGACGATCGTTCTTCTTCGGTTTACCTTTTGCCGCCAACTTGGTTGTGACGAGATCTTCATCGCGTACTGGACGACCAATGACTTCGATTCGTTCCGGTTCCTTACGTGGACCCTTAGGTGCCAATACGCCAATGATGTCGATGCCGTCCATCAAAAAATCTGCATCGGCTCGAACAACGTCACCCACCTTGGCACCGGGGTAGAGCAGTGCCCCATCTAGTTCGCCTTTCGGCAATTTGGCTCCGGCGGCGCGCCACGTCCAAGTTCCATCGGGACGTGAGCTGGTGAGTTCAACCTCAATACGGCGTGACATAGGCGCTTAACGCTAATGCCGACCGAGAGGAGAGAAAAAACCAGCCTTCCCTTGGATTTATGAATGAACGCCTATAATCCTCGTTATGTAAAGTAAGGCCAAAAGAAAACCAGCCGGAAATAAGCCCATTTGCCCAGGCGGTATCTCGAGTCGGCCCTCGGCCTCTAGGCCTCGTGACTCATCTTTGGTTCAATCGACACCTTGGCTAACGGCTCAGCGTTCTCACGCAGCCATGACAACGCCTCAGCGATATCTGTCGGCTCATCACTGGCGGCCAGATCTTTCTCAATGTCATCGAGCGCCGATGACAAGCAATACAGCAAGCCGATGAGTTCTTCGAACTTGTCTCGGTCCACGATGACATCGTTGGCGCCGAGTCCATGCGAGGCCGCCAGTTTGCGAGCCATATACGACTGCTGGCGACAGCCCTGACGACAGAAGGCAGCCGGCCTGCCAGGGCCAGATCGCTCAGTGATGGGTCGGCCGCACCAACGGCACCGTTCTGCCGGTACTGCTCCATCACGGGGTAATTTCGTCACGTGACGATATTACTGGTTTTGGGTCGCCAATGGGTCGATGACGACGATCGTTTGAGTCGTACACTCGAAACACGCGACAAGGCGATCGCAAGGAGACCCCTATGACTGCCTCTCTTGATCCAGATCAGTTCGGTGTGGTGCGTGGATCAGCCAAACCGATTCCCTACGAGATCCCGGCCTTCAATGATGTGGCCGAAGAGCGTCTCTACCGCAAACAACGTTTAGCGGCCGCGTTTCGCTTATTTGGAAAATTTGGTTTTGGTGAGGGAGTCGCCGGTCATATCACTGTGCGCGATCCCGAATTCCCCGATCGCTTTTGGCTGAATCCCATTGGCGTTGATTTCCGTTTAATGCGCGTCAGCGATTTAGTTTGCGTTAATCACTACGGCGAAATTTTGCATGGTGTGTATTCGATTAACCAAGCGGCGTTCGCTATTCATTCGCAAGTGCACAAGCACCGTCCCGATGTTGTCGCTGCGGCGCATACTCATTCGGTTTACGGAAAAGCATTTTCGTCGTTAGGAAAATTACTGGACCCGATCACTCAAGACGCGTGTCAGTTCTATAACGACCATGTGCTCTTCGATGATTTCACTGGTGTTGTTTTAGACCCGAGTGAAGGCGAACGTATTTGCGAAGTTTTAGGCAATAAAAAAGCGGCCATTTTGCGTAACCACGGTCTTCTCACCACGGGTCAATCTGTTGATGAGGCGGCTTGGTGGTACATCACCATGGAGCGTTCATGCCAAGCACAATTACTAGCCATGGCGGCAGGGAATCCCATTTCCATCGATCATGAGGCCGCTACCCTCACCCATTCGCAGATCGGTCATCCCTTCGCTGGTTGGTTCTCATTCCAACCTCTTTATTCGGTCATAGTGCGCGAAGAACCCGACCTATTCGACTAGATTTACCGCAACTGAATACGCCGCTGATCATGTGCGGGAGAGCTTGATTTTCATTGGTTTTGGCCAAGAAAAATCAACACCGAAGGAGCAACGCCCGGGAATCTCTCAGGTCCACGCACCGCATATGGAGGCAACTCTGGAAAGCAGCAAGACATCTTGCTCACCGACGGGGAAAGCGCAGTACGCGTGAAGCTCTCAGGTCCAACGACAGAGCGGGGTCCGTTTCGATCAAAGGCGCGTACCCATGTCTGCAAACCCGTCATTATCCGAGTCGTTTTTGCCCCGTCATATCGGGCCGAATGAAAACGACATCAACACCATGTTGTCGGTGGTTGGCTATTCATCGTTAGACGCACTTATTGATGAAGTAGTGCCACCGTCGATTCGCAATACCACTCCCCTTCAACTTCCGTTACCGGTTGATGAAACTGCCATGCGTGAACGATTGGCGGAGATGGCGGCGAAGAACAAACTCACCACTTCGCTTATTGGTTGTGGTTGGTACGACACGATCACCCCGAGCGTGATTCGTCGCAATGTTTTTGAAAATCCCGCTTGGTATACCGCTTATACGCCGTATCAACCGGAGATCAGCCAAGGTCGTTTAGAAGTGCTTTTGATGTTCCAAACCATGGTGTGCGATCTCACCGGAATGGATATTGCTAACGCCTCGATGTTGGATGAGGCAACGGCCGCAGCTGAAGCAATGACGTTGGCGCATCGGGCCAATAACAAACGCGGCAACAAATTTGTTGTCGAAGCCGATACGCACCCGCAAACAATTGCGGTTTTGCAAACACGCGCCGAACCACTCGGCATCGAGTTAGTCATCGACGAAAACTTTGATGACGAAACATTTGGCATGTTGTGGTCATCGCCCACGTCAGCCGGTGCAGTACGCGATCTTTCGGCCCCAATTGCGAAAGCCAAAGACGCGGGTGTTTTTACAGTTGTCGCCTGTGATCTTTTGGCCAGCACCATCATCACTCCGCCCGGTGAATGGGGTGCCGATGCTTGTGTTGGTTCGGCCCAACGTTTCGGCGTTCCCTTTGGTTTTGGTGGACCGAGTGCTGGGTTCTTAGCGGTACGCGAAAAGAACCAACGATTGCTTCCCGGCCGCTTAGTAGGTGTTTCTATTGATGCGCATGGCCGCCGCGCCTATCGCCTAACACTGCAAACGCGTGAGCAACATATTCGTCGCGAAAAAGCAACGTCGAATATCTGCACCGCGCAGGTTCTCTTAGCGGTTATGGCTGCGTTTTACGCCGCCTGGCATGGACCTGACGGTTTGCGTGCCATTGCCGAAAGAGTGCACGGACATACTTGTGATGTTGCGAATGCGCTTACGGCACAAGGATTCAATGTTCGTCATCAAGAATTTTTCGACACGATTTGTCTTGATGATGTTGATGCACAAGACATCGCCCAACGAGCGCGTGCTCAAGGTTTCTCATTACGCGTAATCGATAGCCGCACGGTGGCCATGAGTTTCGATGAAACCACTACCGAACAAACTGTTGACGAATTGCTTTCGGTATTCGCAGCCGCTCGCATTGATGGTGAACGCCGTCAGCATTCAATTGCCCGTACATCTTCGTATCTCACGCATCCATCGTTTACCTCGTATCACTCGGAAACAGAAATGATGCGTTGGATTCGTCGTCTATCCGATTCCGATTTGGCGCTAGACCGAGCCATGATTCCGCTTGGTTCCTGCACCATGAAACTCAACAGCGCCGCCGAAATGGAACCGGTGTCGTGGCCACAGTTCGCTAACCTGCATCCGCTCTGCGACAAAGAAGATGCCGCTGGTTATCTCGAACTCATTGGTGATCTCGAGCGTTGGCTTTCTGATATCACCGGCTATGACGCAGTGTCACTCCAACCCAACGCTGGTTCGCAAGGTGAATTCGCCGGTTTGATGGCGATTCGCGCTTATCACGCATCTCGTGGCGATCATCACCGCAATGTTTGCCTTATTCCCGCTTCAGCTCATGGCACCAATGCGGCCAGCGCGGCGATGGCCGGAATGCGCGTCATCGTGGTGGCCTGTGATGAAAATGGAAATGTTGATATCGATGACTTGCGCAAACATATTGATGCGCACGCGCATGAACTAGCGGCGCTCATGATCACCTATCCCTCAACGCATGGTGTGTTCGAAGAACAAGTGGGTGAGATTTGCGGACGTGTTCATGATGCCGGTGGTCAGGTGTATCTCGACGGCGCCAATTTGAATGCACTGGTTGGCGTGGCTCGTCCCGGTCATTTCGGTGCCGACGTGAGTCATCTCAATTTGCATAAAACTTTCTGCATTCCGCATGGCGGTGGTGGTCCCGGTGTTGGTCCGGTGGCGGTGCGAGCGCATCTGGCGGAGTTTTTGCCTTCACATCCAGCGTGGAATGAAAAAGCGCCAGTTGGTCCGGTGTCCGCCGCGCCCTATGGCTCGGCCGGAATCCTGCCGATTCCGTGGGCGTACATCACGATGATGGGCAATAAGGGATTAACAAAAGCCACGCATGTAGCAATTCTGAGTGCCAACTATGTCGCGAAACGCTTAAGCGACCACTACCCCATCCTTTACACCGGTCGTAGTGGTTTGGTGGCGCATGAGTGCATCATCGATATCCGACCGATCACCAAAGCAGCCGGTATTTCCGTTGACGATGTGGCGAAACGATTAATCGATTACGGCTTCCATGCACCCACGATGTCATTCCCAGTGGCGGGAACGTTGATGGTTGAAACCACCGAAAGCGAATCACTTGCTGAAGTGGATCGTTTCTGTGATGCGATGATTGCTATTCGGGCCGAGATTGAAAAAGTACAAAACGGTCAATGGCCCGCCGATGACAATCCCTTGGTGAATGCACCGCATACGCCATTCGATGTGACTGCCGACGAATGGAGTCACGCCTACACCCGCGAAGTAGCGGTATGGCCGAATGGTTTCACCCAATCGCGCTATTGGCCGCCGGTTAGTCGTATCGATGGCGCGTACGGAGACCGCAACATCATGTGCTCATGTCCTGCTATTGAAGATCTCGCCGAAAACGTTTCTTAGCGAACGTAAAACGGCGTTTTCACCACCGTGCCCGGCAGTTCATGACCGCGCACATCAATAACAACTTCTTGACCGATTTCAACTGACGGATCAATCAGCGCGAAAGCAATGCCGTGCCCGAGAATTGGTGAATAGTTTCCGCTGGTTACCGTTCCGATGGCGTTTCCGTTCAGCAAAACCGTGGCGTCTTGGCGCGCCGGTCGCCGACCTTCAGTAACGATGCCGCGCAATCGTCGCGTTACGCCGCGCTCATCTTCGGAAACGAGTGCGTCCTTGCCGCGGAAATCACCTTTATCGAAGCGCACCACCCAACGCAGTCCTGCTTGCAATGGCGTGATACCTGGACCTAATTCATGACCGTGCAATGGCAAACCTGCTTCAAGACGCAAGGTGTCGCGTGCACCTAATCCAGCGGGTTTGCAACCAGCATCGATGAGAGCAGAAAAAAGTTGCGGAGCCACTGCGGTGGGTACGGCGATTTCAATGCCATCTTCACCGGTATAGCCAGTGCCCGCCACAACGAGTTCATGGTCGTTCCATGAGCAACGTTGCACGGCGAATCGCGGAACGGCTGCCATTTCAGCCGAGATTGATTCGACATATCGACGCGCGTTTGGTCCTTGGATTGCCAACACAGCGCGCTCGGCGGTGGTGTCGGCAATATCGACGATGGCATCGGGCATGGTGGAAACAACTTCAGCCAAAGCGCCCGTCACCGATGAAGTATTCGAAGCGTTCGGCATGACATCGAATCGTTCGCTATCTACCCACCACACGATGATGTCGTCAGTTACCGAACCATCATTGGGGTCAAGTAAATGCGTGTATTGCGCTTGGCCAACATCGATGCGATTGAGATCGTTGGTGAATGCTTTTTGTAAAAGCGCGAACGCCGATGGGCCGCTTACGCGCACCGTGCCCAAATGCGAAACATCAAAGACGACTGCATCGTTCCGACAAAGATCATGTTCGGCCAAGGTGCCCGTTGGATACGAAAGCGGCATATCCCAGCCGCCGAATTCGACCATTTTGGCGTCATAACGCCGATGAACTGCATCAAGTGGTGAGTGCCGCAAACTCATAGAACGACCCTAGTGGTGCCGATAGCGGCAAGGGCACTTATATGGCGACGGAATTTTGTTCTTCGCCAGTTTCGGGACGCAAAGAAAGGATTTTGTCGTCCATTTCTTGCTGCACGCCGGAAAGCGAAAGGATGTTGAGCACTCCTTGGCCTTTGCGCACGAGATCGATGAGATCGCCATCATCACGCACCAACATGGCGGTGGAACCTTGAATGACCAAGTTGGCTGAAGCTATATCGGCTTCGAGTTGTGTGCGCATGAATGAAAACACTTCGCGCACACTTTCTAACTTGAGGCCCGCATCAAGCAGGCTCTTCACGATCTTCAACTCGAGCAGATCGGTATAGGAATACAAACGACGGCTTCCACTACCGGCGGCGTCAACCAATGACGGACGCACAAGATCGGTGCGAGCCCAATAGTCCAACTGGCGATAGGTGATGCCGACAATTTCGGCGGTGCGTCGACCGCTAAAACCGACTGATTCGGGAAGATTGGTATTCGACATTTAGTGGAGCCTCAGGGTGCGGGAGGTCGATCTCGACAACAGGTTGAACTACAGAGTTGGAATTACAACGGGGTGATCAGGCTAAGAGGCGCCGCGCGCGCCGTCAAGGGGCAATTTTCCCCGCAGAACTACTTCTTCCTGATTCCTGGCTTTAGGCGTTGAAGTCGTCGGGGTTGACGGAATCCAAAAATTCGCGGAACTCCGCCAATTCATCGGGAGATTCACTCCCCTCGCCTTCAAGATCAGCCTCGATGCCGGACTCTTCGAGTACCTCATCGCTAACAAAGATCGGCGTATTGGTGCGGACCGCTAACGCCACCGAATCAGACGGGCGGGCGGAAATGCTGCGTTCAGTGCCATCAGCACTTTGTAAACGTAACTCCGCGTAGTAGGTGCCACTTAAAACATGAGTGATGGTGACCGATACCAATGTGACATTGAGTTCTCGCAACGTTTCGATGAGTAAATCGTGGGTGAGCGGCCGAGGTGTCACCACGCCATTGAGAGCGAAATTGATCGCCATTGCCTCGGGTTCACCAATAAAAACAGGAAGCAAGCGCTGGGCGCCGTTGAGTTCGCGCAACACCATTACCGGCGAACTTCCCGGCAAATCATCGCGAACGGTGAGAACTTCCATTTCTTGCACGGAAAAACCCTACCGGCGGATAGGCAAAAGTGCGCCTAAATCTTGCCCAAAGCGTCACGAAGCGCTGATTTCACCATGACCGCTCGTAACTCATCAGCAAGATCAGCAAGATCTTCAAGGATCTCCACGGCCTGGTCACGGGCCGCTGCTTTTCGTTGCAATAACAGCGGTGTGATGATCTGCTGAAACATTTGTGCTTCGCGTTCAGCCGCATTGCGATACATACGCAAATGACGCGGCTCAATGCCGTAGCGCGCGAATGCTTCGGCCAGTCGTACAAGCACCACATCATCGGCCGAGTAGTACTTCTCCCCTTCCAGATCTTGAGGAGAAATTAAAGAGAACGATTCGAGTTCGTCGATCTGCTTTTTGGTGACACCGGTTTGCTCCATGACATCAGCCAGCCGGAATTGGGAATCGTTTGGAATTTCCTTTTTCGGCTGGCCTTTTGTGGGGTGAGCCGATTTTTTCGCCGGCGCCGGAGTTGGGGCCGGTGCCGGATCTTCCATTAAGGCATTAATAGCTGATGCCCGTGAAGAACCATCATCACCAAAGTCGGAGAATGGTCTGCCCTGGTTCAACATTTAATAGGCGTTCTTTAATGACTTTTAAGGGAAGGAAATGATCGCGTTGTTGCACCAAAATCCAACGTAAGCGTTCAACATCTTCATCAGTGAATTTTCGATAGCCCGAAGGAGTGCGCTCTGGATTGAGCAAACCTTGACTTTCTAAAAATCGAATTTTCGAAATTGAAATATCCGGGAAGTCATCTTGTAAATGCGAAAGCACTTCACCGATCGTTAACGCCATTGATCAGAACCGCCAGCCACAAAAACAAGTTTGAACTTTCCGATTTGTAACTCGTCACCGTTTTGCAAAATGGCAGTGTCAACGCGTTCGCCGTTTAAGTATGTGCCATTAAGAGAACCGGTATCGCAGGCCAACCATGTGCCATCGGCGAGACGACGAAGTTCGGCATGACGACGCGACACAGTGATGTCATCTAAAAAGATGTCGGATTCGGGATGTCGACCAGCAGTTACAACATCGGTGGAAAGCGCAAAGCGACTTCCCGCTTTCGGACCGCGTTGCACAACCAATAGCGGATGATCGGCCGCCAGGCCTTCCACCACCACATCGGTATCGCCCGCAATTGGATCGGTGGGTGAAACCGGATGAAAGGTGATGGTGGTGTGTTCGTCGGCATTGGTAACGAGGACAGCACCGCAGGAGGAGCAATAGTTCGCTCCTTTGGCATTGCGATGCCCGCAGTTATTGCAGAAGTCCTCGTTCACGACTTACCCCTCGATTAACGAGCGATACCCGTTGGCGTCCATTAACGATTCAACAGCGCTCGGATCGTCCGGTTCCAAAATGCAGATCCAACCTTCACCGTATGGATCGTCATTCAAACGTTCGGGTGCATCGGCCAGTGATACATTAACCGCCACAATTTTTCCGGCGACCGGTGCGTAGATATCGCTCACTGATTTGGTCGATTCCACTTCCGAAACTTTGGCCGCCGCATCAACTTCGGCACCAACTTCGGGAATCTCGACATACACAACATCACCTAACGCGTCTTGGGCGTAATCGGTGATGCCTAAACGTAAACGTCCGTCTTCAAGACGAACCCATTCATGATCAGTTGAATAGCGGAGATCCTCAGGCAGTTGCATACCGAAACGCTACCCGAAACCTCACCCTCAGCCCGAAGGTGAGGGTGAATTCTTAGGGCGATTGGTGATGCCGACCTTCTCGTAACGCAGTACGTGCGGCAGGCACATAGAGAACGGCGGCGTAATAGGACAACAGAATTGAAGGAATTCCCAATATCCATCCGGCTGCCGTGAAGAATCCACTTCCCCACCAATCCGCCGCGCCGAGAACAAACGCTGGGAAGGTGAACATAAGACCGAAGGTTCCGGCTTTGCCATACCAATTCACATCAATACGACGCGCACCCAACGCGGCGAGAATCAGCGTGATTGCCGATATGACGATTTCACGCAGCAACACAACCGCGCAGAACCATCGCGGCGCGGAACCATCAATCCAAATGGCGACAATGGCGACGAAAAACAACAAGCGATCGGCAACCGGATCTAACACTTTTCCGACAGTTGAAACTTGGTTGAACTTGCGCGCCGCCCAACCATCAACCCAATCGGTGGCGCCCAGTGCACCTAACAAGATTGAAGCGGCGATGCGATTGTCAGCGCCGAGCAAAAGCCAAACGAATAAGGGCAAAAATGCGAGGCGAATAACGGTGATGGCGTTCGGGAGCGTGAGAATTTTGTCAGCCGGTAAGGTTTCGCCCATACGTCCACTCTACGAGGAACTATGAGCACGATCTTCACCAAAATCATTAATGGCGAACTGCCGGGCCGGTTTGTTTATACCGACGATCGCTGTGTGGTCTTTCTCACCATTGCACCCATGGCCCCAGGTCATGCTTTGGTCGTGCCGCGAGTGGAAATCGATCATTGGACCGATCTTGAACCTGACTTGGCGGCACACCTCATGGTGGTTGCGCAAAAGATCGGTCAAGCACAACTGCGTGCCTTTTCGGCGCAACGTATCTCGATGGTGATTGCGGGTCTCGAAGTTCCTCATACCCATCTTCATGTCCTGCCCATCAACTCCGAGGCTGATATCGATTTCGGCAAAGCCGATCACAATGCATCGGCAGAAGCGCTTGATGAGGCAGCCGAAAAATTGCGCGCTGCACTCGCAGAGTAAGCGTCGCCACTACTTTCTTAATTGTTAAAGCAAACGTTGTTGGCCTAGATCATCGGCCGAGTTTGTCAATGGAAAATCAATTGGTGCGATGCATTCGGGCGAATTGAATCGTGGCGAATTCATTTCGGTTGTGACCGGCCAATACTGCAAGTTGTCCCATGGGCGCGACTGGTAGAGGTCAACCAGTTGACTGGGATCAGTGAGCGTTGGATCTAACCAGCGGTCCCAATCCTTTTCTTCCAGCATTACCGGCATGCGATCGTGCAGCGGCTCAATCATTTTGTTAGCGGCCGTGGTGAGAATCGAAAAGGTCTCGAAAAGTTGTTGTGATTGCGGGTGCGTCCACTTTTCATAAATGCCCGCCAAAACAATGGGACGATCTTCCCGATCCGAAAAGTAAATGGGCTGATTTTTCTTCTGCCCTTCCACCACTATCCATTCGTAATAACCCGAGATCGGCACTAAACAACGGCGTTTTTTAATGGCTGAACGAAACGAAGGTTTTTCGGCCACGGTTTCAGATCGAGCATTAATAAGTTTCGATGCCATCGATTCGTCTTTGGCCCAAGGCGGAAGGAGCCCCCACCGTTTTGCGGCGAGGACCTTTTCTGGTTCGGGATCAGCGAGTTCGAAAAGCGTGAGAACTTTTTGCGTTGGGGCCACATTCCATGAACGAGGCAACTGCTCTTCGGGTTCGTCAACGGCGAAAAAGTTGGCGATATCCGTGGCACTGGTGATGGAAGTGAAGCGACCGCACATGTTCTTACTCGTTATCGTTCTCGCGGTACTCAGTCGCCAGCACCGGATGGGTGGGATCAAGAACCGTTTTCGGCAAGAGGTATTTCCCAATGAAAGGAATAGTCAACAAGCCTTCAACCGAAGAATAAAGCAATGCGACGCGCGGCAACGTGCGGAATCCCTCATAGGCGATACAACGCGGTACCCATTGCGGATAGAACCGTTGATTGAATTCTTTGAGTGAGCGAATTTGGTAAAAGGGACTGAGAATATTCAGCACAAACTTCGCAATACGTTGCGTGAACGTGTAATCGATATCCGATTCGAAGAAGCGGCCCCAAGCGGCGAAGTTCATGGAAAGTCGTTCGTAACCAGCGACGTCCATGGCCATGATGGTGCGAGTGAGAAGAAACTCGGTCATGCCATTCGGCGTATCGGGATCGCGACGCATTAAATCCAAAGTGAACCCATGGTGATCGCCAAAGATCGGCACAATTCGTAAAAAGCCACCGGGCTTATCGTTTTCATCTAATGCAATACAAAGACGAAAATCGGGATTCAAACCGTTCACGTCTTGGTTGAGGGTCATGGTGAAACCACGCTCGGGCTTCTTGCCTCGCCATTTACGAGAGATGGCGTTGAGTTCTTGCAGCAGTTCCGGTGAGGCTTCGGCTTCGCGCATCCATACAAAGCGATACGTGCGTTCTACCCGTCCAGAAGACTGGCGAATACTTTTCCATTTCTTGCCTTCCAGTTTGAAGCCGCGCACATCAATAACGGCTTCATCACCCAGATACACCGTGTTAAGGCCGCGTTGGCGATAGAGCGCCTGATCTGATTCGCGTACCGCCAAAAAAGAAACACCCCAGGCTCGTTGTTTGCACATAGCCAGGAATTCGTCGATCACTAACGGCAATGATGACTTTTCACCAATGGGATCGCCGGAAACTAAGGCATAACGACCGACATAGGTGTATGCGATAAAGGCTTTCTCGTCGGAAGAGATGAAATACAACTTGTCGTCGCGCAGAGCGAAGTAATCCAAGGTATCGAATGAGTGAGTACGCAAAATCTCGGTGACTTTGTTGCGCACTGCATCGGTGACAATCGGTCGAGCGATGATGGGCCGGAAAATCAACACGACAATGACGACAAGACCGATGATGCCGAATGCCACAAGCGATAGCGGAAACGCCCAAGAGAATGTTTTCTGTTCATAAGTGTACGGGCCATCAATGCCCACTAAGCCGAGCAAAATCGTTTCAAAATTCCGCGACCACGTCATGGAAGGAGAAACATCTCCCCTCGCCACCCATAACGCAATCATTCCGTAGACAAAGACGAAAGCGATATAGCGAGGCAAAAAGCGCAAGAGCTCGAACAACGTCGGCGGGTCACCCGGAGCGGTGAATTTCGATCGACTAACAATCAATAACAACACCATGGCCGCCGCATACGCCGTAGAGAAAAGACCTTGGGGTCGAAAGAAGTCAACCAAGAATGCCGCTGCGAACACACCCGTGGTGACATACCAAGCCAAACGGCGCCTTCTGCGTAATTGTCCGGCTAAATACAAAAGGGAAAGCCCGGCCAATACCGAAAGCAACTCCCCCGTTACTTGCAATCCAAAAGGAACGAAGGGATCAAGCGTGGGGCGAAAGCGATTCGCCCATGGCAAGGCCGTGACTAAGTAGATAATTCCGCCGATTGCGGTGAGCGCGCCAACAAGACGCGCACGGCGGGATTGCTCGTTCAATCGAAATCCGACTCGCTTAATCCGTGTTCCGGACGCAATGTGGGGAACAAAATCACTTCCCGAATACTTTCTACGCCCGCCAACAACATCACTAAACGATCGATGCCGATACCTAAACCACCCGCGGGTGGCATGCCGTATTCGAGCGCACGGATGTAATCGAGATCAACATCCCCTGCTTCTAAATTGCCGGCGGCCTTTTGTGCTGCTTCATGACGGAAGCGCTCAAATTGTTCAATGGGATCGTTAAGTTCGCTATAAGCATTGGCCAACTCTCGCCCGTCAACGATCACTTCAAATCGCTCCACCAAACTGGGATCACTGCGATGCGGTTTGGCTAATGGTGAGGTCTCGCGCGGATGATCGAACACGATTGTTGGTTCAATAACTTTTGCTTCTACGAGTTCGTCATAGACCTCATGTGTGCAACGACCCGCTCCCCATGATTCTTTCCAGGTGAGACCAAGGGAATCCAAAATCTTGCGTGCTTCGGCCACGTCCATCGAAGGATGAATATCAACGCCCACAACTTCTTTGATGAGATCGCACATTTTTACGCGTCGCCATCCGGCAGCCAGATCGATTTGGCGATCTTTTACCGTCACCACAGTTGTTCCGTTGGCGGCCAGCGCGGCCGATGACACCAGATCTTCAACCAGATCCATCATTTCCTGATAGTCAACAAATGCTTCATAGGCTTCAAGCATGGTGAACTCAGGATTATGACGAGTGGAAAGACCTTCGTTACGGAAAATACGACCGATTTCAAACACGCGGTCGTATCCGGCGACTAACAAACGCTTTAGTGGCAGTTCAAGGGCAATACGCAAATAGGTTTGTAAATCAAGCGCGTTGTAATGCGTGATGAATGGGCGCGCGGTGGCCCCACCTTGTTGCAAGTTGAGAATGGGCGTTTCCACTTCGACATATTTACGAGTGCGTAAACGATGCCGAATGGCATCGATAGCGGCGAACCGCACCGCAAAGACTCGCCGTGCTTGTTCATTAACAATGAGATCGACATAACGCTGGCGATAGCGAGCATCAATATCGCTTAAGCCCTTCCACTTATCGGGCAGCGGGCGCAGTGATTTGGATAACAACGTCCACGAAGAAACCTTGACCGAGAGTTCGCCTTTTTTGGTGGTCATTACTAAACCTTCAACGCCCACCCAATCACCGCGGTCGAGTTCGTTGAATTCCGCGAATGATTCCTTGCCGATAACCCCGGCCGAAACGAAAAGTTGAATCTCACCGGAACCATCGCGTAACTGACCAAAAGTAAGACGGCCCTGTTCACGCTTCAGCATTAAACGCCCGGCGACGCGCACTGTTGTTTCGGTTTCCGTTCCTTCGGGCAGTCCTTCAAATTCGGCGCGCACATCGCCAATATCGTGCGTGCGATCAAATCGATAGGGATAGGGATCAACACCGGCCGCACGTAGTTGACCCATGCGATCAATTCGATCCCGACGCTGCGATGCCCGTTCCGCCTCTTCGACCTCTGGATCGACAGATTCAAGGCTTTCGCCTTCAGAGTTGGTCGGGTCGTTCTCGCCGGTCATTGGTGCTCCCATCGCTTCTCTAACGTACGCGAACTGGTGCACCGTTCTCGTCATTATTCGTTAGTGGGCCCGCCTAAGCGGACCCACATGGTCGGGCTGACAGGATTTGAACCTGCGACCTTCGGTCCCCCAGACCGACGCGCTAACCAAGCTGCGCCACAGCCCGTGAAGGACAAACCTTAGCCAGCAGAGACGGTCGCTCCGAAACGGTGGAATAACTCCGGTCGAAATCGTCGGGTACGGAACCAATACTCAATCGTGGTGCCGGGCCATACCGTGTCCACTCGCCCATCATCGGACTGGTACCAACTCTGGCAACCGCTCGTCCATACCGTGCGGGCGATGCGCTCGGTTTGTTCGGCATAGGCAGCATGTTCAACATTGGGTGACAGTTCAAGCACGTCGATGTTTTGCTCTCGCATATAGGCCAACGCACCGATGATGGAATGCAATTGCGCTTCGATCATGAACACAATCGAGTTGTGACCAAGACCGGTGCCGGGCCCTGCCAAGAACCACAAATTGGGATACTCCGAAACGGCTAAGCCGAGATAGGTAGAGGCACCGTCTTGCCAATGTTGTTGTAAGTCGAGACCGTTCTTTCCGTAAATCGCCATGGGCGCCGGAAAGGTCGAGACGGCAAAACCGGTGGCAAGAATCAACACATCAAAACGATGAAGTTCACCATCGTTGGTGCGTATTCCATCATTTTCCACTTGTTGAATTGGTGTCGTTACTAATTCAACGTTGCGACGGGCCAAAGTTGGATACCAATCATTCGAAATCAAAATGCGTTTGCATCCGGGTCGATATGTCGGCACAAGTTTGGCGGCTAAATGTGGATCATCAATGGCATCGTTGATTTGTTCGATGACTTGATCTTTCACTCGTTGTGAGGCGCGATCGGCCATTGCACCTTTACCAATGAAAGCCACCGCTAAAAGTTCCTGACGTAAATACACGCGCAAGCGGCGTAAACGTTGCATGAACGGAAATCGGCGATACATCGTTTGCCGCCATTGCGGCGTTGGTTCATCGTTACGAGGCAACACCCATGAAGGTGTGCGTTGAAAAATCGTGACCGACTTTGCTTGGGGCGCGATCTCTGGAACTAATTGAATTGACGACGCGCCGGTGCCGATGACGCCAATGGATTTATCGTGCAGATCGCAGTTGTGATCCCACTTGGCCGAATGAAAAACCTGTCCGGAGAAATTGGCTAATCCGGCAATGGCGGGATCAGCCGGTTGCGAAAGCGGACCGGTGGCGCAAATGACTGATTTCGCATACACCGATGGTTGTGCATCGATATCAATTCGCCATATCGACTGATCATCAAGCCAATGCAATGCGGTCACATTTTGGCTGAAGCGAATCCGCGGTAAAAGGTTGTAGTCGTTGCAAACGTCTTCTAAATAGCGACGAATTTCCGGCTGCGATGGATAACTACGCGTCCAGTTGGGATTCTGCCGAAAGGAAAACGAATAAAGATTGCTAGGAATATCGCAAGCGCATCCGGGATAGGTGTTGTCGCGCCAAGTTCCACCGATTGTTTGAGCTCGTTCCAAAAGCACAATGTCGTCGATGCCAATTTCCGAAGCCTTAATTGCCGCGCCTAAACCACCAAAGCCGGTTCCGATGATGCAGAGTTCATGCACGTTGTCGTCGCTCATGGCAATCCTCAAAAGTTAAATAGCCAAGCAACGCCTTGGACTGCCCGCCACCCTAGATACAGAACAAGGGCGACGACCAATAACCAAAAGTGCCATGGAATTTTGCGTACTTGATCGGGTTCGCCGATTAGACGACCACAAGATGGACACGACCCATCCGCACTTACCGAGTTGGGGTTCCAGAACTTCGAACAATCCTCACACCACGGCATCAGTCGCGCTTTCGAACTCGCAATTTGATGGGAGTGGCGCCTAACGAAAATGCTTCGCGCAGAGAACGCTCGAGATAGCGCAAATACGCCGGTGGAATTTCTTTATTGGCAAAGAGCGTGAACGTGGGCGGATCGGTGGCGCCTTGTGTGGCGTAGAGAACACGCGCTCCATGCGGACCCGGTTGTGCTTGTTGGGCTTGACGTAAAACTTGGTTGACTTTCCGCGTGGGAACGCGTCGGTGGTAATCGGCGATGGTGCCAGAAAGCGCAGGCAACAATCGGTGCACACCTTTTCCGCTTAATGCACTGATCTTCAACACCGGAGATTCACCGATGAAATGCAAACGCTGTGAAAGTTGATAGCCCAATTCATCTTTGGCATCACTGTCGAGCAATTCCCATTTATTTAAAAGCACCACGACCGGACAGCCTGCAGCATCGATACGTTCGGCTAATCGTTGGTCTTGGGCGGTAACGCCGATGGTGGCATCAATAACTAAAAGGGCGACATCGGCACGATCAATCGCCTGCAACGCGCGCACTAATGAGTAGTACTCGGTGGCTTCATCAACTTT
>JBEGMF010000011.1:0-30304 GCA_041183205.1 Actinomycetota bacterium | reverse complement strand
ATAAGCCGTTCTTTACGAATTATCGTCCGCAGTTTTATTTCCGTACGACTGATGTGACTGGTCAGATTTCGTTACCGGCGGGCACTGAGATGTGTATGCCTGGTGATAACACGGAAATGACGGTTGAGTTGATTCACCCGATCGCGATGGAAGAAGGTCTTCGTTTCGCTATTCGTGAGGGTGGCCGCACGGTTGGCGCAGGTCGCGTCACCAAAATCCTGAAGTAATCGGCTTCCAGGGACGAAAGAAATTAAGGACTGAAATGGCCGAAAAACAACGGATCCGAATTCGCCTCAAGGCGTACGACCACGAAATCGTTGATCAATCAACGAAGAAGATCGTGGAAACAGTCGTACGTACGAGCGCGACGGTGCGCGGACCGGTTCCGCTCCCCACGGAGAAGCATCGCTACACAGTGATTCGCTCTCCGTTTAAAGACAAAGATTCGCGTGAGCATTTTGAAATGCGAATTCATAAGCGTTTGTTGGACATTCTTGATCCATCACCGAAGACGGTTGATTCGTTACAACGTCTCGATCTTCCCGCCGGTGTTGATATCGAAATTAAAATTCAACAAATCTGATTTTCAAATATTTCAGTTCAGTATGACTGAAAGCGAAAAAGTAAAGAGTGAAGCAGTCGCCCTTGGGATTCCAAGGGCGACTGTTTTTAGTACGACAAGTAATTCGAACGACTTAGGGATTCATGCGACAGTACGAAAGTGTCGTTCAAGAAATTGCTTTGTCTGCTTTTTGTCGCCCTGATCGTTGTTTTGCCTGCTTGTGGAAGCGGTAAATCTTCAAGCAGTCAACAAACGACAACAACACTCAGCGCAATCGATAACAAGAACAAAGAACTGATCGATGGTTATAACCGTTCACTCATCGACGGCACGGCGAATAAAAGTGATGTCAACGATGCCGTGGGTCGAGTTTGTTGGGCTGTAGAAGAGATCGATCGTTTCAGTCAATGGCTTTTAGTTGAATCATTCGGCAACGAAAACAAAATAACGGGCACCAATAATTACCAACCAAATGATGTGCGCATTTCCGGTGACTTCATTGACGCGGTGGAAAAGTCATTTACGCGCACCACACAAATTCTTGATCCGCAAAAAGTCCGTACCGATGTTCGTCCGTTTGCTGATGCATTTCTCAACCGCGTGAAATCAGCGCAAACGAATCTTTCGCAACTAACCCAATCAACATCAGTAGTTGAAGCGCAAGAATTCTTAAACAAGAGCTACGGCCAGATCACCGCGCTGCCCGCCTATGCCGCATTTGAGACGGCCAAAAAAACCTCGCGGGCCTGCATCGAACTTGGCTAAATTGACGCCACGCGTGCGCGTACAACCTGAGGGGGAGAAATGGCGAGCGATCGTTTCGCGGGGAAAGTTGTATTAGTAACCGGTTCATCATCGGGGCTCGGCGCTGCCACAGTTGAACGTTTCTTGTCCGAAGGCGCCACGGTTGTGGGATCGGATATCCAACCACCTTTAGCGGGCGCAGTTGCTCCTAGTGCGTTCACCGTTGTTGATGTCACTGATGAAGCGGCCGTGAAAGCATGGGTGGATGATGCAAAGAAAACCTATGGCCGTATCGACGCGGTTTGCACATTCGCCGGAGTACCCGGCGGTGGTCCGGTTCACTTAGTTGACCAATCAAGTTGGGATGCCGTCATTGGCATCAATCTCACCGGAACCTTTTTCACCTGCAAGCACGTCATTTCCGCCATGTTGGAACAAGACCCAATCGACGGCGAGCGGGGGAGTGTCATCACCGTGGCCAGTGTGGAAGGCCTCGAAGGCACCGCCGGAGGAAGTAGCTATAACGCCTCCAAAGGTGGCGTGGCCATCCTCACCAAAAACATGGCCATCGACTATGGCCGGCAAGGAATTCGGGTGAATTCCATCTGCCCGGGCTTTATCGATACCCCCATGCTGCGCACGTTGGGCGATCCGGAATATGACGACATGCTCAAAGAGGTCATGGAAGAACATAAATTGCGCCGTTTGGGCCGCCCATCGGAAATCGCCTCGGTGGCCGCCTTTTTGGCCTCGGCCGATGCCTCTTTTGTCTCGGGCCAGACCATTGCCGTCGATGGGGCCTACACCGCGGGCCGTGACCATGGGGTCACCCGCCGGATGGGTCTCTAGACTTTCAGTCTAAAACAAGGGCTATTTGGGTCGTTTTTGACGGCTCATTTGGGCTGTCCAGGGCCGAATTTGGTCCGGAGGGCTTGGCCTACTAGTTTTTACCTTCCGTGCTCTCAGGGGTTCTCCCTTGGAAGACCCACTGTTTGCACCTCTTCGTCGATCGAACCGACGTCTGCGACGGTCCTTTTATGGATACCCCGCAGCACAACCGAAGCACGCTCGGTGTGGTTATTCCATACCGAGCATTGTCTTCTAGGCCCGAAAGAAGTTTTCGAACAACTTGAAGGCGAACGACGCAAACTCACAACAGAAAGATTGCCGTTATGGCGAACAAAGCAATTGTCGGCGAGAAAGTCGGCATGACACAAGTATGGGATGACCAAAATCGCGTTATCCCCGTGACCGTGTTGCACGTTGCACCTATGCGCGTCGTGCAGGTCAAGACAGTCGAAAGCGATGGCTACAACGCGTTGCAAGTGACCTTTGGTGAAAAGGATCCGCGCAAGTTGAATAAGCCAGATCGCGGTCACTTCGAAAAGGCTGGCGTTACTGCTGGTGCGCGCGTTCTTGAGTTACGACTCGAGAACATCGACGGTTTCGAAGTTGGACAAGAAATCAACGTTGACACAATGGCCGAAGGCGAATTGGTTGACGTTACGGCGGTCAGCAAGGGCAAAGGTTTTGCCGGAACAATGAAGCGTCACAACTTTGGTGGCCAGCGAGCATCACACGGTGCACACCGTGTACATCGCGCCCCAGGTTCGATCGGCGCTTGTGCAACTCCCGCACGCGTGTTCAAAGGAACTCGTATGTCGGGTCGTATGGGTGGCGAAAAAGTCACCACATTGAACTTGCGCATTGTTTCTGCTGATGCAGAAAAGAATCTTCTTTTAGTGCGCGGCGCAGTTCCTGGCCCGAAGGGCGGAATGGTTGTCGTGCGCGATGCAGTTAAGGGAAAGGGTGAGGCGTAATGGCAAGCGTGAAGGTAAAAACCGCAGCCGGTGCCGACGCCGGAACCATTGAACTCAATGACGAATACTTCGGTATTGAGCCCAACGTTCCTGTAATGCACCAAGTTGTTACTGCTCAATTAGCGGCGCGTCGTGCCGGAACACAAAGCACAAAAACACGTGCCGAAGTTTCCGGTGGTGGCGCAAAGCCATGGAAGCAAAAAGGAACTGGCCGTGCACGCGCTGGTTCAACTCGTTCACCGATTTGGATCGGTGGTGGTGTGGCCCTTGGCCCGAAGCCGCGTTCATATGCGCAAAAGACACCAAAGAAAATGATTCGCCTCGCGCTTCGTTCAGCTCTTTCTGATCGTGCTGCGGAAGGCAAAGTTGTTGTTGTTGACGAATGGGATTTCGCCGCTCCGTCAACAAAAGGCGCGATCGAAGCGTTAGCCGCACTCGGCATTGAAGGCCGCGTGTTGTTGGTTCTCGATCGTGACGATGTGACCGCATGGAAGTCATTCCGCAATTTGGGTCATGTCCATATTCTCGAAACCGCGGAACTGAACACTTATGACGTGCTTGTTTCCGATTACGTCGTCTTTAGCAAGTCAACCTTGCCGGACGTGGAGGACTGAAAATGAAAGATCCCCGCGACGTCATCATCCGCCCGGTTGTGAGCGAAAAGTCGTACATGTTGTTGGAAAGCAACGTGTACACCTTTGTTGTTCACCCCGATGCGTCAAAGCCTGAGATTCACGACGCCATTGAGAAAATTTTCGGAGTGAAAGTTCTCAAAGTGAACACGCTGAATCGCAATGGAAAGCGCAAGCGCAACCGTCGTACCGGAACATTCGGTGCACAAACTGGTTCCAAGCGCGCATTTGTCACTCTCGCCGCTGGCGACCGAATCGAATTGTTCGAAGGGTAAGGAACAATGGCACTTCGTAAGCGCAAGCCAACTAGCCCCGGTCGTCGTTTCCAGACGGTTTCCGATTTTGCGGAAATCACAAAGGACAAGCCCGAGCGTTCGCTGGTTGTTCCCAAGCATTCAACTGGTGGTCGTAATAGTTACGGTCGCAAGACAGCTCGTCATAAGGGCGGCGGTCATAAGCAGCGTTACCGTCTCGTCGATTTTCGTCGTGTAAAAGATGGCGTACCCGCAACGGTTGCCGCTATCGAATACGACCCAAACCGCACATGTCGTATTGCACTTCTTCACTATCACGATGGTGCAAAGAGCTACATCCTTCATCCGAAGGGTGTTGAAGTTGGCGACATTCTGCAAAGCGGCCAAGGCGCCGATATCCGTCCGGGTAATGCACTTCCGTTGCGTTATATCCCTGTCGGTACTGTCGTTCATAACGTTGAAATCAAACCTGGTGGTGGCGGCAAGATGGCGCGCTCAGCCGGTATGAGTGTGCAACTCGTTGCAAAGGAAGGCGATTACGCCACCTTGCGTTTGCCTTCAACAGAAATGCGTCGTGTTCCGATCGATTGCCGCGCCACCGTTGGTGAAGTTGGCAACTCCGAACATGAACTCATCAAGATCGGTAAAGCGGGACGTAACCGTTGGAAGGGTGTCCGCCCACAAACTCGTGGTGTGGCAATGAACCCGGTCGACCATCCCCACGGTGGTGGTGAAGGTAAGACCTCCGGTGGTCGTCATCCCGTTTCGCCTTGGGGCAAGCCCGAAGGCCGTACCCGTGACAAAAACAAGCCGTCACAAAAACTCATCGTCCGTCGACGCCGCACACGCGGTTCACGCCGATAGGAGACCAACAACATGGCACGCTCACTCAAAAAAGGTCCGTTCGTCGACGATCATCTGCTCAAGAAGGTCGATGCACTGAACGAACAAAACGAAAAGAAAGTCATCAAGACTTGGTCTCGTCGTTCCACCATCATTCCCGAAATGGTTGGCCACACCATGGCCGTCCATGACGGACGTAAGCATGTTCCGGTGTATGTCACCGAATCAATGGTGGGTCACAAACTTGGTGAATTCGCACCGACACGAACCTTCAAGTTCCATGCCGGTCAAGAAAAGAAGGGACGCCGCTAATGGCCTTCGGAGTGAAGACCAACGAGCGCCCCGGCGTTCGTTCGCAAGTCAAGTACGTCCGTTCATCGGCGTATAAGGCACGCGAAGTTCTCGATGAAATTCGCGGACTTCCCGTTGCTCGTGCGCTGGAAATGCTCGAACTTCTTGATCGTGAAGTTTCACGCACTGTTTTGAAGTGTTTGGAATCGGCAATCGCCAATGCTGAACACAACAACGACATTCCGGCTGACGAACTTTTCGTTTCAGCCTGTTATGCCGATGAAGGCCCAACGCTTAAGCGTTGGCGTCCGCGTGCGCGTGGCCGTGCCACTCGTATTCGTAAGCGCACTTGTCATATCACCGTCATCGTGAGTCGTCTCTCCGCTGACGAACTTGAGAAGTTGCGTGCACGCGAAGCCGCAAGCGGTCGCGTTTCTGGTGGTCGCGCTGCCGCTGAAGCACGTCGCGAACGTGTAGCCCGCAGCCGTGCCGCAAAGGTCGAACGCAAAGATGAACACGATCACGATCACGATCACGATCACGATCATGACCACGATCATGACCACGATCACGATCATGAAGAACAGGTTGATGAAATCGAAATGAACGACGTTGCCGAAGAAGCAGCCGAGGAAACAACTGACGGGAAGGACGCCTGATGGGTCAGAAAGTCAACCCGTACGGTTTCCGTCTCGGTGTTATCACCGATTGGAAATCACGTTGGTTCGCCGATCGTCGCGAGTATGCCGACAACTTGATTCAAGACTGGCAAATTCGCGATTACTTAATGACTGAACTTCCCCATGCCGCTATCAGCCGCATCGAAGTTGAGCGCACACGTGATCGCTTACGTGTCGATGTCCACACTGCTCGTCCGGGCATTGTTATTGGTCGTCGTGGTGCAGAAGCCGATCGTTTGCGTGCTGGTCTCACCAAGATTTCCGGCAACAACAAAGTTCAACTCAATATTCAAGAGATCAAGCAACCAGAACTTGATGCCGCATTGATTGCTCAAGGTGTTGCTGATCAGTTAGCCGGTCGTGTTGCATTCCGTCGTGCCATGAAGCGCGCCGTGCAAAACGCGCAGAAGGCCGGCGCGCTTGGTATTCGTGTGCAGTGCGCCGGTCGCTTAGGCGGCGCCGAAATGTCACGTACCGAGTGGTATCGCGAAGGTCGTGTGCCGTTGCACACGCTGCGCGCTGATATCGATTACGGCTTCCGTGAAGCACGCACTCCTTATGGACGCATTGGCGTCAAGGTTTGGCTCTACAAGGGAGACATCCTTCCGTATAAGAGCAACCTCGAAGATAAAGCAACCCGCGAAGCAGCAATGGCTGTTGGCGAAACTTCGGGCGATGCACGACCCCGCAAGGTTGTTTCATCACGTCGCCGTGAAGAAGAAATCGAAGACGTAGAAGCCGCTCCGCTTATTAAAGAAGCAGATCCGGAACTCGAACGTCTCTTAGCTGAAGAGGAAGAGATTGAACGCTCAACTCGTCAGCATCATGAAACTCCGCACTTCCGACCCGGGGATGGTGACTGATCATGTTGATGCCTAAGAAGGTCAAGCACCGTAAACATCAACGCGGCCGCATGAAGGGCCAATCAAAGGGTGGCACTGAGGTGTCATTCGGTGATTACGGCATTCAAGCTTTAGAACCAGGCTGGGTAACCGCTCGCCAAATCGAAGCTGCTCGTATTGCTATGACTCGTCATATCAAGCGCGGTGGCAAGGTGTGGATCAACGTGTTCCCCGACAAGCCTGTGACACAAAAGCCGGCTGAAACTCGTATGGGTTCCGGAAAAGGAAATCCCGAGCGCTGGGTTGCTGTTGTTAAGCCCGGTCGCATCATGTTCGAGTTGTCATACAACGATCCGGCGATTGCGCGTGCGGCTATCGAGCGCGCCATTCAAAAGTTGCCGATTAAGGCTCGTTTCGTTGCACGAGAGGAAGCGCTCTAATGGCAAAGCAACAATCAATTCGTGATCTTGGCGATGCCGAACTGCTCAGCAGTTTGGCCGACGCAAAAGAAGAACTCTTCAACTTGCGTTTCCAACACGTGACCGGTCAGTTAGATAACACCGCTCGTTTAGGAACAGTTCGCAAACAGATCGCTCGTTTAAATACCGAACTGCGTGAGCGCGAAATCGCTGCAGCAGAAGCTATGGCGAAAAGTGAGGAGAACGTCTGATGGCTGAAGAAACTGCGGCCAACCAGCGCCCGAATCCGCGCAAGGTGCGCGAAGGCATTGTCGTATCGACAGCAATGGACAAGACAGCCGTTGTTGCCGTTACCGACCGCGTTCGTCACCCGCGCTACAACAAGACCGTTCAGCGCACAAACAAGTTGTATGTCCATGATGAGACCAACGATCTCAACACTGGCGACCGCGTGCGTGTGCAAGAGACTCGTCCGCTTTCAAAGTTGAAGCGTTGGCGCGTCGTAGATGTCGTGGAGCGTGCACGATGATTCAACAAGAGTCCCGCTTGCGAGTCGCTGATAACAGCGGCGCCAAGGAAGTTCTTTGCATCAAGGTATTGGGCGGCACCCGTCGTCGTTATGCCTCGATCGGTGACGTCTTCGTTGCCACCGTCAAAGACGCCATTCCTGGTGCCGGTGTGAAAAAGGGCGACGTCGTCAAATGTGTTGTCGTGCGTGTGAAGAAGGAAAAGCGTCGTCCCGACGGTTCCTACATCAAGTTTGATGAAAACGCAGCCGTGTTGATCAACGACAACATGCAACCGCGCGGCACCCGTATCTTCGGACCGGTTGGCCGTGAATTGCGCGACAAGAAGTTCATGCGAATCGTTTCATTGGCACCGGAGGTGTTGTGATGAAAATTCGTAAAGGTGATCGCGTTCAAGTTTTGGCCGGTAAAGACCGTGGCAAGACCGGTGTTGTGAGTCGGGCCATTCCCGAATCCGGCAAGGTCATTGTTGATGGTGTCAACGTTGCCAAGAAGCATCAAAAGCCCCGTAGCCAAACCGATCCCGGCGGCATCATCGATAAAGAAATGCCGATTGATGCGTCGAACGTCGCCATTGTTTGCGGTTCATGCGGAAAGCCAACTCGCATTGGTCACCGCATGGAACCAAACGGCGCCAAGGTTCGTGTTTGTCGCAAGTGTGAGGGAGATCTCTCATGAGCACCGCAACTACTTCAGTACCTCGTCTCAAGGCTCGTTATAACGACGAAGTGCGCGCAGCATTAAAAGAAACGCTGGGTCTCAAGAACATTATGGAAGTACCCCGTTTCGAAAAGATCGTGATCAACTCCGGCGTTGGTAAAGCGTTGGCCCAACAATCTTTGATTGAAGGCGCCGTGCGCGATGTCGAAATGATCACTGGTCAAAAAGCAGTTGTAACCAAGGCCAAGAAATCAATCGCGGGTTTCAAACTCCGTGAAGGAAATGCCATTGGTGTGAAAGTCACTTTGCGTGGCGATCGCATGTGGGAATTCCTTGACCGTTTGATTTCGCTGGCCATTCCTCGTATTCGTGACTTCCGTGGGTTGTCGCCCAAGGCTTTTGATGGCCATGGCAATTACACCTTCGGTTTGCCGGAGCAATTGATGTTCCCGGAAATCGATTACGACAAGGTTGATGTTCAACGTGGTTTCGATATCACCATCGTGACCACCGCACGTAGCAATGCCGAAGGAAAAGCGTTGCTCGATGCATTTGGTTTCCCGTTCAAGCGTGAGGGGCAGCAGTAATGGCAAAGAAAGCGCTCGTAAATAAGCAACGACGCACCCCGAAGTTCAAGGTGCGCGGTTACACGCGTTGCCAACGTTGTGGTCGCCCACGCGCGGTGTACCGCAAGTTCCTTTTGTGCCGTGTTTGCCTTCGCGAACTTGGTCATGCCGGTGAGATCCCTGGTCTCAAGAAAGCAAGTTGGTAGGGGAGGCACGAACAATGACAATGACTGATCCCATTGCTGACATGCTCACTCGCATTCGCAACGCCAATACCGCCATGCACGACGAAGTACGTATGCCGTCGTCAAAGGTGAAAGAAGCGTTAGCGCAATTGTTAGTGAAGGAAGGTTTCATCGAAGGTTTCTCCATCGATGACGAACCAACCCGTCCCGGTCGCACATTGGTTGTGACCATGAAATATTCGCCCGAACGCAAGCGCGTCATCTCTGGTGTTAAGCGCGTGTCGAAACCGGGTCTGCGTGTGTACACCAAGGCTGACAAGATCCCGCGTGTTCTTGGCGGCTTAGGTGTCGCTGTCCTGTCCACTAGTCAGGGTCTTATGACCGACCGTGAGGCGCGTAAGCGTCGCATGGGCGGCGAGATCCTTTGCTTTGTTTGGTAGGAGGCAAAGATGTCACGTGTAGGACGCGCTCCCATCAATGTTCCCAGTGGTGTTGAAGTCAACATCGCGGGTGCACATATTTCTGTGAAAGGCCCGAAGGGAACTCTCGAACGAGATATCCCGGGTGAAATCACAATTCGTCAAGAGGGCTCTGAACTCATCGTGGAACGCCCCAATGATGAACGTACCAATCGTGCATTGCATGGTTTGGTTCGTTCATTAGTGAGCAACATGGTGATCGGTGTAAGCGAAGGCTTCACCAAAGAACTCGAAATTATCGGTGTCGGTTATCGCGCCACCCCCAAGGGCGATTCCACTTTGGAATTAGCTCTTGGCTTTAGTCATCCCGTCAGTGTGCAAGCACCGGCAGGAATCACTTTTGAAGTTCCTTCGCCTACGCAAATCATGGTGAAGGGAATTGATAAAGAGACTGTGGGTCAGGTTGCGGCCAACATCCGCTCAATTCGTAAGCCCGAACCATATAAAGGCAAGGGTGTTCGTTACCGCGACGAGTATGTCGCCCGTAAGGCCGGCAAGGCAGGTAAGTAATGAGCGATAAAGCACAGCAAAAGCGCAATGCGCGTATTCGTCGTCATCGCCGAGTACGTAAGCAGGTTCGAGGAACTGCGGCTCGTCCGCGTCTCGCGGTTTACCGCTCGAATCGTCATATCAGCGCTCAAATTATTGATGACATTGCCGGTCGCACTTTGGCCGCAGCATCGACAGTTGAAACTGGTGTTGTTACTGGTGGCACGAGCAATGTTTCGGCTGCCACCGCCGTTGGCAAAGTTTTGGCCGAACGCGCCAAGGCTGCCGGTGTGAACCAAGTTGTCTTTGATCGTGGTGGATTCCTCTATCACGGTCGAGTCGCGGCAGTAGCTGATGCCGCTCGAGAAGCAGGACTGGAGTTCTGATGATTCACAATGTTGATGCACTCGCGTTACGCGAGTCGCGCGTGATCAATATCAATCGCGTAGCCAAAGTTGTGAAGGGCGGTCGTCGCTTCTCGTTCACGGCATTAGTAGTGATTGGTGATGGCGCCGGACATGTTGGTCTCGGTTACGGAAAGGCCAAAGAAGTTCCGTTGGCCATTCAAAAGGGAACCGAAGAAGCCCGCAAAAACTTGTTCAAAGTTCCGTTGGCAGGAACCACTGTTACTCATCCCGTCGTTGGACGTATGGGTGCCGGTCGCGTTCTTATCCAACCAGCGGCTCCTGGTACTGGTGTTATTGCTGGTGGTGCCGCACGCGCCATTTTGGAAGAAGCCGGCATTCACGACGTTCTTTGTAAGTCACTTGGTTCGTCGAACCACATCAATGTTGCCCGCGCAACCATTGCTGGTTTGCAGGCGTTGAAAGATCCGAAGGAAGTTGCCCGTTTGCGTGGCCTCGATCCGGAAGAATTCGTTCCCGCCGGAATGTTGAAAGCATTCATCGAATCAGAGCGCGGCCCACATATCCCCAATGAGGTGGCGTAATGGCATCGTTGAAGGTCACTCAAGTTCGTTCATCAATTGGTACCAAGCCCAAGCACCGCGGCACATTACGTGCGCTCGGTTTGGGACGTATCGGCAAAACCCACACACTTCCTGATCGACCGGAAATTCGCGGGATGCTGTCACGTGTGACGCATCTTGTGAAGGTCGAAGAAGTTCAGTCCTAAGCGAGGAAAAGTGAAGATTCACGATCTCAAACCAGCCGAAGGTGCCACCCGTCGTCGTAAGCGCGTCGGTCGCGGTATCGGCGGCAAAGGCGGCAAGACTGCAGGACGCGGTACCAAGGGCCAAGGCGCACGCACCAACATTCCCGCTCGTTTCGAGGGTGGACAAATGCCATTGCATATGCGTGTTCCGAAGTTGCGCGGCTTTAACAACCCATTCCGCGTTGAGTACCAAGCCATCAATCTCGACACCATTAATGAATGTGGTCTCGATCAGGTTGATCCGGTATCTCTTCTTTCGAAGGGCCTGGTCTCCAAGGGCGCATTGGTCAAGGTTCTTGGCCGAGGCGAAATCTCGCGTGCCGTGAATGTCAAAGCTCACGGATTTTCCAAATCGGCGGAAGCGGCGATCATCGCCGCCGGCGGAACCATTGAAGTTTTACCTTTGCCATGGGGCGACCGTCGCCCACCGGCACAGGGCAATCAGTTCACGAACCGATAATCGCTAACTAACCTGCTAGGAATCATGGGTGATCCCGTGACGAGGAGTACGCCGTGCTACAGAACCTGTTGAACATCTTCAGGGTGAACGATCTTCGCAACAAGATCCTGTTCACATTGGCGATGATTCTTCTTTATCGGTTTGGCGCGCATCTGCCCGTTCCCGGTATCGATCTCAATGCTTTGCAGACGTTGCGCGAACAAGCCGAACAGGGCGGCGTTCTAGCGTTATTGAACTTGTTCTCTGGACAAGGTCTTACCAACTTCGCCATTTTCGCCCTCGGCATCATGCCGTACATCACGGCATCAATCATCATGCAGATCTTGGGTGTTGTTATTCCCAAACTTGAGGAATGGCAAAATCAAGGTGCTGTTGGTCAGCGCAAAATCACTCAATGGACTCGTTACGTCACTATTGGTATTGCAATTTTGCAAGCCACGGGCATGGCGTATCTCTTCCATAACGGTGGTGGCGGTTTAGTAAAGACGCAGCTTCCGGTTGATCTCATTCCCGATTTCACGCCGGCCCGCGTCATGCTGATCGTGCTTACGCTTACCGCCGGTACGGCGCTACTTATGTGGATGGGTGAACTCATCACGCAACGCGGTATCGGTAACGGTATGTCGCTTTTGATTTTCGCTTCGGTTGTGAGTTCGCTGCCGGCGATGGTCGGCCAAATCTTTAACGGTGGCGGAGCAGCTGGCTTGGCTGTTGTTCTAGTTGGTTTTGTCTTAATTACGGCTGCGATCGTGTTCGTCGAACAAGGTCAGCGCCGTATTCCGGTGCAATTCGCCAAGCGTGTGGTTGGCCGTCGTATGTACGGCGGACAGTCAACGTACATTCCGATCAAGGTCAATCAATCGGGTGTTATTCCGATCATTTTTGCCTCGTCGGTTCTTTATATTCCGCAGTTGCTTTCGTTTGTCCTGCCCTCGGATGGTTGGGGCAAATCGTTACAAGATTGGATGAACTCCAATCTGGCCAACCCGACTGCTCCGATTCACCTTTTGGTCTTCGGTCTTTTGATTATCGGATTCGCTTATTTCTATACGGCCATCACTTTTGATCCGGTGAAGCAGGCCGACCAATTGCGTAAACAAGGTGGCTTTATTCCTGGTATTCGCCCCGGTCCGCAAACCGAGCGTTACTTGGCCAAAGTTCTTTCACGCATCACTTTGCCCGGCGCATTGTTTATTGCTGCCGTGGCGTTGATTCCATCGTTGTTATTGACTGCCTATTTGCCGTCAAACCAAATTTCCTTCACCGGTATTTCCATCTTGATTGCGGTCGGCGTCGCACTTGAGACCATGAAGCAAATCGATGGTCAATTAATGATGCGAAATTACGAGGGATTCCTTAAGACATGACCGTTCGCCTAGTTATTTTTGGGCGACAGGGTGCAGGCAAAGGAACTCAATCCACGCGTCTGTCGCAGCATTACGGAGTTCCTCATATTTCTACTGGCGATATGTTGCGCGCGGCTGTTGCTGCGGGCACGCCAATTGGTTTACAGGCCAAAGAAGTTATGGACGCTGGTGGTCTGGTTTCGGACGACATCATCTTGGGTGTTGTTGAAGAACGCTTAGCCGCCGATGACGTTGCGCAAAATGGTTTTCTTTTGGACGGGTTCCCTCGCACGGTTGTGCAGGCCGAACGAATGTCAGCCTTTGCTTCGGTTGATGTCGCCATTGATTTAGTTGTTCCGGAAGATGTTGTGATGGAACGCATGTCATCACGTCGCGTATGTGAAAAGTGCAGCGCTATTTATTCGACGTCAATGCCGCCGGCCAATGATTGGAAATGCGATTCATGTGGCGGCAATGTTGTTCAGCGCGCCGATGACACGCCCGAATCAATTGCCAAACGTTTAGCGGCCTATGCCTCAGAAACGCAGCCAACCATTGATTTTTATGAACGTTCTGGCAACCTCATTCGCGTAGACGGTTTAGGAACACCCGATGAAGTGGGCGATCGTTTACGTCAAGCCATCGACCAGGCGCTCGGTCGCTAATTTGAATTGCCGTTGAAATGCAAAAGCGAACGGCGGAGCAACTCAAACATATGAGAGCGGCGGGAAAAGTCGTCGCCGAAATGCATGAAAAAATTCGTGCTGCTATTCGTCCCGGTGTAACCACGGCCGAGTTGGATCAAATTGGTCGCGCCGTCATTGACGCGCGCGGGGCGACTTCAAACTTTTTGGGTTATCACGGATATCCGGCTGTTATTTGCGCGTCGCCGAACGATGTCATTGTGCATGGCATTCCGGGAAACATTGTTTTGAACGAAGGCGACATCATTTCCATTGATTGCGGTGCAGTGGTTGAAGGATGGCATGGTGACGCAGCCTTCACGATCGGTGTTGGTGAAATTGATCCGGAAGCGCAACGACTTTTGGATATCACCGAAGCCTCTTTAATGGCGGGCATAAAAGCCATGAAGCCCAACAACACATTGGGAGATGTTGGCGCGGCGGTGCAGGCCGTTGTCGAAGCCGCCGGATTTTCCGTTGTGCGTGATTACGTTGGTCATGGCATTGGTCGCAAAATGCATGAACAACCTGAGGTTCCGAATTATGGAACTGCCGGAAAAGGAATGACTCTTTTTGAGGGCATGACGTTGGCTATCGAACCAATGGTGACGATGGGGGATTACGAAACTTTTGTCGATTCCGATGGCTGGACAGTGTTGTCGGCCGATGGCAGTTGGGCCGCTCATTTCGAACATACGGTGGCGATCGGCGCCAACGGGCCGGAGATTCTCACAAAGGCGTAACGAACATATGTTCGTTAAAGGTCATCTCGAAGTGGGCGAGCGGCCGAATCGCCTGCAAATTTCAACCGAATTCAGCATGGCCTCGGTTCGTTTTGGAAAATTTCGCTCCCGCCAGTAGTTTTTACGGTCCGGCCCAAAACGGCTCGCGCCTTTGCGCGTGGTCGTTCTAACAGGAGGATCATTCTGGCAAAGCCCAAGGAAGACGCGATTGTTCTTGAGGGAACAGTTATTGAACCATTGCCTAACGCCATGTTTCGAGTTGAACTCGAAAATGGTCACAAGGTGTTGGCTCATATTTCCGGAAAAATGCGCATGCATTACATCCGGATTCTCCCCGGTGATCGTGTCCAAGTTGAGTTGACCCCGTATGACCTCACTCGCGGCCGAATTACCTATCGGTATAAGTAGTCCCATAACGAGCGTTCATAACGAACCCATCGGAAGTTTTTGTTCCGGTGTTCCTGGGAATTAACCAGGTGAAAGGAAAACAACACAGTGAAAGTACGCCCAAGCGTCAAGAAGATCTGTGAGAAGTGCAAGGTGATTCGCCGCCATGGTCGCGTGCAAATCATTTGTGACAACCCTCGACACAAGCAGCGTCAGGGGTAAGTCATGGCACGTATCTCAGGTGTTGACATCCCCCGCGAAAAGCGGCTCGAAGTCAGCCTTACGTATATCTATGGAATTGGTCGCACCACTTCCAAGCAAATTTGTGAAGCAACCGGAATCAATCCTGATACCCGTGTGCGCGAACTCACCGATGAAGAAGTGAACAAGATTCGCGCCTTTATCGACGCCGGCCTCAAGGTCGAAGGTGATTTGCGTCGTGACGTGGATCAAGACATTCGTCGCAAGATGGAGATCGGTTGTTACCAAGGATTGCGTCACCGTCGTGGACTTCCCGTTCGCGGTCAGCGCACTCATACCAATGCCCGCACTCGCAAAGGTCCGAAGAAGACCGTTGCCGGAAAGAAGAAGGCACCTCGCTGATGGCCAAGCCCGCAAGCGGTGGCCGTCGCCCCCGCAAGAAGGAACGCAAACACGTCACCTATGGCGTGGCTCATATCAAGAGCTCGTTCAACAACACCATTGTCAGCATCACCGATCAAGACGGAAACGTTTTGTCATGGGCATCGGCTGGCAATGTCGGATTCAAAGGTTCGCGTAAGTCAACTCCATTCGCGGCGCAGTTAGCTGCAGAGCAATGCGCAAAGCGTGCAATGGAACATGGCGTCCGCAAAGTAGATGTTGTAGTTAAGGGACCTGGTTCAGGTCGTGAAACTGCAATTCGCAGCATCCAAAATGCTGGAATTGAAGTAACGGGAATTAAAGACGTTACGCCTGTTCCGCATAATGGTTGTCGTCAACCGAAGCGTCGGAGGGTCTGATCATGGCTCGTTATACCGGCCCCAAGGCACGAGTATCTCGTCGTTTAGGCACAAACATTTTCGGCACCAAAGCCGAAACAGTTGCACTTGAGCGTCGTCCTTATCCTCCTGGTGAACACGGCCGCACACGCCGCCGCGGAAATGCCAGTGAATATTTGCTTCAGTTGCAAGAAAAGCAGAAGGCCCGTTTCACTTACGGTCTTTCGGAAAAGCAATTCCGCAACATTTATGAAGAAGCAAACCGTCGCGATGGAGTAACGGGCGAAAACATGCTTCGTTTCCTCGAGATGCGACTCGACAATGTTGTTTACCGCGCTGGTTGGGCAGCAACTCGCCCGCAGGCTCGTCAATTTGTCGGGCATGGCCATATCAATGTGAATGGCAAGCGCGTAGACATCCCGAGTTACCGCGTTCGCAAAGGCGACATCATCACTTTGCGCGATAAAGCGCGTGAAATGGTGGTCGTGCAATGGAACCGCGACGTTCTCGATCGTCATGCACCCGCATGGCTCGAGACCGGCGACAACGGTTTCAGTGTGACCGTGCTCAACCCACCGCTGCGCGATCAAATCGACGTGCCGGTGCGCGAGCAACTCATAGTCGAGCTCTATTCGAAGTAAGCGCCATAGGCGGGTTTGCCCGTCAATGTGCCAGATCAGACAACGTACGTACGGAACAGAGGTAGGAAATCCATGCTGGTAATGCAGCGCCCGAAGGTTGAAGCACTCGGAGACTCAGACGGTAATCGCCAACTTTTTGCGATTGGACCGCTCGAGCCCGGATTCGGCCATACGCTCGGCAACTCACTTCGTCGCACTCTGCTTTCGTCGATTCCGGGTGCAGCCGTCACCCAGGTTCGCTTCGACGAAGCTCTTCATGAGTTCGACACCATCACCGGAGTAACCGAAGACGTTACTGACGTCATTTTGAACTTGAAGGACCTTGTTCTTCGTGTTCATACCGATGACGCAGTTTCACTTCGTATTGATGTACGCGGACCGGCGGAAGTAACTGCTGGTGACATCGTGCTCAATTCCGATGTTGAAATCCTCAATCCTGAATTGCACATTGCAACTGTGAACGAATCTGGCCGTATTGCCTTAGACGTCACGGTTGAACGTGGACGTGGTTATGTTTCGGCAGAACGAAACAAGACCACCAACACCATCGGTGTTATTCCGGTTGATTCAATTTTCTCGCCAGTTCGTCGCGTGACGTTCTCGGTGGAACCAACTCGTGTCGAACAATCAACCGAATTTGATCGTTTGATTCTCGACATTGAAACCGACGGTTCAATTTCCGCTCGTGAAGCACTTGCCTCGGCCGGTGCCACTTTGCAATCACTCGTTACGTTGGTTGCCGAGATGAGCGATGAACCCCAAGGTCTCGAATTAGGTGAAGTGAGCGTTACGCACACTGGTTCACCTGATCTTGATCTCCCTATCGAAGACCTCGATCTTTCGGAGCGTCCTCGTAATTGCCTCAAGCGTGCACAGGTCAACACGATTGGCGAATTGCTGCAAAAGTCTGAAGACGATTTGTTAGCGGTTACCAATTTCGGCCAAAAGTCGCTTGACGAAGTAATCGCAAAACTCGATGAGCGCGGTTTGTCGCTCCGTCACCGGGACTGATTGTTATGCCTGCAACGCCTCGTAAATCGCGTCGCTTTGGTGGCGACGCCGCTCACCAAAAATTAATGATGGCGAACTTGGCCGCCTCACTTTTTGCTGCTGAGGGAATCGTGACAACGGAAGCTAAAGCAAAGGCTTTGCGTCCCGTTGCCGAAAAACTCATCACCAAAGCAAAAAAGGGTGGTCTGCATCGTCAACGTCAGGTTGTGGCGTATTTGGGTGACAAGGAAATGGCTACCAAGTTGTTTTCCGATATTGCACCTCGTTACGAAACACGCCCGGGTGGCTACACCCGCATTCTCAAGTTGGGCCCGCGTCAAGGTGACAATGCACCGATGGCGCGTATCGAACTCGTCTGACAATCGTTATGTCTGTGATGACGGCCGACCTTCAGGGGTCGGCCGCTTCGCGTCCGGAATTCAAAACGATTGCCGCGCCGGCCGATGGTTATACGCGCATTCGCATGACAATCGCATATGACGGTTCGAAATTTCATGGCATGGCCGAAAACGCCAATGTAAGAACAGTTGTCGGTGATATTCGCGCCGCATTAGAACCAGTTGTTGGACATCCGTTGCAAATTGCAATGGCGGGAAGAACTGATGCCGGTGTGCACGCTTGGGGTCAAGTTATTTCGTTTGATGTCAAAACCGATGGTGTCGATGAACAACGATGCTCGCCCGAGTATTTAGCGCGTGCCATTAATCGTCAATGCGTTCCTGAAATTGTTGTACGGGATGCCGCTATTGCTCCCAATGATTTCGATGCGCGATTTTCGGCGCGCTCGCGTCGCTATCGCTATACGGTGTTGCACCGAAATGTGCCGGACCCTTTTTTGGCGGCGACATCGTGGTGGGTGCCGGAGCCACTTGATATTCATGCATTGCGCTTGGGTTGTGACGCGCTTTATGGCAGTCATGACTTTTCATCGTTTTGTCGCCGTCCCAAAACCGATGCCGAGGTCTCGCTTATTCGCCGAGTAACCGATGCCAATTGGGTGGAAGGGGAGGATGGACTTTTGCGATTTGAAATCGAAGCGAGTTCCTTCTGTCATCAGATGGTCCGATCGATCGTGGGGACGTTGGTGGAAATGGGCCGAGGCCGCCGCCGGCCCGGGGAAATGGCCGCCATTATTCGGGCCCAGGACCGGTCGCTCGTGCCCCGATTGGCGCCTCCCCAAGGACTTTGTCTGTGGGAAGTCACCTATGACACGCCGGCCGACAGCCAGAAATAGCCAAATTGCCCGTTATGGGACGGTCATCTAGGATTTCAGGTCCGCACCGCTACCAGCGGTGAACAATTTCTCCGCATGATTTCTCGTGCGGACCGATGTAGAAGGGTCGCGCCGTGCGCACCTACACCCCCAAAGCAAACGAAATTGAACGCTCTTGGTATGTCCTCGACGCAGAAGGCATGGTGCTCGGTCGCGTTGCCACCGAAGTAGCACGCATCCTGCGCGGCAAGCACAAGCCAGTGTTCACTCCGCATATGGACATGGGCGATCACGTCATCGTGATTAACGCCGACAAAGTTGTTTTGACATCAAACAAGGGCGAGAAACTCCATGTGCATCGTCACTCGGGTTATCCCGGTGGTTTGCGTTCGCAAACTTATGGAGAGCTTTTAGAAACAAAGCCCGATGAAGCAGTGCGTCGCGCCGTGCGCGGCATGTTGCCGAAGAATCGTCTTGGTCGTCAGATGATTAAAAAGTTAAAGGTGTATGCCGGTCCGGTTCATCCCCATGCCGCGCAGTCACCACAGGTCATCGAGTTCGCTCACGCCAAGGCGCGTTGAGTTCACGCTGAAGGAAAATCATGCCGAACCCACTCGTTCAATCCACTGGTCGTCGTAAACGTGCAGTTGCGCGCGTTGTCTTGCGTCCAGGTTCGGGAAACATCACCGTTAACAAGCGTCCGGTGACTGACTATTTCCCATCGGAAACTCACCGCATGATTCTCACCGAACCATTGCGTCTCACCAATACCAATGAGGTGTACGACGTTGATTGCAATATCGATGGTGGCGGTATTTCTGGTCAAGCCGGCGCATTACGTCACGGCATTGCCCGTGCGTTAGTTGCACTTGACCCACAAACTCGTCCCGAACTTAAGCGAGCTGGATTCCTTACTCGCGATGATCGCAAGAAGGAATCGAAGAAGTACGGCCTCAAGAAGGCACGTAAGGCTCCGCAGTACTCGAAGCGCTGAGTGTGTTGCGGTCTGCGGACCGCGAAAGTCAGGTGGATCGGTGAGCCTTCGTTTTGGAACCGATGGTGTACGCGGACCTGCACAAGATTTTGGCGACCCTTTTGTTTCTGCCTTAGGCGAAGCCGCGGGTCGGATTCTCGGTTCTGGATCGGTGTTTTTGATCGGTCGCGATACCCGCGAATCATCCGCCGCGATCGAACGAGCCTTGACAGGCGGTTTACAGCGTGCCGGTCTCGAAGTGTTGTCGTTAGGTGTGGTGCCGACTCCCGCCGTGGCGCATGCAGCCAAAAAACGAAACGCACCGGCGGCGATGATTTCGGCGTCGCATAATCCCTGGACCGATAACGGGATCAAATTTTTTGCCACAGGTGGACACAAACTTTCAAAGAGCAGTGAAAAAGCGCTCGAAGAATTGTTGACCGAAATCATGCTTGGCGATGTTGCCGATCCAACCGATCCCATTGGCGATGAAGGCGATGTTGAGAAGTGGTGCAGTTGGCTGCAACAAACAGTAAGCACTGCGCCGCAAAAGCCGTTGCGCGTCATTCTTGATTGCGCCAATGGTGCAGCAACCACGGTGGCTCCGGCAATCATTTCTGCACTCGGTGTTGATGTTGAAGTAATTGGAAATGAACCAAACGGAAAAAACATCAACGATGGTTGTGGTTCAACTCATCCGGAGTTGTTGCAACAATTAGTGATCGAACGTAAAGCCGATGTGGGCTTGGCGTTAGACGGTGATGCTGATCGCCTTGTTGCGGTTGATGAAAAAGGTCAACTCGTTGATGGTGATCAATTGATCGCCATGTTCGCGCAAGACTTAATGAGTCGAAATGCATTACGCGGTAATCAAGTTGTAGTTACGGTGATGACGAATCTCGGCTTTCGATTAAAAATGGCCGAACTCGGCATTGACGTAATCGAAACACCAGTAGGCGATCGATTCGTGGCGGAAGCATTACGAGAAAACAATTGTTCGTTAGGTGGCGAACAAAGCGGCCATATTATTTTTGCTGATTTAGCATCTACTGGTGACGGAACGCTTACCTCTTTGCAATTACTCGATCTTTTACAACGATCGACGCAGCCGCTTTCGCAACTAGCTCATTCATCAATGACCAAACTTCCGCAAGTGTTGGTGAATGTGCGTGTCGATCGACGCATCGAAAATATTTCCGAAGTTATGTCGGCTGAAATTCGCGCTGCAGAAGCAAAGTTGGGAACAACCGGAAGAATTTTGTTACGGCCTAGCGGCACTGAACCACTCATCCGAGTCATGGTGGAGTCGCAGACACTAGAGATGGCGCAGCAAATAGCGGACGAACTCGCTGCCTCAGTCGCAACGGTTAGTTCCGCCTAGGCTGGAGACGTCATGTGTGGCATTTTCGCAGTCGTTCGGCGGCCCCAAACGCGCCCGGTTCCGCAGCCTGAGGAGATCATCGATCTACTCGAGTCGGCTGCTGCCTCTTTGGCTTCAGCGGTTGAGATTGGACCAAGTGCGGCGCAATCCGTTCCGTTGCGCGCCGCGGCTACGGCTATTGAAGCGGCCGATCAATCGCTTCGAGGTGTGCCCGGTGTGCGTGCTCTTTTGGAGAATGCGGGCTTGCAGGCACAGGTTGCCAATGTCATTGCCGGCATAGAACTGCAAATTTCTGCCATTGAAAAAGCGCTCGATCACGATGCAACGTCATCTCATTCGTTGGTGGTGGGCGCGGATCTTGAAAACCTCAACGCCGCGTTGCTGGCGGCGAAAGATGCGGCTTGGGCAGTGCGTCGCGATCGCCTGCGTGCTGCAATTGGTGTCGCCGAAATTATCGATGGAACGGTTACTCCGGCGGCCATTGGTGTTGCACTTTCCATTCATCAAGCATTAAGCGCTCTGGATCGTCTGGAAGTGCGTGGTCGCGATAGCGCAGGGTTACATCTGTTGGTGCAAGGCCACGGAATCGATCTTGATTCCCCAGCGATGCAAGCGGTCATTAATGAACGAGGTGCCGACAGTTTGTTCGGTTCCATGGCGTTGCGCACCCCCGATGGGCATCTCAGTTTTGTTTATAAAGCCGCGGCGGAGATCGGTGAATTGGGTGACAACACTCGTGAAATCCGCACGGCAATTTTGCGCGATCAACTTTTGCGTCAAGCCTTGCTTTCACCCGATGTACAAGCGTCGGTGCTTAGTCATACTCGCTGGGCCAGCGTCGGCATTATTTCTCAGCCGAATGCGCATCCTTTAAATAGTGATGAAACCGACGGTATTCAACGGGAATATGTAACCGCGGTGCTCAACGGCGATGTCGATAACTTCGCCGACTTAAAAGCCGCCCAGTCGTTGTCGATTGCGGATGAGATCACCACCGATGCCAAGGTCATTCCAACGCTGACGGCGCGAGCAATGGAAGATGGAACGCCGCTTGTCGAAGCCTTTCGATCAACGGTTAACGAATTAGAAGGTTCAGTTGCGATTGCCGTAAGTGCGGCGAAAGCACCGAACGATATTTTGGTTGCGTTGCGCGGTAGTGGTCAGGCGCTTTATGTCGGTTGCGCGGAAGACGCTTATATTGTCGCGAGCGAACCATATGGTGTTGTGGAAGAAACATCTTCGTATCTGCGCCTCGATGGCGAAGTCCCAGCAATTGCCGAAAACCCTGCTAGCCGCGGTCAAATCATTTCGTTACGCGGAGATCATGCCGGCGATATTTCCGGTATCGAACGCTGGGCCTACGACGGAACGCCAATTCCAGTTTCGGCCAAAGAATTTGCGGATGCATCAATTACGACCCGCGATATCGATCGTGGCGATTTTGATCATTTTCTTTTGAAAGAAATTAGTGAAGCGCCGGCTTCATTTCGTAAAACTTTGCGGGGCAAGATCATTGATAGTGATGGTCTTACGCGAGTGGCGTTAGGTGAAGACGTTCTTTCCAAAGAAATCAAGAACAAATTGGCCAACGGCGAAATACGCAAGATTTTGGCAATTGGTCAAGGAACCGCGGCGGTTGCCGCTCGTTCACTGAGTGAGGCGATTTCCGCATTTGATCCGCAAAGTCCTTTGCGGGTGGAAACCGTCTTGGCCACCGAACTAAGTGGTTTTCAACTCAGCGATCAAATGAACGACACCATTGTGGTAGCGGTATCGCAATCGGGTACGACAACTGACACCAACCGCACAGTGGATTTGGTGCGAGCACGTGGTGCGCATGTCGTAGCCATCGTGAATCGACGCAATAGCGACTTAACCGATCGCGCTGATGGAGTGCTTTATACCTCTGACGGTCGCGATGTCGAAATGAGTGTCGCTTCAACTAAAGCGTTTTATTCTCAAATCGCTGCTTGCTATTTGTTGGCGGCGGCGATTACCGAAGCGTCGGGTGCGAGTAGCAACCAAAGTTCGGAATTGTTATCGGCGCTACGTGAAATTCCCCAGGCACTTGAAACAACGTTTGCTTTACGTCCGCAAATTGCGGTGGCGGCTCAACGGTTAGCGCCCTCTCGGCGTTATTGGGCCATTGTTGGTAACGGTGCGAATCGAATCGCCGCCGAAGAAATTCGTATCAAACTTTCGGAACTTTGTTATAAGTCGATTGCCTGCGATGGTACGGAAGACAAAAAACATATTGATCTTTCTTCTGAACCGTTGATTTTGGTTTGCGCAACCGGACTTTCCGGTTCAACCGCCGATGACGTAGCCAAAGAAGTGGCAATTTACCGAGCGCATAAAGCAGCGCCAGTGGTGGTTGCCACTGAAGGCGATGAACGTTTTGCATCTGCATTTGATGTGATCAACGTTCCGGCGGTGCATCGCAATCTGGCGTTCATTTTGTCGGCCATGGTTGGTCATCTATTTGGTTACGAGGCTGCACTCGCCATTGATTCGTTGGCGTTTCCACTGCGTCAAGCTCGGGCCGCAATCGATGAATCGGTTGCCGCTGGTAATGCCGACGGTGAAAAGATCCTGGCTGATGTCCGCGATGAATTGGCCTTGTTGGCTACGAAGTTCTTCGATTCACTGCGCAATGGTGAATACAACGGAAATCTTGAAGCCAGTACCGCAGTAAAACTTTCCGTACTTTGGCGTTTTGCGCTGGGCAGCGTTCCGCTGGATGCCTATCAAGTTGAGTTCGGAAAAGTGGGAACTCCGGGTGTGGTGTTGGAAGATTTCACTGCTGCACTTTCAGTTGCCATTGACGAACTCACTCGACCAATTGATGCCATTAAGCATCAAGCAAAAACTGTGACGGTTGGAATTTCGCGCAGCGATGAAACGCTTTTACAAGTTCCTTTAGTGCGCGCAGTTTTGGCCACGGGGGCATCGCGCGATCAACTCACTTACGCCACGCTGAGAACTTTGGCAGCCCTAGAACCTTTAGTGGCCGAAGTATTGGGTGCAACTCGCTATGCCATTGAGGGCCGAGTAGACCCATCGGGAATTGACGATGCCACATTGGTCATTGTCGATCGCACCGGCATCGCCCGAGAATTGCGCAGCCGAGTGGCCGATGATCCGCAATTACGCGGTACCAAGCGATTGGTGGCTGCCGAGAAAACTGTTTATGTGGCGCGGGGATTAAGTGATGGCCGCACCGTCATCATTGTTCCGGAAATGAAAGACGGTGAATCGACCGGTCTTTCGCTTATGCATGTGCGGTTACACACGGACCTTTCCCTACCCGCGTTGCGTTCGGTCTTGCAGGGTTACCGCAATCGCTATGCGGCCATTAAACATGCCGTGACCGAAACTGAACCCGTGTTCCGTGATGATTTGCTCTCTGATATTCCCATTATCGAACTGATGACCGAACCGGTTAATCAGTTGGCTGAACATTGGCGTTCCTAAATGATCATCGGTGTGGGAACCGACGTTGTTGAAATAGAACGTTTCCGTGAGTCGTTAACTCGCGAGCCTTCAATTGAAAATCGACTCTTCACCGATGCCGAACGAGCGTATTGCGCGCAATCGATCAACCCGATTCCTCGATTAGCGATTCGGTTTGCCGCCAAAGAAGCAGTTATGAAAGCCATGGGTGTTGGTATCGGTCCGGTGTCGTGGCATGACATCGAAGTTGTTACGACTGATCGTCGACCCAGCATTGTTTTGCATAATCGTGCTGCGGCATTGGCTGACCGTCTCGGTATTCAGCATTGGCAATTGAGTTTGAGTCATTCAAAAACAACGGCGTTGGCGTTTGCCATCGGATCGAGCGAAATTCCGGTTGAGTTTTCGCCGCTGCTGGAGAGCGAAGATCGTCTTGATGACGGCGATCTCCTTCCCGTCGTCACAGTCGAAGAAATGCGTCAGATCGATGCCGATGCACCCGAACCAGTGGAAGAACTCATTGCTCGAGCGGGTGCTGCGGTGGCAAGAGTTGCCATCGATCTACTCGGTGGCACTTATGGTCGCCGCGTTGCCGTTCTGTACGGCAAAGGAAATAACGGTAATGATGGGCGAGAGGCGGCGCGCTTGCTTGCGGCCCGCGGTGTCCATGTCACTCTTTTCGATGTCGCCACAACAACCGAAATAGGTGAGTGCGATCTGGTCATTGATGCCGCGTTCGGAACTGGTTTCCGTGGCGACTACAACCCGCCCATAATTCCGACGACGGCCAAAGTTTTGGCGGTTGATATCCCCTCGGGTGTTAATGGTGCAACGGGAAAAGTTGAAAATGCCTTAGCCGCAAATGCCACTGTTTGTTTTGCCGCGCTAAAGCCGGGCAACGTTTTTCCGCCGGGCCGAGTCCTTAGTGGGGATATTCAACTGGTCGACATTGGTTTAGATACCAGCCGCGCTACTTGTCATGTTGTTGGTGCGCAAGCGGTTAGCGATTGGTTGGTTGATGCTGATGCCGAGACTCATAAATGGAAGTCGGCGGTTTGGATTGTTGCCGGCAGTATCGGTATGGAAGGTGCGGCATCGTTAACGGCACGTGGCGCAGCCCGAACGGGCGCGGGTTATATCCGCGCCTCATCGCCGCATTGTCACTTAGAAGATCTTCCAATCGAAGTCGTGCAAAAGGAACTTTCACCAACGCAATGGACTAATGAAGTTGAAAATGAACTTTCACGTTTTTCTTCGTTAGTGATCGGCAACGGACTCGGTACCGATATTGAAACGAGACAAGGCGTTCGTCGAATTGTTGCTCTGGCAACCAATGCGCATATTCCTTGTGTTGTCGACGCCGATGGCATCACTGCGTTAGGCGAACAGCTTGAAGACTTTGTAGGGCCGACAACAATCCTCACTCCTCATGACGGTGAATTCGCATCCGTCTTCGGATCTCGCCCGAGTGATGATCGACTTCATGATGCTCGGGCCTTGGCCGCAAAAGCCGGGGCGATTGTTCTTTTGAAAGGTCCGACCACGGTGATCGCCCATCCCGACGGGCGCGCGTTGCTCTCGATTGCGGGTGACGCTCGATTGGCCACGGCGGGAACCGGCGATGTTTTGGCCGGAATCATTGGCGCATTGTCCGCCTCGGGAATGGACCCATTTTTGGCGGCCGCCGCCGGAGCATTCCTCCATGGAAGGGCCGGAGCCCTAGGCTGGAAGCGCGGTTTTGTAGCAAGCGACATTGTCGAATTTCTGCCCGCCGCAATTGCACAAGTGGTGGCCTTGCGGCCCGCCACCCATCTACGGTCGGAGGAATAATGCTGAGGGAAAAGCCAGTCGAAGAACTAATGACGAAAGATGTCTTAGTTTTCGCTCCTTCCGACAGAGTTGATGATGCGATGCGCTCACTTTTGCGTCGTGATGTTGACGCAGCACCGGTAGTGGAGAACGGTGAAGTGGTGGGAATGCTTTCGACAGCCGATCTCATTGTTGAAGAAGCCAGTCTGCATCTCCCCACGGTGATTGCACTTCTGGGCGCCTATATCGAACTGCCAAGTTCGAAAAAGAAGTTTGATCGTGATTTAGAGAAAGCCTTTGGTGCAACGGTCGGCGAACATATGTCGACTGAATTTGAAGTTGTGTCGCCCGAAGATTCGGTTGAATATGCCGCAACCATCATGCACGACCAAGGTGTCGATCGTTTACCGGTGGTTGATGATGATGGTCAACTGATCGGCATCATTGCCCGTGGTGACATTGTGCGCGCCATCGTGCGTGAGTTTGATTCTCCTGAAAGTGCAAACGGGTAACGACGAATGCGGTCTGCGCGCGTTGAGGTGGATCTCGACGCAGTCGCCCAAAACATCGGGCAACTGCGGAAAGAAGTGAGTCCGTCGCTCCTTTGCGCGGTTGTAAAGGCTGATGGTTACGGTCATGGCTCAATCGCAGTAAGCGAAGCGGCATTAGCGGCCGGTGCGGATTGGCTCGCGGTTGCACTGATTGAAGAAGCCGCGGTTTTGCGCAAAGCGCAAATCGATGCGCCAATTTTGCTGCTTTCGCAGCCGCGCCCAGCCGATATGGATGCGGCCGTTCGTTTTGATTTGCGCGTCTGTCTTACTACTCCTGAAGGAGTTAAGGCACTGGCCGAAGCGGCGACAAAACAAAAGAAAAACGTGCGCGTGCACATGAAGATTGATACCGGAATGAACCGTATTGGTGTTTATCCGGAAAGCGCAGTGGCGCTAGCGCAGCAAATTGTTGCCCATGAAAATTTGCAACTCGAAGGTGTTTTCACTCACCTTGCCGTGGCTGACGAACCGAGCAATCCATTTACCGCCGAGCAATTAGATCGTTTTGAAAGCGTGTTGGCGGAATTGGCGACGAATCGAATCAATCCAGTGTTGCGGCACAGCGCCAATAGCGCCACGGCCTTAGCGCATCCGCGTGGCCGTTTTGATTTAGTGCGCGTTGGAATTGCGGTTTATGGAATCGCACCGGCACCAGGGTTAGCGGAAAACATTGATCTGCAACCAGCGATGTCATTGCGCGCTGAAGTTTCGGCGGTACGACGAGCGAAATCCGGTGAAGGTGTTTCGTACGGTCATCGCCATCGCTTTACCGCGGATACGAACGTGGCCACTATTCCTATTGGCTATGCCGACGGTGTGCCGCGCAATCTTGGTTTGCGGGGTGGATCAGTTTTAATCGCCGGTAAACGGCGACCGATTGTTGGCGTTGTCACTATGGACCAACTGATGGTTGATTGTGGTGACGACAAAGTAAATGTTGGTGATGATGTTGTTCTGCTCGGACGTCAAGGCAATGAAGTGATTACTGCCGATGAATGGGCGGAACTCACCGACACCATTGCGTACGAAATTGTTTGCGGCATCGGACCACGTGTCCCTCGTTTTTATCCGACACGGGGTGAACGATGATCTGGGCCCGCACGACATCAGTCGAAGAAACAAAAGAACTCGCGGCTGCGCTCGCCGAATTGGCGCGTCCCGGAGATTTGGTGTTGTTGGCGGGCGATTTGGGTGCCGGCAAAACAGCCTTTACCCAAGGATTCGGCGCCGCGCTCGGAATTGATGATCTCATCACCAGTCCAACATTCACATTGGTAAACACCTATGAAGGACGCTTGGAACTCAATCACCTTGATGTTTATCGCTTAGAGGCTTTAGCCGAAGTTCTTGATCTCGGTGTTCCGGAAATGATCGATGACGGTGGTGTCACCATCATCGAATGGGGAGACTCGGTGGCACCGGCTCTACCCAGTGAATATTTGGAAATTCGTTTCCATTTTGATGAAGTTGCAATTTCGGTGGACCACGATGGTCAAAGTGATGATGTGCGCATTATCGAATTTGTACCCACGGGCACTCGTTGGAGCGCTCGTAGTCGAGCTGTCGCCACTGCCGTAGCGCCATGGATTCATGAACCGGAGACGGAGGACTAATGCTGATCGCCGGTATCGATACCGCAACGGCACAAGTGAGCGTTGCTGTTGGTGGACACGAAGGTGTCTTGGCTTCAACGCAAAGTGTGCGTGGTCGTCAACACGCCGAAATTCTTACGCCCTCGATTGAATTTGTCTGTCGACAAGCGCGTATTGAACTTTCCGAAATCAGTGTGGTGGCAGTTGATTTAGGACCCGGGCTTTTTACCGGATTACGCGTGGGCGTTGCGGCCGCTAAAGCGATGGCACATGCGCTTGGTGTCCCCATGATCGGTGTGCCGAGTTTGGATTTGCTCGCGTTTCCCGTGCGCTTCACTTCTCGATTGATTGTGGCCACCATCGACGCGCGTCGCGGCGAATTGTTTTACGCGTTTTATCGACAAGTGCCGGGCGGAGTGCAGCGGATTTCTGAACACTTTGTTGGTTCACCGGAAGATCTCGCATCGGAACTTATGGCCGCTAGTGAAGAGTGCTTACTCGTCGGCGATGGAGCCATTCGCTATCGCGAAGTTTTTGAAGGTCTTAAGAAATGCGAAATTGTTGAAGAAGGTTTTGCTTACCCTTCAGCGTCATCATTGGTGTTGTTGGCGCATGCCAAAGCCTTACGCGAAGACTGGGTGAAGCCGTGGGATCTTCAACCTTTGTATTTGCGTAAACCAGATGCCGAAATCAATTGGTCAACAAGGCCAGGTGTTTGACGATGGCATTACAAGAAGACGAAATCGTCGATCAACACGACGACAATGATTCACTTGTCATCAGCACAATGCGGCGGCGCCATTTGCGCTCAGTTTTGCGCATAGAAGAACAAACCAGTTCCACCCCATGGTCTCTCGGGTTATTCCTTTCTGAAGCCCGTCGTCCCGAGCGGGTTTATCTCGTCGCCAAAAAAGGCAAAGAAATTGTTGGTTTCGCCGGAATGTTGTTTGCTCTTAACGAAGGGCATATCACCACCATTGCCGTAGATCCCGCCTATCAAGGTGCGCGTATCGGAACTCGTTTAATGCTTGTACTTATGCGGCGAGCCATTGCCCATGGTTCGGATTGCGTGACACTTGAAGTACGCGCATCGAACACTTCTGCGAAGCGGATGTACGCGCGCTTTGGATTCATGCCCGCCGGAACTCGCACCGCCTATTACAAAGATCCAGTTGAAGACGCCATGGTGTACTGGGCGTACGACGTCGATTCTGAGAACTATCACAAACGTCTTGTAGAAATTGAACGCTCACTTTATGAGCCGTTTATTTATGAACATTCTGAATGGGATACCGATACTGACGATCAACTTGATGAAGTTGACGGTGAGCCCAACGAAACAAAGAACGGATATCTCTAATGAGCGGCTTGCGCGTTTTAGGAATTGAAACAAGTTGTGATGAAACTGCAGCCGCGGTTGTAGTTGACGGACATCAAGTGTTGTCATCGGTTGTTTCCAGTCAAGTGGATTTACATGCGCGTTTCGGTGGCGTTGTACCGGAAATCGCTAGTCGCGCTCATGTGGAACTTCTCACGCCCGTTATTGCGCGTTCCCTCGTTGAAGCTGGAATCCAAGACGATCACGTTGATGCTGTGGCCGCAACAGTGGGACCCGGTTTGATTGGTGCACTTTTAGTTGGCGTTAGCGCGGCCAAAACATTGGCGTTGGTATGGGATGTTCCCTTTGTGGCGGTTAATCACCTTGAAGCGCATCTTTATGCTGCACTTTTAGAGGATCCGAATCTGGAATTACCAGTGGTTGTTTTGTTGGTTTCGGGTGGCCATACCTTGTTAGTGCTGATGGAAGGTCATGGCCGTTATCGCGTTCTCGGATCAACCATTGATGATGCCGCAGGAGAAGCGTTCGACAAAGTGGCGCGTTGGTTAGGGCTTGGATATCCCGGCGGTCCGGCCA